>NZ_JBFTKO010000002.1:0-523862 GCF_056395985.1 Pedobacter sp. 05T44
TAGGCATAAAAACCTTGACGACTTGATAATTCGCCGCTGCCGTGGTTAGGCATTATTCCTACAAAATTCTGTATAGCTGAGGAATTAAGCGTAACACTTAATAACAATTGTTTTTTAGGTTCTAGACCACTGGTCAAATCTAAAGGACGAAGCGAATTAACTAAACTTAGCTTGCAGTTCTTCAAACTTTTTGGCGATCTTATCACTAAGCTCAGTTTGCTTGTAACCCACAGCCATTCTGTGCAGGTTGCTTAAAACATACATGCCTACCTGAATATCTCTTCCGTAAGCGTTAAACCGTTTCGGTTCTAAAGAAGCAATATAAGTCAGCTCTTTATTTAAAAATTCAAATGTTTCATTTGTCAATTCATTAGCGGCCTTAGTTTCATTTAAGGCATACATATTTTGGATGGTCTGATACCTGTTTATGGTATCGTCAACTGAATAATTTTTAAGAGGAATCTCTTTAACGCTTTTAACTAAAATGTTGCGTGCCTTATCTGTTTTTCCTTCCATGAAAAGGTTTGTAGTAAGCGAGTTCGAAACACTCCATGAACTTTGGGCAACTCTTCTGCTTTCCGGATCAATGTATTTTGCAGTTTTAAAGCTTTTAAAATCAAATTTATTCATTAGGTTATCGTACATCGGATCGCTATTGGTTTTCTCCATTTTATCGCGTGTATCCTTAGGATCAGTTTTGAAAGGCAATAAACGCAGCGCATATCCTTCAAGATATAGGTATTTGCCTAAACCTGCATAAGTATCTTCAGATACATTTGATTCAAAATATATTGGCCTTTCCCAATTGTTGTTTGCAATGATATCCAGTAAAGCCAGATCATATTTGTACATGATATCTTTATTGTATTTCCACTCCATCAAAGGTGTAACCTTGTCTTTGTCTTTAGCTGAAATGGTATGCGTTTTTACCAATTGATCTGAGTCTACCGTTAATTTGAAGTTTTGGCTAGGCAAGAAATTCACGTAACTTCCATCCGATAGTGGAAGTTTATCCTCCTTATTATCTGAAGTCAATACTGCTAAAAGATCTTTTAGCTCCACACTGTCTTTTAAATCGTAATCATAATAACGAATATAATCTCTAACACCATTTACATACTTCTCTGTTGGCATAGTAATAGGCAGAGCTGCGGATTTATTCAGCTTCAATTTCATTTGATTGATATATGCATCATCAGAAAGATATTGAATATTTACAACCCGTATGTCGGTACGAATACCCTCAACCTCTTGTGCATACCACAAAGGGAACGTATCGTTATCCGCGGTCACAAACAATATGGCGTTCGGAGCACAAGAGTTAAGATAGTTTTTTGCCCACTCTAAGGCAGTTGCTTTGCCAGAACGGTTATGGTCGCCCCAACCCTGAACACCCATAATTACAGGTGCGGCCAATAAGCCAACCAACGAAGCCACCATAAGGCTCAATTTAGGCGCATTAAAGCGCGATAACCACTCCCTGATAGCAAATACCCCGAAGCCAATAAAGATAGCGAAGGCATAAAAGGAACCTACATAAGCATAATCCCTTTCTCTTACTTGTCTGGGATCTTGATTTAAATAAACAATAATAGCCAGACCAGTAAATAAGAAAAGTGTTGTAATTACCAGGGTGTCATTTCTGTTTCTACGGTATAAAAAGAATAAACCCGCAATACCTAATATTAAGGGTAAACCGTAAAATTTGTTAAATCCTTCATTGTCAACAATACTTGGTGGCAGGTTGGTTTGGCTTCCCAATCGTATAGCATCCAGCGATTTAATTCCGGTTATCCAGTTCCCTTCGCTATAGCCTCCCTGACCCTGATTGTCATTTTGTCGACCAACAAAATTCCAGAAAAAGTAGCGCCAGTACATAAAACCTACCTGGTATGATGCAAAGAACTTTAAATTTTGGGCAAAAGAAGGGGTTTCTCCGTCAGCAAGATTTAACCACTGCTTGTAAAAGTTTATGTGATCTGGTTTGTCACTATATGTTCTTGGAAACAATAAATTCTTGTCATATTCCACATCTATACCTCTTCCTGAAACCTCATATTTATCTTTTCCTTTTCTGTATTTGGTATAAGTTTCTTTGCCGTCAATTTGTTTGGCATCAAAAGTTTGTCCGTATAAAAGGGGCGTTTGACCGTAATTTGTACGTCCTAAATAACCATATAAAGCAAAAGCATTATCAGGATTCGAAAGGTTTAAGCTTGGCTTCGCATCTGCTCTTATAATGATTAAAAAGTAAGAGCTAAAGCCAAACAATACAAATGTTAGGCAGATCATGCTGAGGTTAAGATTGTACTTTTTATGCTTAATTGAGTAGTAGATGGCGTAGGTAATACTGGCCGCCAAAAGCAGTATAAATGTTATGGCGCCGTATCCAAATCCAAAGCCCAGTGTGTTTACGAAGAACAAATCGAACCTTGCTGCAAGCAATACAAAATATTGGATAATAACGAACTGAACTATTACCCATATAAGCCCTGCAACACCTATTGCTTTAATGATACCAAAGGTGGTTGGCTTTGTTGTTTTTTTGAAATAATAAACGAGTACTACAGCTGGAATGGCCAACAAACTTAATAAATGGACCCCAATAGATAATCCAATTACAAATGCAATTAGTACCAGCCAGCGGTCGTCTGTTTTACTTTCCCATTTCAAAATTGCCCAAAATACAAGGGCTGTAAATAATATAGAAAGTGAATATACCTCGGCCTCAACTGCCGAAAACCAAAATGTATCTGAAAAGGTAAATGCCAAAGCACCAACTACACCTGTAGCAACAACGGTTAGCACATCCGCGGTAGTTTTTTCCTGTTTGTATAGCTTACTGGCAATCAGGGTGATGGTCCAATAAAGAAACATAACTGTGGCGGCACTAAAAATTACTGAGCTGAAGTTCATCCAGTAAGCAATTTTTGTTACGTCACCTGCAGCTAACAAAGAAAATAGCTTTCCTATCATCAGGAATAAAGGGGCGCCAGGCTGGTGACCTACTTGTAATTTATCGGCTGCGGAAATGAATTCTCCGCAATCCCAAAAGCTTACGGTTGGTTCCATGGTTAGCCAGTAGACCACTCCTGCAATCAGAAAAAGCAGAAATCCTACAAGATTGTTAATTTTTTGATAGTGGTTCATAGTTTGAGGGTAATTTTCTTAATAGTAAAAATAACTAAAACATTGAAAGTTAGCGGATTTGGGAATGTTAAAGTATGTTAAAGAATGTTAAAATTGTTCGCAAAGAATGCTTGTGCTTTAGTTTGGAATTGTAATTTTATGCAAGCCGGCCTAAGCTTTGTATGGGCACTAAAATTAGTAACTGAATAAATGGAAATTAAAGTGATCATTACAGGAGCTACCGGTATGGTAGGCGAAGGCGTATTATTAGAATGCCTGTCGCATCCGAAGGTAAAAGAAGTACTTGCAATTGGACGTAAACCTTATCGCGGTCAGAAGCATCCCAAATTAAAAGAATGCATTGTGCCAGATTTTTTCAATATTGATGGCATACAAGATCAGTTAACTGGTTATGATGCATGTTTTTATTGCGCAGGCATAAGTTCAAATGGGATGAAGGAAGCGGAATATAGTTACATTACTTATGACACTACGATGCACCTGGCAAATAAACTTGTTCTTCTTAATGCTGGGATGGTTTTCAGCCATATATCCGGTAGTCACACGGATAGTTCCGGAAAAGGAAGAGTGATGTGGGCACGTGTAAAAGGTAAAACTGAGAATGCTTTAATGAAGTTGCCATTTAAAAATGTATATAATTTTCGTCCGGGTTTCATGAAGCCTACCCCAGGTCAGGTAAATGTTAAAGGGCTTTATCAGGTTATAGCATCATTATATCCTTTGCTCCGCTTGCTAATACCAGGCCAGGTAAGCACTTTAAAAGAGGTTGGACAAGCTATGATTAATAGTGTTCTTAAAGGATATTCTAAATCAATACTGGAGATAAAAGATATTAAAATATTAGCCGCTGAATAGGCTTTCGTCATCTCAAAGTAATTCCGCATCATGGCGGCAACCATTTATCGCCTAACTACGTAAATGCTTAAAAATGAATAGTTAATATTCTTTTTTAAGGGAGTATCTACCACAATTAAAGGTGATGGGTGAGGGTGATGAGGTCCCGGAATATAAGTATTCCGGGGCTTTCTTTTTGATTAGGCTATTGAAGGTATCAATTGCGCGGAGTTGCAGATTCCCAAACTGAATAATCCGTTAAAAGCTGTTCATGTTCTTTTATCCATTTTCTCTTTTCTTCCTGATTGGAAGTAAAGCTAATAATGCGCGCGATTAATGGCATAAATTCTGATTTAGATAGTTTGTAAAAATAATCAGCGTAAAAAGACCAGAAAAAATCCTTTTCTTTTTTCTTTTCAGAAAGTTCCCCGGTAATACCAAAAATTGTTTTAAGCTGTAGTTCTAGTTGATCTGCTTCCGACAAACCAGCCAATCCTGGCGACAGCGAAGCCATTGATATGGCCAGGCTTGCTGCACCTACGTCGGGATCCTTTTCGTTGGGATTACGATTGATCGTAATGTTGTTTACTCCGGTTGTTTTGGTAATCCCTGAATTGAGAATTGATTTAACATCCTGAAAAGCTTTAGTCGAGCGTTGAGTGGTAGCTTCCAGTATCAGGAAATTACAGTAGCTAAGAAGTGCAGCAATTTTTTTACTTGGTTCGGCCATGTTTATTAATGCGTATAAGCGATGGCTACTTGCGTGTTTTGGATTTAGCTGCAAAGCTTTGGTTACATTTTGTAATGCCTCCTCATTTTTGTCGAGGCTACTATAGGTTATGGCAAGATTATAATATAGGCCCTGATATTCTGGCTGCGCTTTTATGCCGCGTTTATAATATTCAATGGCTTTATCTTTCTGCCCCTGTGTATCATAAATACTTCCTAACATGTCGTATGCACTGCCTGAATTAGACGGATTCTCTTCAATTATTTTATTCAGATACGGGATGGCATCTTTAGCCGATTTATTGCTAAATAGTGTATAGGCAATTTCATAATTCGCGGTAGAATTATCCGGATCTAATTGTAATGCTTCTTTATATTTTAAGATAGCTTCTTCAAATTTACCGGCGTCATGGAGTTTAACCCCTTCAGAGATTAGGCCGTTAATCTTGCTTTTATCCTGAGATAAAACCGCAGTTGAAATAAATAGAGATAAGAGAATGAGCGTTAATTGGTTCATGATCAGGAAAAATTTGGTTATGATTATTTCGTTAGCATAAAGCTAAATTAAATCGATCATTTTTTTAGAACGAATTATTGAAATAACTAAACCTAAAATTTAATAGTGCTGCATTATTTCGGCATCTATTATTAGATAATCATGATTAGCACCTTGTGTAAAAACAAAGAACTTGTTGTGATCAGGCTTTATTTTGTATTTCCTTACCAGGTTTTCCGCCTTATCCCGATAGTTTCTGGCAATAACATTTCCCCTCGGCGACTTTTCTTTTTTAAGATCACTGGAAGATAAGAGACTGTTGATCTTAAAAATTCTGCCTGGAAAGGAGGAATCCAAATGATCTGAAACATACAACTGTGTTTGATGATGTAGCTTTTTTAACCGAAACCTTGCAGCTATCAGGTTAAAGGCTCCGCTTTTAAGCAGTGCTGTATCTGGTTCATACAGATAGCCAGAAGGAGTTTCGTTTAGCAATTCAACCTCTGTTTCTTCTTCACCTTTAAAAAAGGAGAATTCCTTTTGAGATTCGTTTAGGGTAACTGCTGTTATTTTTGGTTGCTGCGCAGATCTGTCGCTGTCAATAATCCATAACAGTTCTTTGCACTCATTTTTTACACTTATAATATGAACTTCAGAAACATTGCTTAGCTCCTTTAAACCAGCCGTAATGTCTAATAACGGTGCTGTTTTAATAATGATGCGTTTTGATTTGGAAAGTAGTAATTCCAGATGCTCAACCACATTCGGAGTGCAGTCTTTTAACATAAAAACTTTGCCTGCCGAACTTCTTCTTGCAGGATCCAGGTAAATCGTATCAAAGATTTCATCGGTTTTTTCCAGTAGCGCAATACCATCCACAGCCAGGCATTTAATATTTAGTTGTCCCAACATTACTGCATTATGAGCAGCTATTTCAGAAAGATCCACATTGATTTCGCAATGTGTTAAGCTTTTAACGGTTTTTGCAAAGTAATAACTATCTACCCCAAAGCCTCCAGTAAGATCTATTAAGCTGTCGCCAATAGCTAACGCTGATTTGTATGTTGCTGTGGTTTCCGATGAACATTGCTCAATGGAAAGTAGGGCAGGGTAATAAATGGAATCCGTTTTATACCAGGTAGGCAATTTTTTTACCGATTTGTTTTTTGCCGCAATCTGGTTAGCAAGCGCTTTAGAATCAACATCCTTAAACGGACTTTTAGACATAGCGAGTTTGTGTACATCATCATTTAAATGATTGTTAACGTACTCCTGAACCTCGCTATCTAAAACATGTCTATTCAACTGTTGTCTTGTCCCTCATTACAATTTGACAGGTATACCTGCTTTTAACTTCCAGTAGGATGTTTTTGTTAACAGTTACCCTATCTATGGTTTGCTGGTTGTAGTATCTTATGGTAACCAATTCCAGGCCAGTGTTATACTTAACTTTATAGTGCAGCGAAAGATCTGCTATCAGCGCTTCCAGTTTTTTAGGATCATGATCAAAACTTACCGAAAAACTGATTGCAGAATTCAGCATGGTTGTAATTTTTACCTTGTGTTTATGGAACAAACTAAAAATATCACTTAGGTTTTCTTCTATGATGAAAGAGAAATCTTTAGGGAAAATAGAGATCAGCGCCTGGTTTACTTTAAATATAAAGGATGGAACCGGAAGATGATTGTTTTCTCCCGTAATGTCTGTGCCTTCGGCCTTATGATCAAGAAAAGAACGAACAAATAAAGGGATGTTCTTGTTTTGAATCGGCTTTATTGTTTTAGGGTGAATAATAGTTGCACCATAATAGGCCAGTTCAATTGCATCATGATAAGATAAACGCGGAATTCTTTCCGTTTCATCAAACCATTTAGGATCGGCGTTTAAAACTCCGGGCACATCTTTCCAGATGGTTAACGAAGTTGCATTTAGGCAAGAAGCAAATATTGCGGCCGAATAGTCAGAACCATCTCTACCAAGAGTTGTGGTAAAGTTTTCGCTTGTGCTGCCAATAAATCCCTGGGTTACTGCAATATATTGTTCTAAAACAGGAGCCAGTTTTTTCTGTATTTCCTGCTCTGTTTTTTCCCAGTTTACCTGTGCCTCCCGGTAATTGTTATCTGTATGGATAAAGTTACGGGCATCAACCCATTGCACATTACAACCTGTTTCGTTTAAGTAAGCAGCAGCTATTTTGGTCGAGACGATTTCCCCGATTGAAACGATTTGATCGTAAATGTAATCAGCTGCGTCGTCTGGTTTTTCCTCTATTAACCAATCTATCTCTACGAATGAGTTTGCCACGTCGTTATACACCGGGTTACTGTGGTCTGGAAATAACTCACTAATGATGTTGAAATGGAATTGTTTTACCTCTTCAAATATCTGATGTGTATCCTCAAGACCCGTTAAATAAGCTTTTGTTAAATCCTCAAGCTTATTGGTAACCTTACCCATTGCCGAAATAACGATTAACAGGTTGTTTTTTTGATTTCGTTCTTTAATGATATTGGCCAGATTTCTTACCCCTTCGGCATCTTTAACTGATGCACCTCCAAATTTGTATACTTCCATTAATTTGCGGGACTAAGTAATGAATTTGGTTTAGCAATTTCTTTAAGCTCACTAAAAGGAATAACCAGTTCTGTTTTTCCATATGCATAAGCCTTGATTTCGTAAGGATTATAAAGAAACATTAAACCTTGATCCGTAATGGTAAAGTTGTCATTCAGTTTGAACGTATCCTTATCAAAGAAATAGCCATCTTTTAAGCTAGCAGTAGGACTAAGCTTTTCATTTTTTCTGAATATCTTTTCGGCCACAGCAGTAAGTTTTGGCAGGGAACCTGGTTGAATTAAAGAATCTAAAAGGATTTCCTGATGTGTGGCCGGATTGTAGTTCAGGTAGATAAATACACTGTTAGGGTGTGCACCGCCTGAATAATTTACATAAGTGTTTAGCAGCGACAAGTAGCCTGGCTTTTGTTTCACAACCTTAGCATTGATGTCTAAGAACCAGGTTTGCGGGTAATCCTTTTCAGATTTTCTAAAGTCGTCATAACCTTTTATAAAATCGGTAGCATATTCATTATATGTTTTGTAGTTTTTGCCAGAATCTGCTGTCAGTTTTATTTTGGTTTCAACAAACTGGTTTACTTTTTCATCATTAAATAAAGGATACGAAATAACTGCCTTAGAAGTATCAGTTACATTTTTATCAACAGATACTGGGGTTTTGCTGTAAACTTTTACTGAATCGTATTTAAAAGTTAATGAGTCTCCTGTAGTTACAACACTTGTAGTGTCGGTAGTATTGCTTGTTTTATTCTCACTCTGACAAGCTATAAAACCTATGGCGATAATAAATAATCCTAATTTCTTCATATTACTTCGAAATTTGTTCCTTCGAAAAGGATGCATTTAACCATCCTGCTTCTATATCAGCAGCGTACTTTTTGTAAAAATTAATTGCCGGCTCATTCCAGTCCAGCACCTGCCAAACCATGCCATTGTAGTTTTTATCTTTTGCTTCCTGTATAACCGTTTCAAAAAGGAGCTTACCTGCGCCTTTCCCCCTGTATTCTTCAGTTACAATGAAATCTTCAAGGTATAAGCGGCAGCCTTTCCAGGTCGAGTAGCGGGTATAGTATAAGGCAAAGCCAATAATTTTATTGTTATCCTCAGCAACAAAAGCTTTCCATACTTTGTTTTCGCCAAAACCGGCATCCATAAATTCTTCTATGGTTACGGTTACTTCCTCCGGCGCTTTTTCATAAAGAGCCAGTTCATTAATTAATTCCAATAATCTCGGACAATCTTCTCGCTCAGCAACTCTTATTGTAATGCTCATTCTGTTTTGTAATGTTTAATCTTCCTTTTACCAAAAATACTGCTGCCAACTCTTACCATTGTGCTACCTGCTTCAATTGCAAGTTTGTAATCGCCAGACATACCCATAGATACTTCCTTAAAGTAGTCATCTTTTCTAAAAAAGCTAACTTTAATACCGTCAAAAAGAACTTTTAACTCAATGAACTCATCAAGAGTCTGTTTTTCTGTGGCGTTGTTACTTGCAATTCCCATTAAACCTACAATACGTACGTTTTTAAGTGTAGCAAATTCTTCAGACCTAAGCAGTTCAATAGCCTCATCAAAACCAAGACCAAATTTGGTGTCTTCATCGGCAATATAAATTTGAAGTAAACAGTCTATTACCCGCTTATTTTTTACGGCTTGTTTATTTATTTCAATTAATAGCTTCAGGCTATCAACCGAGTGGATCAGTTTTACAAAAGGGGCAATGTATTTTACCTTGTTGGTTTGCAGATGACCAATAAGATGCCACTCAATATCTGTAGGTAATTGTGCTTGTTTGTCAACCAGTTCCTGAACTATGTTTTCGCCAAAAACGCGTTGCCCGGCATTGTAGGCTTCCATAATTGCGGCGGGCTCCTGGTATTTAGATACGGCTATTAACTCAACCTGTGTCTTATCTAATTCGCTTTTATATTCTAATAAGTTATCTGCTATACTCATTTATCAGTATTTTTGGTAAAAATAAGAACCTTAGCGAACTTTGTCTAAGAAATAATGATGTTTTAGCCCATAATGAAGAACTTTATATACACAGCCTTCCTTTTTTTATTCGTTGCAGGCTGTAAGCCAGGTATTCCTTCCGATATTATTCAGCCTGATAAAATGGCCCTGGTATTGCACGACATTCATATTGTGGATGCTTACATCACTACCATACCTAACATCGATACGTCAAGAACTATCGCTGCGGCTTATTATAATGGCATTTATAAAAGATACGAGATAGATTCGGCCCTTTACGGTAAAAGTATGGCTTACTATAGTCAGCATCCGAAAGTATTAGATGGCATCTATGATAAGGTAACCAAGGGATTAACCAAGCAAAAGAACGTTTTGGTAAAGGCAGATTCATTGGTGCAAGCCAAGGCAGCTAAAATTGTTAAAGCTAAGTTTAAGGCCGACTCTGTGAAGCGTGCAGATTCTTTGAAAAAAGTTACTGCACCACAACGAGCTAAATTTAAGGCCGACTCGTTAAAGAAAGTTATTGCAGTTAAAAAGGCTGATTCTATTAAAAAAGTGGATTCAACCAAAAAAGCAAAAGCTGTTTTAAGGAAGGCTGCCAGGAAAAAGAGGGCAGACTCTATAAAGGCCAGAGAATTATTAAAGAAGACTATTAATAAAAAATAAGATAGAAATAGGAATGTTATATCCGGAGAATTGTTTAGAGCGTTTGGGGTTTAATGAGGTAAAACAACTTATTTACGCACACTGTCTGAGCCCTATGGGGCAGCAAATGGTGGGCAAAATGCAGGTGATGACCAAGTTTGATCAGATCAATAAGTTTTTGAGACAAACAAATGAGTTTAAAAGTATCCTCGAGAACCAGGAACCGCTGCAAATCAGTACATTTTTCGACATAAAATCTCTGGCCGATAAGATCAGAGTGGAGGGCACTTATCTTGTAGAGGATGAGCTGCACCAAATGTACGCCTCTTTACAAACTGTATTTTCTGTACTGAGGTTTTTTGATGAAAGAAAAGAAGTATACCCTAATCTGGAGGCGCTGTTTGAGCACCTGCCTGTCGAAAAGAATATACTTAAACGCATAGAATCTGTACTGGATCCGAAAGGAAAGATAAAGCCAAACGCTTCTGTTGCACTTCAAAATATAATTGGAGAGATCGCAAAAGCAGAGCAGGACGTAAGGAAGAGAATGGACTCTATTTATAAGCAGGCAATTAGTAATAATTGGGTTGCCGATGGTAGCTTAACCATACGTGATGGCAGAATGTGTATACCGGTACTTGCCGAAAATAAAAGGAAACTGAAAGGTTTTATTCATGATGAATCGGCTAGCGGACAAACGGTATACATAGAGCCAGAAGAGGTATTTTCATTAAACAATAAGCTTAGGGATCTGGAATTTGACAAGCGCAGGGAGATTATAAAGATCTTAATAGCGCTCACAAATGATCTGAGGCCATATACACCATTATTATTGTCGTACCATGGTTTCCTTACTAAGTTAGATTTTGTCCGTGCAAAAGCGCTGTTCGCTATAGATGTTGAGGCCGATATGCCGGTTCTAATAAAGGAAGCCAAGACTAAGTTGGTTAATGCACGCCACCCTTTACTGTACCTTTCCTTTAAAGAGGATAAGAAAACCGTTGTTCCTTTAAATTTTCATATTAATGAGAACATGAGGATTGTGCTCGTATCAGGGCCCAATGCCGGAGGTAAATCTGTTTGTATGAAAACTGTAGGTCTATTACAGTTAATGGTACAATCAGGTTTATTGATTCCAGTTCATGAATCTAGTGAGGTAGGTATATTTGATCAGATATTTGCCGATATCGGCGATGACCAGTCGATAGAAAGTGATTTGAGTACTTACAGTGCTCACCTTACTAAAATGAGGTATTTTGTTGCCCATGCTACGCCTAAATCGCTTGTTTTAATTGATGAGTTTGGAACGGGCACAGATCCTCAGTTTGGCGGGCCTATGGCAGAGGCTGTTTTGGAAGTGTTGAACAATAAAAAAGTGAGAGGGGTAATTACCACCCACTACTCTAACCTAAAGCTTTTTGCTGGTAATACCCCAGGCTTAGAAAATGCTTCCATGTTGTTTGATAACGACAAGATGAAACCAATGTACGTATTGGAAATTGGTAAACCGGGAAGTTCTTATGCTTTTGAGATTGCACAAAACATTGGTTTGCAAAAAGAGGTGTTGGAACTTGCCAGGGCTAAAACCGGTACCAATCAAAACAGGATAGATAGTTTGCTTGTCGATCTGGAACGTGAAAAGAAACAGATCTACGATACAAAAGTTAATCTTTCCAATCAACAGAATAAGGTGAAAAACCTTGTCGCAGAAAACGAGAAGCTTAAACTGTTTCTGGATGAGAACAAGAAAGTACTGATCAAAGAAGCTAAGCTCGAAGCTCAGGCGATTATTAGAAATGCCAATAAACTCGTTGAGAATACCATAGCAGAGATTAAAGAAAGCAAGGCAGATAAGGTAGTAACCAAAGAATTGAGACAAAACCTGCAAAAGGTATTGGTGCAGAATCATGTAAAGGAAGAGAAAAAGCCTGAAGTACCAGTGATTAGTAATACGCCTATTGAAGTGGGCGACTGGGTACAGCTAAACAATAGCGAAACTATGGGGCAGGTTCTTGAGATAAACCGTGATAACCTGGTAGTTGCATTGGGCGACCTTCGTTCTGTACTGAAGAAAAACCGTGTTCAGAAAATCAGCAACAAACAGGCTAAAAAAGCAGTTCAGAATAACTCATTTACAGGCAGTATTTCTGAAGCGATATCGAGTTTCACTGCTGAGCTTGACCTGCGTGGTATGCGTGGCGAAAATGCCTTGCATGAAGTGGAAAAATATCTTGATAAATCGATCATGCTTGGCTTTCCTTTTATAAAGATCATCCACGGAAAAGGTGATGGCATTTTAAGGAAGCTGATTCGTGAATATTTAAAGAAATATAGCCAGGTAAACAGGGTAGAAGATGAGCATGCAGATAGAGGTGGCGATGGCATCACTTATGTTTATTTCAATTAGATAAACTTATTTACATTTAGGATGTTGTATGAGAAAAAGACATCCTATGAAGGTATTAATCGTAAGTTTGTTCGCGCTCTTTATGAGCGTTTCTTCTTGTAAGAAAAACAAATCCGGAGACTCGCAGAATCCTGGTGATGTTGCTATTAAAACCAAAGTTTTAGCCACAGGACTTTCACATGTATGGGAGGTTGTTTATGGGCCTGATAAGCAATTGTGGATTACCGAACGTTCAGGGAAAATTAGCAGAGTAAATCCGGAAACAGGTGCTGTAACGGCGCTTCATACTATTGCCGAGGTGGTATCAAAAGGTGAAGGTGGTTTGCTGGGTATGACCCTAAATCCCGACTTTGAAGCCAATCCATGGGTATATGTAGTTTATGATTACGGCTCAAATTATAAAGGGAAAGTAGTTCGGTTTACTTACTCAAACGGCACCCTGAATTCGCCTCTGGTTATTCTTGATCAGATTCCGGCAGCATCTATCCATAATGGCTCCAGGCTGCTCATTACAGCAGATAAAAAACTCCTGATTACTACCGGTGATGCAAGTGAGGCTGATAATGCACAAAACATGAATTCTTTGTCGGGCAAAATACTCAGGGTAAATCTTGACGGGTCAATTCCTGCCGATAACCCAGTTGCGGGTAGCCGCGTATGGAGCTTGGGGCATAGAAACCCGCAAGGTTTGGGGCTGGCTAATGGAAAGTTATACGAATCAGAGCATGGTCCTAATAACGATGACGAGGTTAACATCATTAAAAAAGGACGAAATTATGGCTGGCCAAATGTTGAGGGTTATTGCAACAAAGATGCTGAAAAAACATTTTGCACAGCCCATAATGTGGTAGAGCCAATTCAAGCATGGACACCTACGATAGCCACCAGCGGCTTAACTTATTACAGTGGCGATCTTATCCCTGAGTGGAAAAACTCTTTACTGCTGGTTAGCTTAAAGGCCTCTAAATTAACTCAGCTAAAACTCGATGCAGACGGTGATAAGGTTGAGACCAGTAAAGATTATCTTGTAAATGATTACGGGAGGCTAAGGGCCATTTGCATGAGTCCGGATGGTAAGGTGTATATTGGAAGTAGCAACGGCAATGATGATAAAATTATAGAAATAGCGAAATAGTTTGGTTCTAACACAATTTATAATATAATTTAGTAACAAAACTTTTAGTATGATAAACAAAGTCGTAGCAGGTGCTGATGAAGCCATCAGTGACATAAAAAACGGTAGTACTTTAATGCTTGGAGGCTTTGGTTTGTGTGGAATACCCGAAAATTGTATTGCCGCTCTGGTAAGAAAAGGGGTTAAAGAATTAACCTGTATATCAAACAATGCCGGTGTGGATGATTTTGGTATTGGCTTGATGTTGCAGCAGCATCAGGTTAAAAAGATGATCTCGTCGTATGTAGGGGAAAACGCCGAATTTGAGCGTCAGTTGTTAAGTGGTGAGTTGGAAGTAGAATTGATTCCTCAAGGCACTTTGGCTACAAGATGCATGGCAGCGGGATATGGCATGCCGGCCATTTTTACTCCTGCAGGTGTAGGTACCGAGGTTGCCGAAGGTAAGGAGACCAGAAATTTTAACGGAAAAGATTACCTGATGGAGTATGCTTTTGATGCTGATTTTGCCTTAGTAAAAGCCTGGAAAGGTGATACTGCAGGAAACCTGATCTTTAGATCTACCAGTCGCAATTTTAACCCCGTAATGGCTATGGCCGGAAAAATTACGATTGCTGAGGTGGAAGAACTTGTGGAACCCGGAGTGCTCGATCCGGATCATATTCATACTCCCGGCGTTTATGTACACCGTATTTTTCAGGGGGCTAACTACGAGAAAAGAATAGAACAACGTACGGTTAGACCAAGAAATTAATTCTATAATATATTGATATGCTCGATAAGAATGGTATTGCGAAACGTATCGCAAAAGAAATAAAAGACGGTTACTATGTGAATTTAGGAATTGGCATCCCTACGTTGGTGGCTAATTTTATCCCCCAAGGAATTAATGTGGTGCTTCAATCTGAAAATGGTTTGTTGGGTATGGGGCCTTTTCCCTTTGAAGGAGAAGAGGATGCCGATTTAATTAATGCCGGTAAACAAACTATTACTACCTTACCCGGATCTTCCATATTTGATTCGGCAATGAGTTTTGGAATGATCAGAAGCCAGAAAATTGACCTGACGATATTAGGAGCCATGGAGGTATCAGAAAATGGTGATATAGCCAATTGGAAAATACCAGGTAAAATGGTGAAAGGGATGGGAGGGGCAATGGATCTTGTTGCTTCTGCAAAGAATATTATTGTTGCCATGCAGCACGTAAATAAAGCCGGTGAAAGTAAGCTATTACCAAAATGTTCTTTACCGCTTACAGGAGTAAACTGCATAAGAAAAGTGGTAACAGAATTGGCCGTATTAGATATATTACCTGAAGGTGGATTTAGATTAGTAGAAAGGGCTCCGGGAGTGAGTGTTGATTACATCAAACAGGCCACTGCTGGTAAACTGTTCGCTGATGAGAACGCGCCCGAAATGATATTGGATTAATTTAACATAAACAGGCTTATTCGGCCTGTTTATGCTTGCAATATTTTACCTTCAGATCTACCGAGATCTCTTCGGTTATTTTGATGATGTCATCAGGTGTGTCATGATTGTTTATAATAACCTGATCACATTCGCCTTTGTAAGGCAATAAGAACTCTTTGTAAGCAGGAACCACATGATTGTGCCATTTGTAAACCACATCTTCTTCAGGGTATCCGCGTTCCATACCATCGCGTTTAATTCTGCGGTCTAATGCCACAGATTCTTCTGCCTCAACAAAAATCCTGTGATCCAGAAGGGCAGCAATTTCTTTAAAATGGAGGATAAAAAGCCCCTCAACAATGATAATAGGAGCAGGATTAATTTCCAGTATTTTGGTTATTGCTAATGGATTATTGAAATTGTATTCTTTCTTATAAACAACTTCTCCTTTTAAGAGTTTCTTAATATCAAGCAGAAACTGCTGATCATCTATGGTTGATGGCAGATCAAAGTTGTATAATTTATTCTCTTCCTGAGTCATTTCACCCGCCGGGATGTAATAATCATCCTGTGAAACTAATGTTACCTCATCATTTTTAAAATGATGTAGGAAACAATTCAAAAAGAAGGTTTTACCGGATCCACTACCACCCGCAATACCGATAATAAAGGGCTTATTATTGTTCATTCTCTTGTCCGCCGTATGTTAAATTGCAATAAAATCTTTTGTCTAAAGCTCCCAGTGCATCAGCAACTGCTTTAGTCATTACAATTATAACATCTTTTGTAGACTCATTTTCAGAAAATTTACCAACAACTTTTGCAAAGGTTGATCTGTTGCTCATTGGGTTGGTAATTTTCATTACGGTACCAATTGGAGCTGTGCGGTGTAAAACCAACATTTTAGTAGGATCGAGATCAGTATCAGAAATCCATACGGCGGTACCTTTTTCGTCGATCTGGTTTAAGCCATACCTGCTTGCCGCATATTTTAATGATGGATCTTTGATGGAATTTAGGGTGTCAAGAGGGTGTTCAGGCTCTTGCGGAGTAACAGGGTATTGACCCCTGATCCATAATTTCTGACCAACAGTTAATGAATTGTCTGTCAGGTTATTTTTAGCCTTTAACTGATCCATTGTTAACTTGTATCGTGTTGCGATAGAATACATCGTTTCGTTTGATGCAACTGTATGAATCAATAACGGCCCGTTATCTTGTTTTGCCGAATCTGGCTTCGTAGAATCTGGTTTTGAAGTGGCGGGCTTTGAAGTATCTGGCTTAACTGCTGCAGGTTTTTGGATTGGCAGTTGAGGCTTTATGCTGTCTTTTTTTACCACAACGGCCACAGGATCCTTTTGTGTATTTTCAACCGGTGGTGTGTTGATCTTTTCAGGATCTACAGTTGCCAATGGTGTTCCATCCGGAGATTTTGTAGCAGGGATTTTTAGTATCTGACCAATTTGTAAGTTTATTGAACGAAGATTATTAACCCTTTTGATTTCGTTTACAGTAGTGCCGTATTTTTCGGCAAGCATATTAAGGTTTTCTTTTTTCTGAACGGCATGTTCTATAAGATTGCCCTCGGTAGGCGTGTCAGTAACTGCGGGCGTTGCGGTTTCTTTAGTGCTTGCAGTAGCAGTCGGATTTCCGTTAAATGGGATGTCAGTAGGTACTTTAATGATTACACCAATTTGAAGGTACTTGTTGTCATTAAAAGTCATAATATACTTAGGAACAACGTTATATCTTCTTCCTAATGAGTAATAGGTGTCTTTTGCGACAATCTTATGGATGATCAATTTTTTACCATTGTAATTTTCAACCCCAATTGAATCCCTGGTGTTTGCTTTAGCAGCTGAAAAACTAAGAAGTACGGCAAAGAATGATACTATATAATATTTATACATTAATTTTCTGATAAAGTAATTTCGCAATTATACGAATAATAAAAATAACCCCTGAATTGATACTATAAACGTTGCTTATGATTTACTATTGTATGTTTAAGAACATTTTTCAAACCATTTTAATTAGGTATTGTTATATTTTCAATTCCTGTTAAGGGCGACAAAATAAAAAAATAAATACTATGGACGCAAAAGAAATCAGTTTAAATGAAAAGAAAGTAAAACCCGTTGTAGATATGCTTAACGATTATTTAGCAAACTACCACGTTCATTATCAGAAATTAAGAGGATGCCACTGGAACATTAAGGGCCAGAATTTTTTTACACTGCACATAAAATTTGAGGAGTTATATACCAATGCGCAACTTACAATTGATGAGATTGCTGAACGTGTTTTGACACTTGGGAAACCACCTCATAGTCGTTTCGCTGACTATATTAAAGAATCTGCGATAAAAGAAATTGATACCATAGGCTTAAAGGATTTGGATATGGTGGATGCCGTTCTGGACGATATGGCTAAACTAATCGAAATAGAACGCGAACTCCTTGAAGCAACCGATAAAGCCGGCGATGACGGATCTAACGATATGGTAAACAGGTTTATGCAGTTCAAAGAAAAAAATACCTGGATGCTTCGTTCATTTGCAGGCAAGAAATAATCCCCATCTCGTCATCTCGACAACAGGAGAGATCCCTTGGTTATGCCCGTTTGCTTCACAGCTACTGTGCGTTTTCAAGAGATCTCTCCTGTTGTCGAGATGACGATTTGTATCATAGCATAACTATATCTTTGGATATCAAGTTGCCTTTAAATATCAAGTTCTTTAATATCTTTGGCATGTAATGGGATATAAAAGTTTAGCAGACTGTGTTGCCGATCTTGAAAAGCATGGGCATTTAATCAGGATAAAAGAAGAAGTTGATCCTTACCTTGAAATGGCTGCAATACATCTAAGGGTGTATGAGCAGCAAGGACCGGCATTGTACTTTGAGAAGGTTAAGGGAAGTAAATTTCCTGCTGTTTCCAATTTGTTTGGAACATTAGAACGTTCCAAATTCATGTTTCGCGATAGCCTGCCTAAAGTTGAACAACTGGTAAACCTTAGATCTGACCCTGTTAAAGCACTAAAAAATCCTTTTAAATTACCAGGTATCGCTTTTACTGCATTAACAGCACTTCCCTTAAAGCAAAGCCTGTTTAAAGCTAATTTTAGCAAAACTACCATCAGCGAATTACCTCAGATTGTGAACTGGCCAATGGATGGAGGCCCTTTTATTACCATGCCCCAGGTTTATACAGAAGATATCGATAAACCGGGCGTGTTAAATGCAAATCTGGGTATGTATAGAATACAGTTGGCGGGCAATGATTACGAAACCAACAAAGAAATAGGATTACATTATCAAATACATAGGGGTATAGGTGTTCATCAATCTAAAGCCAATGCAAAAGGACTGCCTTTAAAGGTGAGTATTTTTGTTGGTGGTCCACCTTCTCATCCTTTGGCTGCGGTAATGCCTTTGCCCGAAGGCCTTTCGGAAATGACTTTTGCAGGAGCCTTAGGTAACAGAAGGTTCAGGTACTTTTATGATGATGAGGGATTCTGCATTTCTGCAGATGCTGATTTCGTAATAACAGGTACTGTTTATCCGCAAGAGAACAAGCCAGAAGGACCGTTTGGGGATCATTTGGGTTACTATAGCCTTACCCATCCTTTTCCATTAATGAAGGTGCATAATGTTTATCACCGGAACGATGCAATATGGTCGTTTACCGTAGTAGGTAGGCCTCCTCAGGAAGATACCAGTTTTGGTGCATTGATTCATGAGATTGCAGGATCGGCCTTGCCAAAAGAAATACATGGATTAAAAGAAGTAAATGCTGTTGATGCAGCAGGGGTACACCCTTTATTATTTGCCATTGGAAGTGAGCGTTATACACCATATCTTAAGGAAAGAAGGCCTCAGGAAATTTTAACTATTGCAAACCATATTCTTGGTAAGAATCAGTTAAGCTTAGCTAAGTACTTATTTATTGCTGCCAGAGAAGATAATGAACAGTTAGATACTCATGATCTTTCTGGTTTTATACAACATGTATTGGAACGTATTGATCTTACAAGGGATCTGCATTTTCATACCAAAACAACTATTGATACTTTAGATTACAGTGGAGAGGGGTTAAACAGTGGTTCTAAAGTAGTGTTTGCTGCGGCAGGAGAGAAAAAGAGAGTGCTTGCGACCGAACCTCCCGAAGGTTTTGTAATGCCTGCTGATTTCTGTTCTGTTAAGCTTGCTATTCCAGGTGTAATGGCTTTGCAGCTTCCGGCTTATACTAGCGCCAGAGCGGCAAAAGATGAGGTAGCTCTATTAGAGGAAGCTGTAAAAGGTAAAGATTTAAGTGGTATACCGCTAATTGTGCTTTGTGATGATGCTGAATTTACTGCTCAGAATATAAACAATTTGGTATGGGTAACCTTTACGCGTAGCAATCCGGCAACTGATATTCATGGTATTTCGGAGTTTATTGATGATAAACACTGGGGCTGTAATGGGCCTGTGATAATTGATGCACGTAAAAAACCGCACCACGCGCCTGAGTTATTGAAAGTACCCGAAATAGAAGAAAAAGTAAATAGACTAGGTGAGAACGGGGCCTCGTTATTTGGAGTGATCTAGTTTAATAAAAAAAAGATTGATATACGATAGTATAGAGGGTAAAAACTGAGTTTTAATAGAGAATAGTCGTTCAGAATCGTTGCAAAGTCGTTTATTTTATAGCGCATTTTCGTCATCTCGACGATAGGAGAGACCTCTTGATTATGCGAATTTGCGGCTACTTCTCGATCAAGAGAGCTCTCCTATCGTCGAGATGACGAGAAGAATGACTATCATAATAACTTTTAAAACCTCAATCCAAAGGTTAAAAATACATTGTTTCTTGACGTTTTAATATCAGCAACAGGTTCTAAAGGGTTGTCGTTTGTTCCAAGTAAATAAGGAGACAGCTCTGTGTTTGTTTCTGTACGTTGGTAAGCAACATCAACATAATAGTTGTTAATTCGATAGCCAAGTCCACCAGAATAAAACTGAGTGGCGAAATGCCCATTATCATCACCTTGTATTGCGCTTCCATTAACACCGTAACCACCCCTTAAGCTAAATGCATTATCTATTTTATATTCTGCTCCAAGTCTAAAGTTAACGGCTTGTTTATAATTGTCTCTTACTGAATTGTTTTCGTCTACAATTGTTGCCGGATCTAGCCCCTGATCAGTTGAGAAACGAATCGTACTGTAATCAACATAATCCACATCGGCAGAGATCAAAGCTTTACCTGCAATTACATAACTAGCGCCCAAAGATCCTTTTAAAGGTGTCCTAACACGGTAATTGAATGGATAGTTTTGTACAGTGCCATTAAGGCTTCCTGCGTTAGCACCACCAACAATTTTGGAGTCTAAAACTATTGAGGTATTGTCTTCAATAAGCATCCATGAAGGAGATTGTAAGGTTGCTCCAATTCTAAAGTTTTCAACCGGTCTAACAATTATCCCTAAACGGGCATTGTATCCTGATCCTTTTGATTCCTGATTTTGTCTGTAAGATAGGTTGTACTTTGAGTTGTCAACCATTGTTCCTGATTCAGTAAACTCACTGTCGTTGATGTAACGAACATTTACCAATGAGACACTTGCTCCTATATACACCTGGTTAGAAATGTTAATAGCTCCCGATGCGGTAAGTTCAGATGTTGAACCTGATCTTATTTCACTTTTCTTTTGTGTGTTAGGTACATTTGTAGACGCAAAATATTCGTCTTTTACCCCATCGTAATCTAAAAGGTACCCATCATAAGCGTCTTTTTGTACAGAGCCATTTGTTAAGCCGTTTGAATTTGCCAGATCACCAAAATAATCTACGATTGAATTACTTGGGTTTGATCCACCGTAATTGAAATTAGCGGTAAAATCATTGTTTCTGTTGTAGGCAATTCCGAACACAGTACTTACCACCCCGCGTTGGGTGTCTTGCCCTTTCATTCTAATAGCGGGGCTAAAAAGTACCAGACCAATATGGTTAAGGTTTACGTTGTCTTTTGTGGATTTTGTGTTTTGGTTCAGAAAGTTTGCATTTCCAGAGAAATTATTGAATTCAGGAGTTACACTGAATTCAGATTTAGTGAACATTCCAAGTCCTGCCGGGTTACCGCCAATTGAACTCATGTCTCCGCCAACTCCAATTTGCGCTCCACCCATACTTTTAAATCTGGAGGTGCTACCATAATTGGTTTGAGAGAATTTTAAAGCATCAGGCGAGTAAATCTGGGCGTATGTTGTTCCTGAGATGGCTACTGTAGCCACCAGAGATAGTATCAGTTTTTTCATGTATCTTAATAATAGATTTTAAGTGCACCCTGCGTGATGCAGGGCACTTTAAGTTATCCTCTTCCTGATCTTGATGATCTGCCACCGCCACCACCGCCGCCGCTGCTACCACTGCTGCTTCTTCCACCACCACTGCTTTCTCTTGCAGGAGGGCTGTAGCTAGGTCTGCTTTCTGGCTGACGGGCCGGAGCACTTTCTCTTGTAGGTCTTACAGTTTCAGTACGCGTAGGTCTTGTTGCTTCGCCACGAGAAGGTCTGGTAGATTGGCCATCAGACGGTACTCTGCCCGGTCTTGTTGAAACTGTTCCATCAGCATTAGTTCTTGAAGGTCTGGCTCTGTTAGGAATGATATTTCCATCAGCATCTACTCTGGTTGCCGGTCTTGCATATCTGCGATTCACGCCAACTCCATTTTCTCTACCCACAGATGGTCTGGCCCTGTAATCAGGTACATTGGTAGTTCTGCCGGTGTAATAGCCACCGCCCCACAGTCCGCCACCCCATAAACCACCGCCCCAAAGGCCTCCTCCGTAATAGCCACCGCCGTAGTAGTAGTTATTCCAGCCAAAGTTGTTGTAACCCCAGAAAGGAGAACTTGCAAATCCCCAGCCTCCATAAGGAGAATTCCAGTAGCTGTTGTAGAATGGACTATATCCAAAGTCCAATGAACCAGAAGAATACCACCCAGAATAATAATATGGATCGTAGTAAGTTCTGAAAGGACTTGAGTAATAAAATCTGTTTATACGAGATGAGTAATCCTGATCGTAATAGTAATCACTTGTTCCGTAATAATCACTCTCATCATATTGTTCATCAGCATATTGCTGATCGTCGTATCGAGGTTGCTGTACTTGTTGAGGAGCGGGGGTATAAACCTTTGCCTTCACCGTACTGCTATAAACGTCATCATCAGTATTGGCACTTTGCTGCGCAAGCCTTGGCGCAGAGCAAGACGTAACAGCTATGGCTGCTAAGACGAGCATTCCTGTGAATAAATGGTTAGGTTTCATAACTATATGTGTTGTTTGTGTGTTGCAATTTTTTTGTAGGTATAAATTTATAAATTTGTAGCCTACATTACAAGTCATTTAACACAAAAAACGTTCCATTCAGCTATGAGCAAAGGCATTACAAGTAAAAACGAAGATTATTCCCAGTGGTATAACGACATTGTTATAAAAGCTGACCTGGCAGAACACTCATCCGTTAAGGGATGTATGGTGATAAAACCTTATGGATACTCCATTTGGGAGAAGATGCAGGCTATTTTAGACCAAAAATTTAAAGATACAGGACACAGTAATGCTTATTTCCCGTTATTCATTCCAAAGTCATATTTTTCAAAGGAAGCTTCTCATGTTGAAGGTTTTGCAACAGAATGTGCCGTTGTGACACATTATCGTCTTAAAAATGATGGAAATGGGAACATTATTGTTGATGAAACAGCCAAATTGGAAGAAGAATTGATCGTTAGACCAACCTCTGAAACCATCATTTGGAATACTTATAGAGGATGGATTCAATCCTACAGGGATCTTCCTTTGTTGATAAATCAATGGGCAAATGTTGTGCGTTGGGAAATGCGTACCCGTTTGTTCTTGCGTACTACTGAGTTTTTATGGCAGGAAGGACATACCGCTCACTCAACTTCTGATGAGGCAATTGAAGAGACAAGAAAGATGCTTGATGTTTACGCAGATTTTGCTGAAAACTGGATGGGTTTGCCAGTGGTAAAAGGTGTAAAAACGCCAAATGAGCGTTTTGCAGGAGCCTTAGATACGTATTGCATTGAAGCATTAATGCAGGATGGAAAGGCGTTGCAAGCTGGAACTTCTCACTTCCTTGGACAGAACTTTGCTAAAGCATTTGATGTAAAATTCACGAACAAAGAAGGTAAGATAGAGCACGTTTGGGCAAGCTCGTGGGGTGTTTCTACACGTTTAATTGGTGCATTGATTATGGCGCATAGCGATGATGCCGGTCTGGTACTTCCTCCAAAACTAGCTCCAATACAAGTTGTTATTGTTCCTATTTACAAAGGCGATGAGGAGTTAAGTAAGATCTCAACATTTGTTGACGAATTAATGCCAAAGCTGAAACGTTTAGGGATTTCTGTAAAATACGACGACCGTGATACGCAGCGTCCGGGCTTTAAGTTTGCTGAATATGAGCTTAAAGGGGTGCCAATTCGTCTGGCTATTGGTGGTAGAGATATGGAAAACGGCACCGTTGAGCTTGCAAGAAGAGATACCAGAGAAAAACAAACTGTAATTCAGGAAGGCCTTGAAATTCATATTGCACAGCTTTTAGAAGAGATTCAACAAAATATCTATAACAAAGCCTTCGACTATAGAACTGAGCATACTACTGATGCCAATTCTTATGATGAGTTTAAAGAATTGCTTGATGGTAAAGCCGGATTTATTGCTGCACATTGGGATGGAACACCTGAAACAGAGCAAAAAATTAAAGAAGAGACTAAAGCTACCATTAGGTGTATCCCGTTAGATAATAAGCTGGAAGAAGGGGTTTGTATTTACTCAGGTAAGCCATCTACCCAAAGGGTATTATTTGCACGCGCTTACTAAATTTTAATGGAATGGAAACTGACAACTACAGTAAAATACTGAGCGAATTCGAGAGTAAAGCTTCATTAAAACAAAAGATATTTAGAAACACTACTGAGGTCTTTGGCTTGCTGAAGACCCAGCTTTCTAAAATTGCGGTTAAGCTGCAAACAGATTATGTGGTCAAAGATCCCTCTGTTGAAGTGCATTTTAAGGAAAGCGGTAAATTTGAAGGTCAGCTTAAGTTTTCAGGTGATATGTTGATGGTTTCTATGCATACCAATGTGTTTGCCTTTGATAAAACACATTCCATATACCAAACAAAGTACATCAAAGAAGATGAGTCTCTAAGTTTTTGTGGAACTATTTATATCCATAATTTCCTTGCTGATTCTGTGAAATATAACAGGTTGGCAGATGAGGGATCGCTGATTGCACGTATACTGGTTAATAAGGAAAAGCATTTTATGGTTGAGGGGGAGGGGGCGCTTGATTTCTTATACCAAAGCATGGCTGAAAACGTTGTAACGGAAGAAAAGCTAACAGATATTATAGAGCGATCTATTCTTCACTGTCTGGACTCTGATCTTTTATTACCCCCTTTTGCAGAAATAAAAGAAGTAACTTTAAATCAAAAACAATCAATGCTGGCTTCAAGCGGTTATCCAACCAGTAAAAACCTGGGTTACCAGTTTAAATCAGAAATTGAGCAGAACGATAATATATGAAATTTGCAACTAAAGCGATCCACGCCGGACAAGAGCCTGATCCTACAACGGGAGCAGTGATGACCCCGATTTATCAAACCTCTACTTACTGGCAGAAGGCGCCAGGTGACCACAAAGGGTTTGAATATTCGAGGGGTACTAATCCAACTCGTAAAGCACTTGAAGATTGTTTGGCAGCATTAGAAAATGCTAAATATGGACTGGCTTTTTCGAGCGGAATGGGCGCTACAGATACTGTATTAAGGTTATTGAAGCCTGGCGATGAAGTGATTACGGGGAACGATCTTTATGGTGGTTCTTATCGCATATTTACCAAGGTTTATGAAAAGTATGGCATTAAGTTTCATTTTCTGGATTTATCGAAACCGGAAAACATACTGCCACACATCAATGAAAATACTAAATTGGTCTGGATAGAAACGCCAACCAATCCAACAATGAGGATCATTGACATTGAGGGTGTTGCTAAAATTACTAAACAGCATAAGTTAATTCTTACTGTTGATAATACTTTTGCATCTCCATATTTGCAGAATCCAATGGACTTAGGTGCTGATATTGTGATGCACTCTGTAACCAAATACATTGGTGGTCACTCTGATGTGGTAATGGGCGCTTTGCTTGTAAACGATGATCAGCTTTATAAGGACCTTTGGTTTATTTACAATGCCTGCGGAGCAACTCCAGGACCTCAGGATTCATTTTTGGTGCTGAGAGGTATTAAAACGCTTCACTTAAGAATGAAAGCGCATTGTGAGAACGGAGAGAAAGTGGCCCGTTATCTTAAAAATCATCCAAAAATTGATAAGATCTACTGGCCGGGTTTCGAAGATCATCCTAACCATGATATTGCAAAAAAACAAATGCGTGGTTTTGGGGGTATGGTGTCTATAACATTAAAAGGTGCTGATCTTCAGGAAACATTCCGCGTGGCTTCTTCTTTTAAGGTTTTTACACTTGCAGAATCTCTTGGCGGAGTAGAATCTTTAATTAACCATCCAACTACAATGACTCATGGTTCTATCCCTAAAGCAGAACGTGAGAAAGTAGGAGTTACAGATAACCTGTTGCGCTTAAGTGTTGGTGTGGAGGATATTGATGATTTGCTCGCCGATTTAGAACAGGCATTAAGTTAATTCAGCAAGTCATCTCGTCATTCCGTCATCTCGAAAGAAGAGAGAGATCTCCTTGAATATCCTGACCAAGAGATCTCTCAATCGTTCCTCATTTCGAGATGACGTATTGTAAACCTCGAGATTACATAATTTAATTAATACAGTTATCTTAAACATTACACCTTGGAATTTTTAGAACTTAAAGAATTTTTGGATGTAAAGGTTGATCAGTATAACCGACCAAACTTTATTCAAAATGACCCCATCTGTATTCCACACCAGTATACTAAGAAACAAGATATTGAAATTGCTGCTTTTTTTGCGGCAATTTTAGCTTGGGGGCAACGAAAGACCATCATTAACAAGTGTATTGAGCTGTTTGAGCGGATGGATAATGATCCGCATAATTTTATGCTGCATCATGGCGAGGATGATTTAAAGCGATTGCTGGGTTTTAAACACAGAACTTTTAACGATACGGATCTTCTGTATTTCGTGGCATTTTTTAATCAGCACTATCAACAGTTCGATAGCCTTGAGACAGCATTTTTATCTCCTTCTGATGTTTTTAGAACTGATTTTTTAACTGATGAGCTTCAACATGGATACACAAAGTATGCTTCTTCGAGCTGCATGTTATCAGAGTTAACTCAGCAGGAGCCAAAAACTGAAAGATCTCTTAATTATTTCAGGTCTTATTTCTTTTCTCTTCCAGACTATCCCAGACGAACGATAAAGCATGTTTCTTCGCCAATGCAAAAATCAACCTGTAAGCGTTTAAATATGTTTTTAAGATGGATGGTAAGGAAAGATAATAAGGGTGTTGATTTCGGGATCTGGAACACAATTAAGCCTTCAGATTTGATATGTCCATGTGATGTGCATGTGGATAGGGTAGCGCGTAAGCTTGGCTTAATTGAAAGAAAACAGACGGATTGGCGCACTGCAGTGGAACTTACAAATGAACTGCTTAAATTTGATCCTATGGATCCGGTTAAATATGATTTTGCATTGTTTGGCTTAGGTGTAGAGGAGAAATTTTAAAGCTATTATGGTTACTTTTAAAGCAGAAATAGAGCGTTTTGCCGAAATGGGGGAAAAAACAGGCTGGACTTATGTTTTTATTCCACTTGCTATTGCCAATATGATTAAACCCGATTGCAGGAAGAGTTATCGGGTAAAGGGTCGTTTGGATCACATTGAAATTGAAGGCATAGCACTTGTGCCCATGGGAGAGGGGAACTTTATTATGGCGCTAAATGCGGGCATTCGCAAGCAGCTCAAGAAAGATCTGGGTGGAGTTTTAGAACTGGCTTTAGAAGAGGATACAACTTTTAAAATAGAGGTGCCAGAAGATCTGGAGGTCTGCCTTTCTGATGAGCCTCATCTGCTTAAAAACTTTTTAAAACAACCTAAATCACATCAAAATTGGTATATCAATTGGCTTAACTCGGCTAAAACAGAAGCTACCCGTACCAAAAGAATTGTGAAGATCGTTTTAGCTATGGATAAGGATTGGGATTTTGGAACGATGATGCGTGATGGAAAGCCGAGAAAAGAGGAATAGATTAAATCCTGTCGTATTTCCTGAACCAGCTCCATACTTTCATTTGGATTACTCCAATAAAAGCTTCCCTGAAAATCCGTGTACTCATTTTTGAAGTACCCTCTGTACGATCTGTAAATATAATGGGAACTTCCTCTACCTTAAATCCGTATTTAATGGCTGTAAACTTCATTTCAATCTGGAAGGCATAGCCAACAAACTTAATTTTGTCTAACGGAATAGTAGCAAGCACTTTGCGGCGGTAACATTTAAAGCCGGCAGTTGCATCCTGTATGTCGATCCGTGTAATTAAACGCACGTACATAGAGGCAAAATAAGACATTAACACTCTGCTCATAGGCCAGTTAACTACGTTAACTCCTCTAACATAACGGGAGCCCACTGCAACGTCTGCACCATTAACACAGGCTTCGCGTAAACGTATCAGGTCATCCGGATTGTGCGAGAAATCTGCATCCATCTCAAATATATATTCATATTGAGGTTTGGCCAGCGCCCATCTGAAACCATGAATGTAAGCCGTTCCAAGTCCTAGTTTGCCTGTTCTTTGTTCTAAATGAAGTGCCGGATATTCTTTCTGGAGGTTCTTAACTATTTCGGCTGTGCCATCAGGGGAACCATCATCAATAACTAATATTTCGAAGAAATAGCTTAACGAAAAAACCTTTCTAATGATTCTCTCAATATTTTCTTTCTCGTTGTAGGTAGGTATTATTACTAGACTGTCTGACACGTAAAATAAATTAAGTAGCGAAATTATGGATTCTAAATGAAAAAACCCTTAATATAGATTATACTAAGGGTTAAAATATGTTAAAACAGCTAAATTTTAGCTTACACCTTGCATCAATCGCTTAATTAAAGGAGAGAAAAGGATTAAAAATACTCCGGCAATAGCGGCATAAACAGCCAGCTGATAATATCCTGAAGTATAGGATTCCAGTTTGGTTAGCAAAGATACATCGTCTCCGCTTACAGACATTTCTGCTCCAAGTTTTCCTGCGGCAAACTGTCCGAATGCACTTGCTAAAAACCACATACCCATCATCATACCTGTTAATTTTTTAGGTGATAATTGCGTAACCAGCGACATACCGATCGGGCCTAAGCAAAGTTCGCCAATGGTGGTTACCAAATAGCCCAGTGTGAAAAGATTTAATGAAGTTACACCACTTGCATCGGCAAAAAAACGAGTATAAAAGAAGATGTAAAAGGATGCTGCCAGGAACAAGAATCCTACACCAAATTTGATAATCGAGTTTGGTTCCATTTTCTTTTTAGCGAGCCATAACCACAGTAAACCAATTAAAGGACTAAATATAATTACGAATAAAGAATTAGAACTGTTGTTTACTACGTTAGGATCGATATTGAAGAATAAAAGGGTGTGCGACAAGTTTTTTTCTGCAAAAAGAGCCAGTGAACCACCGCTTTGCTCGTAAATGGCATTGAACAAGAAGTAGCAGAAGATAAAGATAAATGCGGCAAACAATTTCATCTGAAATTTTCTGTCTTTAACTTTATACGTCTCATACAGGAAATAAATAATTGATAATGGCGCAATGGTATACATGAAATAATCTGTATAATGCGTGTTTTGAACCATTATCAAAATCAACGGAACAGAGATCAGAGAAAAGAGGTAAACACCAATTTCACGTGCTCTTTTCTTCGAGACAGTCATGTTTTTTAAAGGTGAATCGCCAATAGGGCCTAATGTTCTCTGTGTAAAGAGGAAGGTTACCAATCCTAAAGCCATAACAATTGCGGCAGCAAGGAAGGCATAATTCCATGAAACATATTTACCCAGGTATACACAAAGTGCGCCACCAAGTAAACCACCAATATTGATACCTGCATAGAACATTCCGTAACCTGCATCCCGGCGGGCATCACCCTCTTTATATAAATCGCCTACCATCGACGATACGTTTGGTTTGAAAAAACCTGTACCGATAATAGAAAGGGTAATACCAATATAAAAGAACTCTTTTGGGGAGACCGCAATGATTAAATTGCCGAGGATCATGATCATTCCGCCAAAGAAAAGTGATTTTCTAAAGCCTAAGACTTTATCGGCAAAAATACCACCAAGGAATGTGAATGCATAAACGAATGCCTGAATAGCGGCGTATTGCAGATTGGCATCTTTATCTGTAAGTGCAAGACCTACGATCTTGTCGATCATGAAAATGGTGAGCATACCGCGCATACCGTAAAAGCAAAAGCGTTCCCACATTTCCACTAAAAACAAAGCCCAAAGCTGTTTTGGGTATTTCCCCTTAAAGTCCTGGATCTCCTCCAGCGTAATGTTATGTTGCATTGTTATATCAGTTAGCTTATCTTACTTCGTGCATTAATTTTTTGATCACTGGAGTTAACAGGATAGACATTACTCCAATAGCAACGGCAACACCGGTTATGATTAAGAAGAAATAGCTAATCCCTTTTTCTGAGGCAATTCTATCAGCGTTTTCTCCAAGTATACCTGCAACTTTATTGGCAATAGCAATAGCCAGGTACCATACACCAAACATAAAGGCAATCATTCTGGCAGGAACAAGTTTACTTACGTAAGAAAGGCCTACAGGAGAAATGCAAAGTTCAGCCATGGTATGGAAAAGGTAAACCATGATCAGCCAAAAAATACTTACTGAGGCTGTTTTTGCACCAGGAACAATGTCTCTGGCACCAAAAACAAGAAATGCCATTCCCAGGCCTAATAGGATCATACCTATACCAAACTTAACGTTTGCACCAGGATTAAATCTGCTTTCCCACCATTTAGAGAACAATGGAGCAAGAGTGATAATAAACAATGAGTTAAGTACACTAAACCATGAAGCCGGGATTTGGGTAAGGCTTTCTTTTACTTTCTCAATTTTAAGCGAAGCTAAAGTAGAATCTGAGAGGTTTAAAAACCCTGCTCCATAAAAATCTCGCACTAACATCCAGATAGTAATGATCCATATGATCACAAAGCTGATGCTTAGGATAATATTAGCCAGGCCATATTTTTTGAAGGTTTGCTTAAATAATAGAAACAAAACCCATGTGATAATTCCTAAAGGAACTACAGCAATTAATGAGTTGGCAATTAAGAAGATCAAACTTGAATTACCAACCAAAATTCTGTCGGTATAATCTCTGGCAAAGATGGTTAATGTACCCGGTGCTTGTTCAAAAACAGCGAAAAATGAAAAGGTTAAGAATGCAAAAAAGGTAACTGCGTATAATTTTTCCTTAGTTACCTTTGAATATTTTGTTAGCCTGTAAAATAATAAGAACAGAAACAAGCCCAGTGCTAACAATATAGTGAAATTGGTTCCTTCCATTCCAGCTATTTTGAAGTCTAGCAGGTTGCTTGCTCCGTGGGATATCTTGGAAATAGGATCGTTAATAACCCAGATTAAACCTAAAGCGGAACAAAGAAGAACAACGATAACCTGCCATAATGTAAATGGAACCCTGTTGTCGACATCATCTTTATCGATTACAATATCTCTTGTTTTAAGTGGTTTTAAGCCGATGTCTCCAAAGATGTTCTGAGTGAAATAGAACTGTAACAAGCCGAACAGCATGAAAACTCCCGCCAATCCGAAACCAATGCTCCAGCCAACCTTTTCGCCCAGGTAACCACATAATAATATTCCAAAAAATGCACCTGCATTTACACCCATATAAAAAATGGTGTATGCACCATCTTTCTTTTCAGGATGATCTTTGTACATTAAAGATACTATTGAGGTCATGTTTGGTTTGAAAAAACCTGTTCCAAAAACCAATAGGCCAAGACCAAGGTAAATGAAAAATGGCGTTTCTACCGCCATGCAACCGTGACCTAAAGTCATCAATAAAGCCCCAACAATTACAGCCCATCTAAATCCAATTAATTTATCTGCAAAGTAACCGCCAAGCATAGTGGACAGATATACCAGAGCGGTATATGATCCGAAAAGCGACATCGCATGTTCCCGTGGCCAGCCCCAGCCTGGATGATCTCCTAAAACAGATGCTGTAAAGAACATGACCAATAGGGCCCGCATACCATAGTAGGAAAATCTTTCCCACATTTCTGTGAAGAATAAAACAAACAGTCCAGCGGGATGCCCCAGCACTTTACTTTCAAAAAAGTTATTTGGCGTATCCAAATTTTTTGTATCCATTTTAGTTTTCTTGTGTGTTATTTATAGTAAGTTTAGTTAGTTCAAGTATATTAATCTAATGCTATATCAACCTGACATGCGTTTTATATCAGGATTTTATGTTTTGTTTCGGAGTTTTTTATGTTAGTTGATTGTGCTTTTCCCTCTTTTTGTAAAAATAAGCATCGCGCAAGATAGGCACATGATGGCAAACTCCCAAATTTTTAATTTCCATCAAAGGTGTATTAAATACACTTAAAGCTTCTTTATAGCCTTAATTTTCTTGTCTTTCGGATCTGAAAAAAGGTCGTCCATCTGGTTCGGCTCATTCTTTAATTCTATGTTTTCTACTAGCTTTAATCGTCCGTTTAATAGTTTATACGCATCAAAACTTAAATCGGATGCATAATATTCAAAATTTCCCATCATTTCTTCCGAAATAGGGGCCAGGTGATCAAATACAATCATATTAACGTTCTTATCGAGCGTTACCGTCATTGTATTTTGTTTGTTGTATTCAAAAACTATCCTGTTCCTGGTAGCTTTACTTTTGGCTTCTTCAAATACAGGCTTACCAAAAATGGGTTGTTGTTCCTTATTAAAAGAAAGCACATCAATCACCTTTTTAGAAGTTTTTAAACTATTTCCTTTCCAGCCTATTAATACGTAATAAGGTTGTTGACCATTCATAATAACCGGTATGATTTCATAATACCGGGCACCATACCAGTTTTTATTGCCATTAATTCCATTGGTGTCCTTAATATTAGCAGTATCATCAATAAGAGGAAACATTTTTAATTTTCCATCTTTTGTGGCTATTTGAATGGTGCCAAAAAAACGATAAGAACCATCATCAAGAGGCACATACCAGGAGAATATCCTGAACGAGTTATCAGGCGATTTAAGAATGGTAATTTTTTTTAATGAATCGAAAGGATAAAGAAAAGATCCCTGAGTTTTTAGGGAGTTGACCAATGTTTTTATAAAAGCCGCATTTTTAGTATACCGCTCAGAGTTGCTGGTCGCGTTAAATGTCTCATCACTAAGCCTGCTTAATGAATCCTGGAATTTATGCATTGCAGGACCATTGTTAAAAGCAAAACTATGCTGTGCCTTAAGCGTTGCTGTGGCGCAGCATAGTATCATTATGAGTATCAAAGGTTTTAACCTCTTTCGCATCTATTTAATCTTTTCTATAACTATTGCACTGGCACCACCGCCACCATTACATATTCCGGCTACGCCTATTTTTCCATTGTTTTGTGCCAGAACGGAAAGTAGTGTAACTACAATTCGTGCACCCGAGGCCCCCAGTGGGTGACCTAAGGAAACTGCTCCGCCATTTATGTTCACTTTTTCTTCATTAAGTCCAAGTTCCTTATTGTTTGCAAGTGAAACTACAGAAAATGCTTCGTTAATTTCGAAATAATCAACATCGGCAATGCTTTTGCCAGCTCTTTTTAATGCTAATGGAATTGCTTTAGATGGAGCAGTAGTAAACCATTCAGGTGCCTGTTGTGCATCAGCATAAGCCAGGATTTTGGCCAAGGGCTTTAATCCAAGTTCTTTTGCCTTATCAGCACTCATTAAAACAAGAGCTGCGGCGCCATCATTAAGTGTTGAAGCATTGGCCGCGGTAACGGTTCCATCTTTTTTAAATACCGGTTTTAAACCGGGTATTTTATCAAATTTAACAGCAAAGGGTTCTTCATCTTTAGAAACAAGTGTTATTTCGCCTTTGCGGTCTTTTATTTCTACCGGAATTATTTCTGAATCGAATTTTCCTTCAGTTTGTGCTGTTTGTGATCTTTTATAAGAGGTGATTGCAAAAGCATCCTGATCTTCTCTGCTGATTCCACATTCTGAAGCACATAATTCGGCGGCAGAACCCATGTGGTAATCGTTATAAACATCCCACAGGCCATCTTTAAGAAGGCCATCTGTAATCTGACCATGACCTAAACGGTAACCGGTGCGTGCTTTATCCAAATAGTAAGGAACATTGCTCATACTTTCCATTCCTCCGGCAACAATGATATCAATTTCTCCCAGTGCAATACTTTGAGCAGCAAGCATGATTGCTTTTGTGCCGGATGCACACACTTTATTAATTGTGGTGGCAGGAAGATCGGGCAGACCAGCGAATTTAGCTGCCTGTGTTGCAGGCGCCTGACCAATATTGGCTGATAAGACGTTGCCCATGTAAACTTCCTGAATATCTGAGGGCTTTAGTCCTGCTTTTTCCACTGCCGCTTTGATGGCCAAAGCGCCTAATTGGGTAGCAGAAAAGCTTGATAATGCACCTCCAAAGCTACCAATTGGAGTTCTGATAGCAGATACAATTACTACTTCTCTCATTTACTGTGTTTTAAGTTAGTTGAAAGCAAAGTTATATAATTACAGTCATTCAGTGGTTATAACTGACCATTTTTAACATTATTGATCTGTATCATTTTTGTTTAACCGTTTTCTCCTGTTGGATTTTACGGCCTGATTGAGCAAAAATTCTATCTGTCCGTTGGTGCTCCTAAACTCATCTCCGGCCCATTTCTCAATCTCTTTAAGTAGTTCAGGGTTTATTCTGAGAACAAAAGCTTTTTTATCTTTTTCAGACATATCTAATTGTTAATTATATAATGTCCCGGTATTAACAACGGGTTGAACATTACGGTCACCGCATAGCACTACCAGAAGATTACTAACCATAGCTGCTTTGCGTTCCTCATCCAATTCTACGATATTTTTTTCAGAAAGTCTATCCAAAGCCATTTCTACCATTCCAACTGCACCTTCCACAATAAGTTTCCTTGCAGCAATTACGGCTGTAGCTTGTTGGCGCTGTAACATTGCACTTGCAATTTCCTGGGCATAGGCAAGGTGAGAAATTCTGGCTTCAACAACCTCTATTCCTGCCCGCGACAATCTTTCGCTTAATTCGGCTTCAAGTAATGAGCTTACTTTTTCTGCACCGTCTTTTAAGGTAATTGTGGCCTCTTCATCTTCAAAATTATCATATGGAAAAATATTGGCCAAATGTCTAACGGCGGCTTCACTTTGTATTGTTACATACTGCAGGTAGTCTTCAACTGCAAATGTTGCCTTTGCAGTTTCCTTTATTTGCCAAACTACAACAGCTGCAATTTCAATTGGATTTCCAAGCTTATCATTTACTTTAATCTGATGCCCGTTTAGGTTTCTCGCTTTTAATGATACCTTTCTTTTAATGGTTAAAGGGTTAACCCAAAAGAAGCCATCGGTTTTAACTGTGCCTACATACTCGCCAAAAAGGGTGAGTACTTTAGCCTCATTTGGGTTGTTGATGATAAAGCCAGGCAGTATTAAAAAACCACAAATGGCTAAAATAACTTCTACAACTACAAAACTTTGAGCTGCCATTGCCAGTAATCCGCAAAATAATATGAGCGCAATAAATACAGCAATCATTCGAATGCCCGCAGGCGGAGTAATAATTTTTTCCTGATACATAATGATATTAATTTGATATCATAAAGTAAGCAATAATTTTCCATTAAAACAATAGTTAATTAGCAGGTATCCAGGTTGTTTTTTGTATATGAAGAGTCGATAGTTAAAATCCATTATAGCTTTAAAGGCAATAAAACAAACATTCAAATGAAAAATTAATGTTATTTTTGAATCAAATTCAACATAAATCGCTTTGGCAAAAATCAACAAGAATTCTCACAGGGTACTTTACCGTAAGTATACATCAAACATTAAGTATATCATGATGGTGCTTTCTGTATTGATAATAACTGCTTTTTTACCAAAACAGCCACGTTTCAGGTACGAATTTGAAAAGGGAGAGATCTGGAAAAATAAGGACCTTATATCTCCATTTAATTTTGCAATATTAAAGACAAACCCACAAGTAGATACAGATAAAAAGGATGCATTAAATAATGTATTGCCTATTTATACTATAAATAAGTATCTGATTAATGATGTTGAAGAGGCTTATTTAAATGAGTTTGATGTAAAGTGGAGAAGTAATGCCCTTCCAGAAAATGAAAAGGAACAATACAGACAGGCCTCGTTTAAACTTTTAAAATCGATTTACGATAAGGGGATTATTGCAATTAATGCCAAACATCAAAAAGGAAGTAAGAATTATGATTTCTCTTTGCTGGATAATAATATAAGTAAAGCGGTTAGTACTCAAGATGTATTTACCGTACAAACTGCTCTTGATTATTTTAAAGATAATTTCCAGTCTGTAAATCTGAAAGTTAAGGAGGTAATTGTTAATCTTGTTGAAGATCATTTGCAGCCCAACATTATTTTTAATGAGAAATTGACGGCTATCGTACAAGAGAATGCAATAAATAGTCTTTCTACAACCAGAGGAATGGTTCAGAAAGGCGAGCTGATCATTGCTAAAAATAATGTGATTGACGACGAGATTTACCAAAAGCTGCAGTCATTTAAGGAAATATATGAAGCGCAGTCTAAAACAATTGGTGATAGCAGCCTGGTTTATTTTGGTCAGATCCTGCTTGTAGGCTTTAATGTTTGTTTGCTAATGGTGTTTTTACACTTGTTTCGTAAGGATATATTTGCCGACAACCGTCAGCTTTCTTTGATATTACTGGTAACGACGAGTATGCTTTTGGCCTTATCTTGGGCTATAAAGCTTAGTCTCCCTAGTTTATATTACATTCCATTTTGTATAGTCCCCATTATTATAAGGATATTATTTGATACCAGGTTGGCACTATATCTGCATTTATTGGTGATCCTGATTGCCGGTTTCTTTGTGCCAAATAGCTTTGAGTTTGTATTTTATCAAACAACTGCCGGTATGGTGGCTATCTATAGTATTCGGAATTTGGTTAAAAGAGAGCAATTGCTATTGTCGGCTTTATTTATATTGTCGGCATATTTTATTTCTTTTATTGGCATTGCATTATTGAGGGAAGGGGCTATCGGTCAGATAGAATGGATGAATTTTGTTCCATTTATTGTTAGTGTATTGCTTTCTTTGCTTGCTTATCCTTTGATTTATGCTTTTGAGAGGCTGTTTGGAATCACCTCTGATGTTGCATTAATTGAGCTTACTAACACTAATAATAAACTGCTAAGGGAGCTGGCTTTTAAAGCTCCTGGTACGTTTCAGCATTCTTTGCAGGTAGCAAATCTGGCCGAGGCCGCAATATTCAAAATAGGAGGGAACTCATTGCTTGTTCGGGCGGGGGCATTGTACCACGATATTGGTAAAATAGAGAATCCTCAATATTTTATTGAAAACCAAAATACCGGACTTAGTCCGCATGATAAGCTGCCATATGAACAAAGTGCCCAGATCATCATTAAACATGTGCACAAGGGCATAGAGATCACACGTAAGCATCAATTACCCGAAAGTGTGATAGACTTTATAAGAACTCACCATGGTAATACCCGTGTAGATTATTTTTATCAGTCGTTTTTGAAGAATTCTCCTGAAAAGTTTGTTGATGAGAATATCTTCCGCTATCCGGGACCTATACCTTTTTCTAAAGAAACTGGTGTTTTAATGTTGGCAGATTCGGTGGAAGCGGCCTCAAGAAGTCTGAAAAATCCGGACGCCCAGAGCATAAATGACCTGGTTGAACGCATAATTGACTATAAACTGGAGCAAAATCAATTAGATAATTGCGATATTACATTAAAAGATCTCGAAACTATAAAGCTGATATTCAAGACAATGCTTATGAGTATCTATCATGTTCGAATAGATTATCAACAAACTCTATAAAATTTCTTTTGCAAATATTAATGAATTGCTATATTTGCAACCTCGAAAGGGAGATTTCGAGATACGGAGGGATGCCTGAGTGGCCGAAAGGAACAGTTTGCTAAACTGTCGTACTGGCAACGGTACCGAGGGTTCGAATCCCTCTTCCTCCGCAAAGCCGGAAAAGTGTCTGTTTTTAGAACACTTTTCCGGCTTTTTTATATCTATTTGAAAACGAATGAATTGTGTTTGTTTTTGAGTTTCTAAAAATAGAAGAGATAAAATTACTCAGCAATCTCATTTAAGCGTCTAAAAATATTTTTTAAGTTAATTTACTGTATTTCAATATGTTGTTTGTTTTTGTCTGATACGAAAGAATGAGGACGTAACATTGAAATTCTGAAAATTGTAAGAGGGGACATGGGATTCGAACACCTTCATAGATCCAAATACTAAGGTTTTTGTATGTACTATTAACGACAGTTCGTATTTTCTATAGTCAACTTAGCAAAGTTTACTAGAAAACTTAGTGTTTCTTGTGATTTAACATTTTGTTTTTTAGGGTTTTATATCTTTCTCTTGTTAATGCTAAAACTACCATTTCTTTGATAAACATGGTATTCCTACTGCTTTGTAGATACTCATGATACTCTGCTCACAGTCTTTCTTAATAATCAGGAAATCTTCATTTTCGATTTCTCCATTTTGTATAAGTTCTTTGGTTTTGAGTATCCTTTTGTAGCCTGTTCATATGGCCTTACCCGGATATATAAATATACAGTTTGTATGCTACTCAATTCCTTCTAAAAGGATGAAAATTGATTGTTGTTCCCACAATGCAATATTATTTAATAACTTAATAATAGATTGACAAGCAATTCTAGAATGAATATTTTTTTTGGAAAATCCTAATAAACTTCAGTAGGAAAATTGGCATTTACGATGACTCAACATTATGTTACCGACTGAAGCCTCTTTTTCCATTTAACAAATTCATGCCAGATTACGGATGAGAATCCGATGCCAATACTGAGGGACAGCTGGATTAAGCTCAGTGACTGAAATCCAAAGAATACTGTTAATGGTTTGATGTAGAGAATAGCACCTGAAATAAGTATAGTGATCATAATTATGAGAAATACCAGGTTGTTTTTGTACTTTATGGTAGTAAGTAGAGAATAATAGAAAGATCTGTTAACCAGAGTGAGCAATACATTTGCCGCGATTAAACAGGTAAATACCATGGATCTTGTGAGGAGTTCTCCATAACCATGTTGAACGGCATATTGATAGATAAATAGAGTTCCTGCGGTAATCATTAATCCTTGCAGGATGCTTGTGGTCAATTCTTTCCCGCTGAAAAATGTGTTAGAAAAAGGGCGCGGTTTCTGAAGCATGGTGTTTTGCTCTATCGGTTCATTTTCATAAATAATGGAACAGGTTGGCCCCATCACCAGTTCTAAAAATATAATGTGAATGGGAGAAAAAATATTGGGATAAATCCAACCCAGGGCTAAGGGAATAAATACGGTTAATATGATGGGGATGTGAATAGAGATGATGTATTGAATTGCTTTTTTCAGGTTGGTGTAGATTCTTCTGCCCATTGCTATAGCAGTTACCATTTTGGCCAGGTCATCTTCCAGCAGGATCAATGAAGCGGCTTGCCTGGCGATTTCTGTGCCTCTTTTTCCCATTGCAATCCCAATATGTGCGGCTTTCAGGGCAGGACCGTCATTTACTCCATCACCGGTCATGGCAACGATTTCATTGTTTGATTTTAAGGCGTTAATGATCTTGAGCTTCGCATCCGGGAACATCCTGGAAAATATGTTCATTTGCATTACAGTGCGCTGAAGTTCTTTTTCCGGCATTTTCATAAGCTCATCACCGCTGATGCTTTTTTCGTACCCTTTGAACCCGATTTGTCTGGCGATAGCGGTGGTGGTTGCCGCATTGTCCCCGGTGATGATTTTAACGGCAATTCCAGCCTGGTAGAAATCCTTTAATACTTGCTCAATGTGTTGTTTGGGCGGGTCATAAAAGGCCAGCATACCGATGAATTTAAACTTAAATTTTTGCTGCTGATCCGGAAACTGAGATCCCGTAAAATCCGATTGGCCTACTGCCAGGACGCGGTATCCCTGTGAGGCAAGTGAGTTAACAGCCATTGTAATCTTTTCTTTTTCAAAAGCCTCAAGTTCCGATACCGCAATCAGGGCTTCAGGGGCGCCCTTAGCTGCGATGATCCGTATCCCGCTTTTATTTTCAAATATGTGGGTCATCATGGGCGGTTTTCCACCTAAAGGATATTCGTGAACCATTTTATAGTCCGGGCGTTCATCGGAGAATGTAGTTTCAGCATAACCATGGTGTAAGGCGACTTCCATTGGATCGAATGGAATAGGTTCACTGGCCCACATCCCCATTCGGATCAGGGCTTTTTCTGCATCATTAAGACCCTGGTCAGGAGCTGCTATTTTATCGGATGCCAGCAGATATAGTCTGGCAAGACTCATTTTGTTTTCGGTAATTGTTCCGGTTTTGTCTGTGCAGATTACCGTCGCACTGCCCAGTGTTTCTACGGTTTTCATCTGTTTGACCACGACCCCCATTTGCATCATGCGCCATGCCCCCAGTGCCATAAAAGTAGCGAAGGCCACCGGTATTTCCTCTGGCAATATACTCATGGCAAGGGTAAGTGCCTTTAACAGGCTATCCAGTACATCGAGGGAATTAAAGTAATTAATGCCCCATACGATGCAAAAAACGGCTGCTCCGGCAACCACCATTTTTTTGATAAAATTGTTGATTTGAATTTCTAGTGGTGTCTTTTCTTCTTTGATATCTTCCAGACTTTTACCAATTTTTCCCAATTTGGTGCCATTTCCAATCGCTGTAACCACTGCTATGGCCAGCCCGCTGGCTACAGTGGTGCCCTGGAAAACCTCGTGATTGGTACTGTCTTTGTCTTTATATACCGCAAAGGATTCCCCGGTAAGTATAGACTCGTTTACAGAGAAGTCATTAGAATGAACAATACTGCCATCGGCGGTAACAGAGGTACCTTCTTGAATGATCAGATAATCACCGATTACAATTTCTTCACTTTTAATCTCGGTGGTCTGACCATCCCTGATGACCTTGCAATGTGGCTGACTGTAGGTTTTCAGTTTATCCAAAGCATTTCTGCTTCTGGAGTCCTGATAAAGTGAAATAGCCGCTACTAAAATAACTGCTGATGCCAGAAAAATGGCATCTGACGATTGACCGCTAATGAGGTAAATAACCGCGGCGGCCATCAGTAAAATAACCATTGGTTCTTTTGCCAGGTTTTTAATGGCATCTATAAGCGCATACTCCTTTTTAGAGGTTAAACGGTTATCACCATTTTTTGATCTTGAGGCAATCACTTCTTGCTTCGATAATCCGGGGATATTAAAGTTGTTTGCAGGCATCTGTTTAAGATTGATACTTTAAAAATCGGTTATATTCCCGAGCATAGGAGTGATTCAGATCATTGTTTTGCTTGATTCCTGCTCAGGTGGTTTTTACCCCAAAAAGATAGCCAACCAATGCGGTCATGACCATGGCTGCCGTTCCCCAAAAGCAAATTCTCAGGACGGCCTTTCCCCGGCTAGAACCACCTGCTTTTGCCGCAACCAATGCTGACAAGCCCAGGAATACTATAGAAAAGCCATATTGGTAAATGAGCATCAGTTTTATTGGTGCAAATATCGAAACCAGCAACGGGAGCAAGCCACCAATGATGAAGGAAGCTGCTGAGGCTAATGCTGCCTGCATCGGTTTCGCCTGGGTGATCTCGTTAATACCTAGTTCATCCTTAGCATGCGCCCCCAGGGCATCATGGGCAGTGAGTTGGACTGCCACTTGCTTGGCCAGGTTTTCATCCAGGCCTCTTTGGCGATAAATATTGGCCAGCTCCTGTAGTTCCGCATCCGGTGTATTCTCCAGCTCTCCTTTTTCTCTCGTCAGGTCAGCGACCTCGATGTCCGATTGTGAGCTTACTGAAACATATTCCCCTGCAGCCATGGATAATGCTCCTGCTACCAGTCCTGCCAGTGCAGCAAGAACAATCGGTTCCCGTGTGGTACTTGCTGCTGCAATCCCTATTGCCAGACTTGTAGTAGAAAGGATGCCGTCGTTTGCCCCTAAAACTGCAGCCCTTAACCAGCCGCTTCTGTTGGTATAATGTTCCTCAATTTCCATACGATGTTTTACCTCCATTGATCATGTCTGATACGATGCCCTTGTTTTCTTTTCTTTCAGCCAGTAATACCCCTGCAATGTGTACTCCAATAAAGATCAGGATCAAATACATACAGAAACCATGAAATTCTTTGATGCTGTGGCTTGTCCCCTTGCTGATACCCAGTTCCTGATCAAATGCCATAGACAGTCCTGTAACGCCCATAATAATTAACAGCAGGTAGAAAATAAGGTATAGTGCTTTAACGGTAAGATCGTGCAAAGCCAGATTGGATTTTTTACTGTGCCTGCGATAAGTCTGATATGCACTGTTCAAGCTGCTGAAAAATTTTTGTTTACGAGGTTGAAAAATTTCAGCAATTAACCTGAACAACAATATTGCGACCAGGGCGTAACCAAAATAGATATGGATGCCCCAAACCTTGTCTTCAAGGCCATGGGCTACGCTTTTAGCTTGCCCGGGGGTTACAGAAACACCGGATTTCTGCAATTGTTGTTGTACATAGCTTGTATTGCCTTTTACATCTAACAAGGTTGAATTTAACAAGACTGTTAATAATGATCCGCTAATGATTAGCAGGTTCAGCCAATGCCATACCCTAACAGAGGCACTATGTTTTTTGATATCAGATGGATTGTCAATATCTTTTCTTAGCGGTTCGATAATAGCCATGGCGATTGTGTTAATCTTATTTTACTTTTAAATTTAAGGTAATAATGTTAGAAACCAGTCCTGTAGATCTGCTGTAATGTCCGTATCTCAGTTCCAGCATGTTAAGATGTTGCCAGCCAAATACACCATGGGGTGGGGCAAGTCGTATCCCTGCGCCATAGAAATCACTGTTCAGAGTAGATAGGTCATAATCACTGGTAAAATAGGCAGCGGAAGGATCATGTTGGCCATAGGGAGCGAAATAGCGTGATCCGGTTTGCTTGTTATAACGATAAAAAGGACTTAAAGAGATAAATGAGGTTAGTTTTACAGGAACTTCTATTTCGGCAGTATGGGCCCTGATGCCCCAGTTATCCATGAAATATCTGTAATAAGTTCGGATGATGACCTGATCACTCGCAAAGTAATTTAACCGGGCTGCAATAGGTAGCTTATAACGCTTGTCGGGCAAGGTTTCTGCTCTTAAAGAGCCATCCGTAAAATAGTCGCGCTGGTATTTGGTGGCCAGTAAACCTTTCTGGTAAGCTGGCTCGACCATGATCAGTGCCTGCAGCTTTTGGTTGATGACCTGGGAAAGAGAGAAAGCGGCACTGAATGAATTTCTTGGACTTGATCCCTCACTTTTTGATTCCCTGCCATTGCCTGGATTGGTTTCAGATCTCAGTTCAACGGGTAGGATGACTTTCCAGGTATCCAAAAATGCCTGCAGTTTGAAATCAAACTGCGTATTTTTATCTTTTGATAAACGAGTAAGGTTAAATCCTGCCCCTAAGGATTGGTAGTCATATTCTGTTGAAAAGGATCCTATAAAGCCGATAGCATTCCCTGTTTTTTCATTACTGTGTGTCCAGTTTAGCGAAGGGTAGACACGCGTGTCTGCCCTGGAGGCAGAAGAGATGGTGCCTGGATCTATTTTATCCGATGAAGCAGAAGTGTAATGGTCTACACCGAGTTCAAACAGAAAAGTGTTTTTATTCCCTGCTTTGTTGAATTTAGACAGCTGCAAATCGAAGGTGTTTGCAAAATCTGTTAGTTTTTCAGTTCCTATACCACCCGTTACAGCCGAATTGTTCCCATCCTGATGGTAATATGCTGATACCAGGTTAATTTCATCAATTTTGAGTTTTCTGCTTTGGTAATTGCTCGTGTCGGAAGGAGTGGCTTTAATTTTAATTTGTCCGTTGGCACCTAATACACCGAGGAACAGCATGAGTACATGCAGATAAATTTTTCTCATTATTTCCGCTAATTACAACCACAACCACCACCACTTTTTCCGCCATTGGCACCCGATCCGCCTTCCCGGTAGAGCTGGAAACTTTGTTCAAATTTCTGAGCTGGTCTCGACGATAAGGTCATTTCGGCGTCGTTGAGCTTGTTTTTTTGATAGGGTTTCACTGTTGCGCACGCACTCAGCAAACTGAGGGCAAAAAGGCTCGTACCTAGAAGTACTGATATTGGAATTGACGTTTTCATATCATTGTTTTACATTAATATTTTTGGAAGTATACAAACGGTCAAAATCATCTATAATGATGCATGCGACATGTTGCAACTGGTTGATCAGATCAAGACCTACCTGAACGCCCATTACCACTACTGGTGTGGCCAGGGCATCAGCCAATTCAGCGCTCGGACAAAGGATACTTACACTTTTGATTCCGCTAACCGGAAGACCGGTCTTAGGATCAATGGTATGCGAATATTTTTTGCCATTAATGGTAGCATATTTTTCATAATTGCCAGATGTTGCAATGGCCATGTTGCTGATGTTTAATGAAGAGAAGGGAAGGTTGCTTTGGTTCGGGTCAGCGATGCCTATGGTCCAGGGTCTATCGTTTAACTGCATGCCCCAGGTCACCAGGTCACCCGCGGCATTAACAATTCCAGCTTTGATACCGATATTTTGCAAAACAAGCTTGGCCCGGTCTGCGGCATACCCTTTGCCAATACCGCCAAATCCAATGCGCATACCCTTGTTTTTCAACATTATTGTCGAATTTTCTGTGTCTATTATTACGTTTTGATAGTTGATCAGACTTACCGATTGAAGCGCAGTTTCAACCTCCGGAAGCGAGGTCATGTTGATGTCAAAATTCCACAGGCTTTTATCAATAGAACCATAAGTAATGTCAAAAGCGCCCTGGGTAATATCCGATATTTTTATGGCCCGCTGGATAAGGGAAACCACCTCTTTATCTACCTTTACGGGTTTTATACCCGCATGCTGATTGATCAGGCTAGTCTGACTGCTGTCTCTGAAAGTGCTGAACAGCGCTTCAATCCGGCTCACCTCTGCTATAGCTGCATCAATTGCCTTTCGGCCGGCAGCTTCATCCTCAGCAATCACCGTGAACTCAAACCGATTGCCCATTAGCTTCAATATACGCTGACAGGATTCTTTGATTCTCATTGCTTGTTAATTACCGGATACTGTGGTTTTGATTTCCTGAACAAACTTTTCAGGACTTTCATTTGGATAGCCATCCCAGGATTTTAAGACTTTTCCATCTTCGTTCACCAGCAGGGTATAAGGAAATTTACCGTCCGGGTTATATTTTTCTGCCAGAGCCTCATTTTGTTCAATTTGTGCTGCAGACAACTGATTCTTTTTTTGACGGGGGAAATCTGCGCGCACCAGTACCAAATGTGGTTTGGCGTAATTCTCAAAGGTTTCGGATTCGAAGATCTCTTTTCTTAAACGAATGCATGGACCACACCAGTCAGATCCTGAAAAATTGATTAAGATCTGTTGATGACCGGCTTTAGCCTGCTGCTGTGCCTCATTGAAATTGCCATTCCAGATTAAGGAAGCTGGAACAAATGATAATAGTATAATTAGTAATATTTTCATCAGTATGCCTTTTGATGAATCTAATATCTATGGGAATTCTGAAGACATTGTGAAGTTGTGTGTTAAAATATGTTAAGGTTTTGTCATCTAATTTTTATTTTCGGAATGCTTAAAGACAATCTTAAAGTGGTGTTGTTCCCGTTGATAGCAGTAACTCAACTGATAATTCTTTCTTATACATACTTGTTTCAAAATGGCCAGTCCCAGTCCCGTACCATCAGAGGCGTTGTCTTTATAAAATCGTTCAAAGATTTTTAAAGGATCCAGGCCCATCTGTGTGCTGGTGTTGGAAAAATCAAGGTTATCTTCGGTCAATGTAATCCGAATGGACCCTCCGTCGTAATTATGTCTTATGGCATTACTGAAAAGATTATTCACCAAAATCTCTACTAAGGAGCGGTTGGCATAAATGATAAATTCGGCGAGTTCTGATTGTATGTTCAAATTCCTTTTTTGAATGAGTTCCTGGAAGTAACCGAGTTTCTCTTCAATTAAAGTCTTAAGGTTAATTTCTTCCCTTGCCTGGAGCTGATTGTTGTCAATTTTCACCAGGAGTAAAAGAGACTGATTCAATTTTGTTAGTTTCGAGGTGGCTTTATACAGATCTGACAGGATTTCACTTTCTTCTTTCCCCAGTGAATTGGACTGCAGCAGGGTGTCAAGTTTGGAGTTGATCACTGCAAGAGGCGTCATCATTTCATGGGCTGCATTTTCAGTAAACAGCTTGATCTCTTTATAATCCGATTTTACCTTTAAGGATACTTCAAGAACAGCTTTGTTCAGTTCTTTAAATTCTTCAATATTGGTTTGGATTGGCTCAAAAACCTTCTCCTGATTAATGTTAAATGCCTTGATGTTTGTTAATAATTGTCTGAATGGCGACCACATTCTTCTGATCAGGATTTTGTTGACCAGCCACAAAATCAATAACAACGCTATGACAGGTAATAAAATGATCAGGATGATGCTTTTGATCTGTTCCTGACGTTCAAATTTTGAGGCGATGATGAGTATTTCGTAAGGTTGCCCGTTCAGCACCAATTGTGTTTTCAGGTATCTTGCAGACTCTTTATGTTTTTTTTTAGGATTGTAGAAATTTGTGTCAGCAAACGATCTGCGGCTATTGCTCAGCTTATGTATTTTTTTATACTCCACGATTACATCATCGAAACCTTCGGGGGATGGCAGAATATTTTTAACATGAGCAAAGTCTTTTACTTCCAGGAGCTCCTCATATAAGTGGTCCTCGATCTGCCTGTTGATGTATTGACCTAATGTCTGATAAAATAAGAATCCTATAATCAAGAGGCCTGTAAGGGTAATGACAGATAAAATGCTGTTGTAACTGGTAAATAATTTCATGCATCGGTGAATTTATAACCTACTCCATAAACCGATTGAAAATAGTCTTTGCAGCCGGAATCTGTCAGTTTTTTCCTTACATTTTTAATATGTGTATAAATGAAATCAAAACTATCTGCCATGTCCGCTTCATCACCCCATATGTGCACCACTGCCGCGGATTTGGAAATCACCTTGTTTTTGTTGACCAGGAAATATAAAAGAAGGTCAAATTCTTTTCTGGTTAGGTACACAAGCTGGCCATTTACTTTGACTTCCTTTGAGGCGGTGTCAATTTCCAGTTCATTGAAACTCAAAAGGCTGTTTCCATTGAAATTACGTCGTCTTATAATCGCTAGTGTTCTGGCATAAAGTTCGGATAAATGGAAAGGTTTGATCAGGTAGTCGTCAGCACCGAGGCTTAATCCTTCAATTTTCTGATCCAGGGAATTGCGCGCTGAAATGATGAGTACGCCATCTGCCTTATTGAGCTTTTTAAGATACTTTAAGAGCTGAAGCCCTTCTCCATCAGGAAGGGTTAAATCCAATAAAACGCAGTCATAATCGTAAATAGACAATTTTTGATATCCCTGTTCATAATTTGAAGCACAGTCACAAATATTTCCTTCAGCCGTCAAATACTGGTCAATACTTTGCCTTAAGCCTTCTTCGTCTTCAATAATTAGAAATTTCATACGTAAATATGATATTAAAATCTGAAGACTCTTTGAAGTTGGCCCCCATATTTCCCGATCGCAATCCGCTTCAGCAGATTTACGATGTAGTCGAACTGGGATTTTTTAGCTGATGCTTATTGGTTTGAAAGATTTTGTTTTTGAATATCTGCAGGCGCTGCAGAGCCTCTTCCAATTCCCGTTCCAGCAACGTATATTGATCTATTAAACTGAAGTCAATAGTTTGTTTTGGATCTGTAATCAGTGGTTTAAGTTGCCCGAAATATTCGCGTAGTCTATTTTTCAAATCTGCGCAAATACGGTTTAGACCTGAAAGTCTGTCAAAATCACTTTTGACCAGCATAAAGGAAGCTTTTTTAAAGAGCTTATTAAGCGTGGTCAATTCGCATTCGATAAACGACAGGTCAGTGGTCCATTGCTTGCCAATGAGGAATAGTTCCTGTAACTCTGTTTCGAGTTCATTGTTTTCAATTGTTGTTGCAGGTGTCATAACATAAGGTTTAATAATGTGTAAATGTTCCCTTAATTCACTGTTTTTCAATTGATGGAGCTCAGTTTTATACATGATATTCATCACGTTTTGAGGGGAAAATGGCTTGGTTTCAGACTGGGGTCTTCAGAAAAGATCGTTTTGCTTATTTATTAATGACAAGACCACTGAACAGCTTTCATGGAATTTAATCGATAAGGAGTCTTTTAACAGATCTTCCTGGTTTAAAAAGCTGTGTTAAATCAAGTTAATCCGTGACGCGGATCATTAAATAGTCGCGTAATAACCTGGAAATTTAGGGTTTAATTTAATGGATATGAAGATTTTAGTGAATTTGGTATTTTTGTTAGGTGCTGTTTCAGCAGTAAAATGCCAGGAAGCCAAATCTCAGCAGGCAATCTTAGCTGAAATGAAAAAGTCAACCTTCGGTATTGAATTGTGTTATCCAAACTCTGTCAAAAGGTTTTATAAGGCAAACGGCTTTAATTATGCATGGATCAAACCTAAAGACAAGGCGGGCCAAACCTGGACGGGGATGCTTTTGCTGGACTGTGTGCTTCAATTTGGACTTAATCATAACGATTACCATCCAGAAAAACTGTCCTATGACAGCTTAAGAACCATGATCAATGAGCCTGAAAAGGTCAGTGAGGTAGCCAAAGCTCAGTATGATCTGTTGCTGACTGATGCGCTGATTACTTTTATGAACCATTTGCATTACGGAAAGCTCAACCCTGAAGTTAGCTCAGCAAAGATAGATGGTGGAGGGTTAAAGGGATTTAGTGCCGAATCTGAGCTCATCGGTGCGCTAAAAGGAAAGGACTTCATGTTGACCCTGCTCAGCGTACAACCAAAGACTAAGGAATATGAGCAACTACAAAGTTATATGAGACTGATAAAGGGACAGTATGTCGACGACTGTTATGAAGTGCCCGAAACTGAGGCAAGAAAAATTGCCATTAATATGGAGAGACTAAGATGGGCGAATATTAATGGATTTAATTATATCCACATCAATATTCCGTCCTATTCAGTAAAGCTACACGAAAAAGATACCACTTATGATTTTAAGGCAATCGTGGGCAAAGCTGAAACACAAACGCCTGTGTTGAGCAGTAGTGTAACTCAAATTACTACCGGACCGGACCGCAAGGTTCCACAACATGTTTTTACGCAAACGCTCTTGCCACAGGCTATTAAAAACTCGGATTTTTTTGAGCACAATCATTATGAGATATACGATATCAAGGGAAAGCATATTGCAATAAACAGTTACAGGATAAGACAGATAAATAGTAATCCGGCGCATTATTTTGCCCGGCAGTCCAATGCTTGCGACAACTCTTTAGGCGCGCTGGTATTTCAATTCTCAAATAAATTCAATATTTATTTACACGACAGCCCCAATCAAGCACTTTTTGAGCGAGATCTAAGGGCGCTAAGTCATGGATGCATCCGGGTTCAGCAGGCGGAGAGACTGGCTGAATTGCTACTAAAGTACGATGGTTCAGAAAGTAAAATTCCCTTGATGCAGAAGTCGGTAAATGCCTATCAGAAAAGGAACTTCATACTGAGGAACCCGGTTCCGGTTAAGATCACATACCTCACTTGTGAGATCCAGGAAGGACTGCCGGTTTTTTACAAGGATATTTATCATTTGGATGAAACCCTGGAAAACCAGCTTTATGGAATGAGTGAGCCCAGCCTCGCCGATAATTTATGAAGTGAATTTTGTTAAGAATTATTATGGGGCGTATGTGTTGGGAATCCTGGAACGTGCAGTTCGGCGTGAGGAAATAAGCATTAGTGAGGTATCCAGAAGAATGAAGGTCTCTCGAAGGACTTTGTATAACTGGTTTGAACAGCGTACATTAGATATAAGTCTATTATCAGCTATAGGAAGGATCATCAACCATGATTTCAGCAAAGAGCTTGGTGAGGATTTGAGTTTCAGTGATGATCAACCTGGTAAGGTAGATAAAACGCATCTTAAATTGTCAGACCCCTCTCTTCCAGAAGAGCATGTGCATTACTGGATGCGGAAGTACATTGTTTTACTCGAGGAATATAATCAGCTCACCGATAAAATTGAACTTTAGCGTCAAACCGATCCTTCATCCCTCAGTCCAGTCTGTGGTTCAGCTAGAAGTTTTGAACTGGGTTGGTTCATTTTATCAGAATTCTCGTTTTTATATTATTAGTTTATGCAGCCAATTAAACGAACTGCCTGGCGAAATGATGAAAATGCGCTTGTCATCAGCAGGACCCTTTTACAGCAGATTAGTTCTTCAACTTGGTGATGCGACTAATGTCGATCAGGCATAGCTGATTGCCATTCTTTTCTATCAGGCCCTCTTCCTTAAAATCTGAAAGTGTTCTGCTTACTGTTTCCAGGGCAACTCCGGCCAGTTCAGCTAGCTCGTCTCTTGATATGTTTAACAGGATGGGAGAGGCTGAGGTCTTACTTAAACGCAATAGCACCTGTGCGATGCGTTTTCGTACCGAAAGGTAGGCCAGTTCTAATAGCTGTTCTTCTTTTTGGTGGATGTCTTTGGACAATATTTTGATAAACTGACGACTTACTTCCGGATATTTGTTCAATAAGTTTACAATAAGTTCCTTTGGCAATAAACAAACCGAAGTATGTTCCGTTGCCTCAGCAGTCTCAGTGTACGCTCCTTCAAGCAATAGCGAGTCCAGGCCGATGTAGTCGTCTGGTTTATATAAACTGGTGATCAATTGCCGACCATCAAGGGCTCGTTTGATCATTTTGATGCTGCCCTCCATAAGCAGGTATAATCCCTGAGGGCTGTCTCCTTCATAAAACAGCACCTGTTTTTTTTTTATGCGTTTGATTTTACGGCCGGCAATAAGCGCTTTAAGCTCGTTCATCCCATCTCCCGGGTTCAGCGATAGTCTCTCCAGGTGATTTAATGTACTGCGGTAGGCATCTTTCTGTTTTTGCCATTTGTTGATTCTGGTTTCTATTGCAGTGATTAATTCCATATCATCAAAAGGCTTGGTCAGGTAATCATCAGCACCCATTTCCATGGCCTTTCTGAAATCAATCCGTTCGGTCTTGGCGGTCAGGAAAATAAATGGTATTTCAGAGGTAGCACTGTTTTTGCCGAGTAAATACAACACTCCATATCCATCCAGTTCGGGCATCATAATGTCGCACAAAATAATATCAGGCTTATGCTGGCTGGCAAGCTCGATTCCTGCTTTTCCGTTATTAGCCTTAAGTGCTTTGTATCCGGATAGTTCCAGTATCTCCGCACAGCCTTCCCTGATATCGTTGTCGTCTTCGATGATCAATACAGTTTTCATGATTCCAGATGAAGGTAAAAAACTTAAAGTGTGACAGATGGTAAGTTAGGCAATTATTTTCCATTAACACAGATAAAAATTAAAATTTGTTCCGAAATCTACTTCACTTAAATGGATATATTGATATAAAGTAAGTACAGTATTTATTTGAGTTTATAATAATGTTTATCAATATCTTATGTTATTTATGTCATGTTCTGATTGAATCTTAGGTGCGAAAAATTTCCTGGTTTTTCCTGCTGTTGAGACGCAAATAGAAAAAAAAGAGCAAGCCTCTTGTAAATTACACCTTAAAACCGCACCCATTTTATCTTCATCAATCCGGGGCATTAATAAAAATCAATTTTCCCAGCTGTTAAGGGTATTTATCGTTTCGTGGGCTATTTCTTCCAAAGCTTCGGTGGTTAGAAATGCCTGATGTGGTGTAATCAGTACATTAGGCATCCTCATCAGTTCCGACAATAGCGGATCCCTGACCTGGTCTGCTTCATGATCTTCAAAAAATAAGCCATGCTCATTTTCATACACGTCAAGGCCTAAATAGCCGATTTTACCTCTTTTCAGCGCATCCAGGGCGTCTGTTGTTTTGATCAAACCTCCGCGTGCGGTATTGATGATCATCACTCCTGTTTTCATTTTTTCAATGCTCGTGCAGTCAATAATTTGTTTGGTCTGTTCATTTAACGGGATATGGAGGGAAATGACGTCAGCATTTTTATACAGAGCATCCAGGTCAACCATCTCAATGTCGGGTAAATTCTGCCCGGGGAGGATATCATATCCGATAATTTTGCACCCAAGTCCCTTGAAAATTGGTATTGCCGCCTTGCCGATGTGTCCCAGGCCAATCAAGCCTACTGTTTTTCCGTAGAAATTAAAGCCAATTAAGTTATTCAGGCTAAAGTTAAAATGTTGACATTGTTGGCTTGCCTGCACCAGATGACGGCTTAATGCAAGGGCAAGGGCGGCAGCATGTTCAGCAATCGCCTGGGGTGAGTAGGCCGGTATGTTTGCGATCTTTATTCCATATTTTTCTGCGGTGACCCTGTCAATATGATCTATTCCAACAGATCTGGTGGCAATGTACCTTATCCCTAAAGCTGCCAGCTTGTGAATAACAGGTGCGGTGACGTTATCATTGGTGAAGACGACCACTGCATCTGCCCCCTCGGCAAATGAGGTGGTTTCCGTACTCAATGTCCGTGTGGTAAAAACAAGGTCATGCCTTTGGTTATTGGCATGTAGCATCAGGGATTTCTCAACGGATTTTGTGCTGTAAAAAATTGCTTTCATGATTGGAAAAATTAAATGTATTGAGTTTGATAATTCAGGTGAATGAATTGTATCGCTATTTCTTCCTGAAAACCAGTAATGGAAGCTTGGAAACGGAAGAAAATTCAGCAGAAATACTGGATAAAAAGATTTTTTCAAAAATTGTTCTCCTTTGATTGCTGAACATAATTAATATTGACGGTTTGATGCTTTTTATATTTTTGTTGATGTTTGCGATCAATGTTTTTTCATAATCGAGGGTGTCGAAAACTGCACTAATGTGGTGTTTATTGAGTTTTTGGGTTAAAGTGTTGAAGGTCCGGGTGTCGGCAAGGTAATCCAGTGGGGTTTTAAGGTGCAACAGGGTCACTTTTGCATCGATCGAGGTGCTGAAGCTTGTTACTTTCTTTAGCTCATCGTCAAGATCAAACAAATCTGATGCGTAGCAGATACTGAGGATTTCGGTTCTTTTGTAGAATGGAGGAACAGCGATGACTGGAACTTCAGATTTTTTGATCAGGGTGGCTGTATTGGATCCAAGCAATCGACTGGTTTTGCCATTTCCATTCCTGCTGATGCAAATGTAATCGAAACTGTTTTCCTTCGCGAAGGTCATGATATTGTGGTCAGGATTTGCTCCCTGTTTTGCAACGCAATGCAAAGGTTCTGTGAAGGATAGCCTAAGCGATTTATATACACCGGCTATAAACCTGCGCAGTTTCTTGTTGATTTTCGCAAATTCGCTGTTTTCAAAGGAATTGAAAACCCTCTCACTCCATCTGCTTGGTCTTGGGACCAGGTAGGAATGGAAAAATGTGATCTGGCAGTCACTTTGCATGGCAAGTTGCATGGCAAAACGCAATGCCCCCTTTGAGTTTGTGGAGAAATCTGTTGTCACAAGAATCTTTTTCATCATCTGTAATTATGTGGTATGCAGTTCAAACCTAACTTGATTTTCTGGATCAGCCGGTGATCACCATCAGCGGTTCCGGTGATCTTTGTCATGTATTTTTTTTTATGGATTATGAAACTTTGAGCTGGAAATAAGCCTCATCTTAATATAAAATATCATGAAAACTACCTATCTCAATAATGACGCTGCACAATACTGGTGGCTGATGTTTTGTTCCGGAGTATTATTTATAGGACTGGGAATCTGGATGCTTGCCGCCCCAGTCTCGTCTTATCTTTCCCTAAGCCTGTTGTTTGCCTTCGGGATGATTTTTGCCGGGATTTTTGAAGTGACCTTTTCGGTAAGTAACCACAAAAGGCTTCATGGCTGGGGCTGGACTTTGAGTGGGGGGCTGATTGACATTTTCCTTGGAGGCTATCTTTTAAATCTTCCGTTACTGACCATGGTGATCATGCCGGTAATCATTGGCTTATGGATGCTCCTTAGGGGATTTATGGCCATAAGCAGTTCTATTGAACTTCGTGCCTATGGAGTACTGGACTGGGCCTGGCTTTTGCTGACAGGTATCCTGATTGTCGTTTTGTCGGTATTGATTATTGCAGATCCTCTTTTTGGCGCCATCAACATTGTCGTTTGGACCGCTTTCGCGTTCTTATTGTCGGGAATATTCAGAATACTGTTATCCCTGCAGCTCAGGAGTCTGGCCAGAAATCTCTATTGAATCTTCCTTGCTCCAGGAATCATTGACAACCGGTAAATATTAAAATACAGCTGACATGAGCAAATCCGAGATCGTCTTTCTTGACGGACCGCAATCCAGGTGGAAAGAGTTTATCTTCACCTTAAAAACCATGAGGGAGTTTATTCGCGGATTCAGGAAGCTTCATTTTCTGGGGCCCTGTATTACCGTATTTGGATCTGCCCGTTTCAAAGAAGGACATCCTTATTATGAGCTGACCAGAAAGGCTGGGGCAGCATTTGCGTCACTTGGTTTTACGATCCTTACAGGTGGCGGCCCGGGTTTGATGGAGGCAGCAAACAGAGGAGCCAAAGATGTTAACGGCCGTTCAGTGGGCTGCAATATCGAACTTCCTTCCGAGCAGAAACCAAATCAATATCTGGATAAATGGGTTTACATCAATCATTTTTTTATCAGGAAGGTTTTGCTGGTGAAATATTCCTTTGCTTTTGTGGTTATGCCGGGAGGCTTTGGCACTCTGGATGAATTCTTTGAAGCGCTGACCCTGATCCAGACCCGTAAGATCAGTAATTTCCCGATCATCATCTTTGGCAAAGAATTTCACCAGGAACTGATCGCTTATATATTGCGTTTGCAAAAGGAGGGAACCGTGACAAGGGGAGACACAGAACTGTTTCTGGTTACCGACAGTATTGAGGAAGCTGTTGATTTAATTCGGGAAAAAAGCATCAAACAATATGGGTTAAAACCCAGACAGAAACCACATCCTTTTCAATGGCTTTTTGAGCATAGCTAGCAGGCCTCCTCCAGTGCCGATAATCATGCTTAAAGATGATGATTGTCACTATTTAAATTGCTGTTACTTAGCATCTTTGAAGCGTAATCGGGTATTTGAACACAAAATTGTAATCCCATGAAAAAGATCTTAATCCCAACTGATTTTTCCAGCTCAGCTAAAAATGCGGCCAATTATGCAATGCATCTTGCAAAACAGATGAAAGCCAATGTCAAATTGTGTAACGTGGTCATGGTTCCCCTGGAAGTTCCCTTGGCAGCACATGTTTCAGCCCCGTTAATCACATTTGAGAGTCTGGAGTATGAAGTTGAGCAGGAGTTGAAACGTTATGTCAAAAAACTAAAGGAAAGAGATGAGCAGGAAACAGCTCCCGACAGCTTCCACCCTTTGATTGAATATGCCGTGGGCATAGGCAGCGTGGCAGATGCGGTAACAAATTTTGCAGCCGACCGTGAAATAAGTCTAACGGTCATGGGCATGTCCGGGGCAGGAGGAATAGGGAAATTTCTAATAGGAAGCAGCAGCAGGGCGATGGTTGAGGCCACTAAAACGCCTCTTCTGCTGATTCCCGATGAGGCCAGATTTTTGGGCATCCGTAAGATTGCCTTTGCAACAGACCTGAGTAAAACCGATATCGGCATCATCCACACGTTAGCCGGCTTTGCACGGATGTTTAATGCTGAAATTCTGATTGTCCATATCAGCGAGAAAGTTCCTGATGAGGGTATTGAGCAGCGGAATAAAATAAATGTATTCTTAAATGAGGTGACCAACAAAGTCAATTATCATAAGATTTATTATCAGCACGTGCTGGATTCGGAGGTGGACAATGGTTTAGACTGGCTGGCCGAATATGGCCAGATGCAGGTGCTGGCCATGGTCCATCGTCAACACAACGTGCTTCATAAACTGTTCAGGGGCAGCTATACCCAAAGACTCAAAAAGAGAATCTCTATCCCCTTAATGGTATTTCCCCCTGATTGCGGAAACAAACCGCTATAGCAGTTTTCTATCCTGTATCTATTTATTTTTTGTAATATGAAAAAGATCTTAATTCCAACAGATTTCTCGGTTCCGGCCGAAAACGCTGCGCGCTACGGCCTGGAACTTGCCAAAGGCCTCAAAGCAGATGTATTGCTTTGCAATGCGATTAAAGTACCTGCGGACGCACCTATGGCCGCGCAGGTCGCATGGCCTTTAATGGACTATGCCGATTTAAAAAGGGAAGTTACCGGCGATCTGGATGAAATGGTTAAAATGCTGACCGATTTGTCCTGCTCCCCTGAAGAGGAGCATTGCCCTGACTTGAGCTATGAGGCAAGTGCAGGAACGGTTTGTGAAGTGGTCTCATCCCTGGTTAAGCACAGAAAAATAGACCTGGTGGTGATGGGGATAGCTGGTGCGGGTGGGCTTACCCAGTTCCTGCTGGGGAGCAATAGTAAGGAGATGATTGAAAAGGCGGAAAGCCCCGTGTTATTTGTGCCTTTTGAGGCGAGTTTTAAAAAGCTTCGCAAAATCGCTTTCGCGACGGATTTCGGAGAACAGGATATCGTTTCACTGCAATTTATCGCAGAACTTGCACAGGCATTTGAAGCGCAGATCACCATTGTTCATATTACCGATAAGGAGGTGACTCCCGATGGTAAACTGCAAAATAAGATAGATGCCTTCCTGGATCGTGCGGCCTTGACTATAAATTATCCTCATATTAAGTTTGAATATGTCTGGAACATAGACATTGACAATGGACTGGAATGGCTTGCCGAACAGGAGCATATGGATATGATCGCCCTATGTCATCGCCGCCATAGCTTGCTTCAACGAATCTTCAGGGGGAGCCATACACAGAAGTTTTCCAGACATACTAAAATTCCACTGTTGGTATTTTCACAGAAACAGTAATTAACAGGGGGGCTTACCACTGAGTTCATCTGTGATCAGCATCAATGCATCAGCTGACGACCGTCATACTTGCTCCAGTCTCAGCTGCTTAAATTTGATAACCAAATCATTCAATTATGCAGACCGCGGTAAAACTAGCTACACGCTTGAATAATTATCATTCTTCAGCTAACAGCTGGGCTCAAGACCTTGAGTTTTTTAAGGTTGAAGGTGTTTTCTTCCGCCGTTTACTGGCTGCCTATTTCGTACGCTTGTCTGGAGCCCGATTTACTCAACAACTCAGTGCGTTAGAAACTGAACTCGGGGAAATAGAAAATAACCGTTATGAACTGGATAGACTGCTTAGTGAACACCTCAGTCAGATAGAATTGATCTCAGAGGATACGATCCTGGAAAACCCTCAGGACCTGGAAGCAATGCACATCCGGCTGGGACGGCTGATAACCGAGTTGACCCATAAATTCCGCCATACCAAAAGAGTACTTTTCGCGCTTGTGGAAGAAGTCGTTAAAGATGATGAATTATTTGAATTGTAATGCTTAACCTTTCATACATTAAATAATAGCCACATGAGCACATTATTGCTTTTTGATCAGCATGTATTCTCCCTTCACCTAGCCCTTAGAGATATCTTATTAAGTGTTTACCGGAAAACTACCGGTGAGTAAATTCATAATTAAATTCTATCATGATGAACTACATCAAAAAATTTAGTGAGATCGGCATTAATGATATTGCCGAGGTTGGCGGAAAGAACGCCTCTCTGGGAGAAATGTTCAGTCATTTAACACCAAAAGGTATATTAATACCTAAGGGGTTTGCCGTTACTGCTGCTGCCTATAAATATTTTGTCAGCTGCAATGGTTTTGAACTCCCACTTGCTGCGCTGATGAAAGAACTGGACAGACAGGGGTATACCAACCTGGCAGAAATTGGAAAGCAGGCCAGGAACCTGTTGATGTCCGGCAGAATGACCAATGACCTTGGAATGTCGATAATCGGAGCTTACGATGCGATGTTTGATGATGGTGTACAGGAGGTTGCCGTGCGCAGCAGCGCGACGGCAGAAGACTTACCTGAGGCGAGCTTTGCAGGTCTTCATGAGTCCTATTTAAACGTTCGCGGAAGCTATGCCCTGTTATATGCGGTCAAGCAATGTTTTGCATCTTTATACACCGACAGGGCAATAAAATACAGGGAGGATAAAGGCTTTGATCATCATAAAGTATTTCTTTCTGTTGGGATACAGGAGATGATCCGCTCAGATATTGGGTGTTCAGGTGTTGGTTTCACTTTGGAGCCGGAATCCGGATTTAAAGAGGTGGTACATATTGCAGGCGTTTGGGGTCTGGGTGAAAATATCGTTCAGGGAACAGTTACACCTGATGAGTTCCTGGTTTTTAAACCTACCCTTGAGCAGGGTTTTAAGGCAATTATTCAAAAAAACATGGGCAGTAAGAACCAGATGATGGTTTACGCGGATCAGGAGGATGAAGTAAATGCAACGATCAATAAGCTGACTCCCCTGGAGCTGCAAAATAAGTTTGTCCTGGAGGATCAGGAAATCGAAAAGTTAGCGAAATGGGCCATCATTATTGAAAGACATTATCAGAAGGCTATGGATTTTGAATGGGCAAAAGATGGTTTCGGCCAGCAACTTTACATCATTCAGGCACGCCCGGAGACCGTACATTCACAGAAAAAGAGACTGCAGCTGACCTCTTACCATTTAGCTCAAAAGGGGATCCTTGTGTGCACCGGAGAGGCAATTGGTAGCCGTATTGTGTCCGGCCCGGCGAGAATTCTGAGTTCTCCCCTGCAGGCGGCAAAACTTAATCCGGGAGATATTTTAGTGACAGATACCACTAGTCCTGACTGGGATCCGATCCTGAAGAAAGTAGCAGGAATGGTAACCAACAGGGGCGGAAGGACCAGTCATGCGGCAATTATTGCTAGGGAGTTGGGAGCAGCTGCAATAGTGGGCGCTACAAATGCCACTACTACGATTACTGACGGGGAGATTATTACCCTGAATTGTGCTGATGGCAAGACAGGATTTGTTTATCAGGGTAAAGCAGAATGGACCGAATCTGTAACTGACCTTGAGGATATCCGAATTCCGCAAACACCAAAGGTACAGTTGATTGTCGCAGATCCGGAACGGGCGTTCGAGCTGTCTTTTTACCCCAATGATGGTGTGGGTTTGCTTAGAATGGAGTTTATCATCAGCAATCTGATAAAGATTCATCCGATGGCCCTTGTGCATCCTGAAAAGATAAGCAATGAAAAGGATAGGGCAGATATGGAACTGATTACGCTGCAGCACCCTGATAAAAAAGCATTTTTTGTGGATAAGCTTTCCAAAGGAGTGGCCACAATTGCCGCTGCTTTTTTTCCGAAGGAAGTCATTGTGAGGATGAGTGACTTTAAGTCCAATGAGTACGCAGGTCTTATTGCCGGCCAGGACTTTGAACCGGTTGAAGAGAATCCGATGATTGGCTTCCGCGGTGCTTCCAGGTATTACCATGGGCGTTACCGTGAAGGATTTCAACTGGAATGTGAAGCCATGCGGATGGTACGAAATGAAATGGGTTTTACCAATGTGAAATTAATGATTCCTTTTTGCCGTACTGTGGAAGAAGGGAGGAAAGTGATCGACCTGATGAAAGAATTTGGCCTGATACAAGGAGACCATGGTCTTGAAGTCTTTGTAATGGCAGAGATACCGGCCAATGTGCTGATGGCCGAGGAATTTGCTGCAATATTTGATGGTTTCTCCATTGGGTCAAATGATTTAACCCAATTGACTTTAGGGATTGATAGGGATTCTGCTCTGGTAGCTGACCTGTTCGATGAACAAAATGCTGCAGTTCAGTTGCTAATTGCCCAGATGATTAACCAGGGTAAAATATGCGGCAGGAAAGTAGGAATTTGTGGTCAGGCGCCCAGTGATTCTGCGTCTTTTGCGCGTTTGCTGGTCAGACATGGTATTGACAGCATTTCGTTTAATGCCGATGCACTCATCGCCGGGATAGCCAATATAAATGGAGTATTTTCCCCGCAGCTCAGTCCTTCACCTTCATGATGCCCAGGTAGGTGGGTTCTGCATGTTCATTTGCCGATCGGCTGAGTCCGGCTGACAGACGAGGATTTCTAGCTGATTTGCAAGTGCCGGTTCAACATATTTAAGACACGCCAGCCTTGCAGCCGGCATCCCTGATCATGCAATATAGACGTTCTACGTCTGTCAAATGACATAGTTCAGTTCCAGGGTTTAATGTAGCAGCCGTCCCGCAGGCGACACCGTATTGCGCGGATTCAACCATGTTTTTCTGTTTATAAAGTCCCATGATGACTCCCGCCAGCATACTGTCACCAGCACCAACGGTGCTTTGCACCTTAACTTGCGGAGGAAAAATTCTAACTTTGGTATCACCGGTGACCAGCATTGCGCCATCGGGGCCAAGGGAGGTAATGATCACTTCACATTTATATTTGCCGATAAGTGTTTTAGATGCCTGTTCCACCTGCGTTATACTAAGTGTTTCTTCGTTTACCAATGAGGCCAGTTCCTTCAGATTTGGCTTGATCAGAAAAACACCGGCCTGCAGTGCATACCTGAGTGCCTGACCGGAAGTGTCGACAATAAGTTTTGCTTTTTTTGCCCTGGTGATTTCAGCGAGTTTGCCGAAGATGGTTGCCGGAACGCCGGCAGGGAGGCTTCCACTGACAATCAGGTACTGGAAGTCTGCTGATTGCTCAATTGCTTTCAGGCAACGATTGCATTCGGCAGCGCTGACCATGGCTCCGGGCATCCCAAAACGGTATTGCTTTTGGGTGCTTTCTTCTTTGATCACCAGATTTTCCCTCGTCAGGCTGATCGTTTGGATAGGAACGGTTGTTATGTTTTCCTTGCACAGCATCTGGGTGAAAAATCTCCCGGGATAACCGCCTGCCAAATAGATGGCTGTTGCATTTCCGCCAAGTCTTTTGATTGCTCTGGCAACATTTATTCCACCTCCCCCTGGCTCATAAACGGGAGTAGAACAGCTCAATTTCTTTTCCGGAATCAATGTGGCTACCGATGCGCTCTTATCAATGGCAGGAGAGAAGGTCAGGGTGATGATCTTATTATCAGGCATAATTGTAATCGCTTAGTAATTGCTTTAGCTGGATCCGTCCCAGATGAATTCTTGTTTTTACGGTTCCTATCGGAACTCCTGTCTGACTGGCAATTTCACAATACTTGTAGCCAAGGCTGAAGAGCTTAATTGGAAGATAGAGTTTTTGCGAAAGTTTTTTCATCGCCTGACTAATGTCCTGCTGGATGAATCTACTCTCACCCATATTTTGGGAGGACGCCCGATGGAGAGCAGATGCGCTGATCTCTTCAATAAAATTGAATGTTGCCTGTTTCAGGAGGTTTTTTTTGTAGTTGTTACGATAGGTATTTCTCATGATTACAAATAGCCATGCCTTCAGACTGGTCCCGTTCTGAAATTGCTGATAATATCGCAGGGCTTTAATCAAAGTATCCTGAACCAGATCGTTGATGGTTTGGTGGTCTGAAGTAAACTGCCGGGCAAATTTCCGTAGTGAAGAAATTTCTTTAGTCAGTTGCCCGCTGAATGCTGAACTGCTTTGAATGGCTATTGGCTGCATGGTATGATTGGGTTTAATGAATGTAAATTTCAGGTTCCGGAATTTTATATCCCATGAGTTGACGCACATTAAATCGTGATTTAAATCATCCGATCAGGTGCCCGCAGTCATGGGTGTTGAAAAAAAATCAACCCATCTTTACCTTGTCTAATTGATATGGTCATGAATGAAATAATCCTTCAATCGCTTGGGGCTGCCCAGACAGTCACCGGCTCAAAACATTTACTGAAAACTCCAGAGCTGACAATACTTGTAGATTGCGGACTGTTCCAGGGTGTCAAATCATTACGTGAACAAAACTGGACTGCCTTGGGTATCGAAGCCTGGGAAATTGATCTGATCATTCTGACCCACGCGCACCTTGATCATTGCGGATATATCCCACTGCTGGTAAGACAGGGCTTTAAGGGAGAAATTTATATGACAGCGCCTACCAGCGAGCTGACACAGCTCATTCTCCTTGATAGTGCCAAAATACAGCAGGAGGATGCAGAAAATGCCAATAAGCACCATTATACAAAACATCATCCGGCCAAACCGCTTTATACGGTTGAAGATGCAAAAGCATCATTCAGATTTTTTACGGTTCGGGATCCCAATATTTTTGTCCGTTTAAGCGACCACATCCATTTTCAGTTTAAAACCTGCGGTCATATTCTGGGTGCCTGTTCGGTCGAATTGAACTGCTTTGGAAAGAAAATCATCTTTTCGGGTGATATCGGACGCCCGCAAAGCGCGATCCTCAATCCACCGGATTATTTTACCGAGGCAGACTATATTGTTATGGAATCCACATACGGAGACCGGCTTCACGGAACGAATGACCCTTGCCAGGAGCTCGCGGCAATAATCAACGATACCATTGCCCGCAAAGGCAATGTGCTGATCCCAAGTTTTGCAGTCGGCCGGGCACAGGAACTGATCTACCTGTTGAATAGTTTAAAGAAACAGGGAAAAATTCCTTTAAACCTGCCCATAATCATGGATAGCCCGATGGCTGCAGCTGCCACAGGTATTTCATTAACTTATGCAGAGGATTACATGAAGATTGGCAGAGCAGAATTTCAACAGATGAACAACCACATCACCATCAATCAGGATTACAGCAATACTGTAGGCTTCATTAAGGATAAAAGCAGTAAAATAGTGATTGCTGCCAGTGGCATGTTAACCGGTGGAAGAGTCCTGCAATATCTGGAACATTACCTTGAAGACAACAGAAATACCATTCTGATCATTGGTTTTCAGGCCGAAGGAACACGCGGGCGTGCTTTGTTGAACCATACGCATGAAGTTAAAATTCATGGAAAGTATTATCCTGTTAAGGCCAGGGTGCAGGAGCTGGAGGGATTATCCGCGCACGCAGATCAATCCGAACTGATGGCCTGGATCAGAAAATTCAAAAAAGCACCTGCACAGATTATGCTGGTTCATGGGGAGCCTTGTGCTCAGGAAGCCTTGAGGGTTAAAATCCAGACCGAACTGAGTATTCCGGTGAAAGTTATGACCCCGAATGAAGATGTATTGCTATTTAGCTGTGACCATTTTGTGGTTACAGCTGCCCATGATTCCAAAAATTAAAGATTTACGCATCGCTCAAGGAGTATTTGCCGATATCTTATTGGAATTAACTGGGGTCGTTTTTTGCAATTCCTCAGGCGATATCAATCTGTTTTTCCAGGTAGACATCCTGTATGGCATTCAGCAGTTCAACACCTTCCGGGAATGGTCTTTGAAAGGCTTTTCTGCCAGCAATAACCCCGGTTCCGCCTGCCCGCTTGTTGATCACTGCGGTTCGAAGTGCGTCTTTGAAATCGTCTTTGCCATTTGAGGGGCCTCCAGAGTTGATCAATCCGATTCGTCCTGAGTAACAATTCAAAACCTGATAGCGGCAAAGATCAATTGGGTGGGCTGTACACAGCTGGCTGTACATTTCTTTGGTATATTTACCGAAAGTCTTACCATAACGGTTAAGGGCTTCATAGCCCCCGTTGTTTTCAGGCAGCTTCTGTTTGATCAGATCAGCCTGCAGGCTGACCCCAAGATAGTTGGCCTGTCCGGTCAGATCAGCCGAAGTATGGTAATCCACCTCATCCTCCACGAAGTTCTCGTTTCGCAAGTAACACCATAATATGGTTGCCATACCCAGTTCATGAGCCTGCTCAAAAGCATTGGACACTGCGATAAGCTGCCGGGAAAACTCTTTGGATCCAAAATAGATGGTGGCTCCGATGCCAACAGCCCCGGTATTCCATGCGTTTTTTACGGAGGCATACATGATCTGGTCATGCTTATTGGGACAGCTCAGCAATTCGTTGTGATTGATCTTTGCGATCATCGGGATTTTGTGGGCGTATTTCCTTCCTATAATGGCAAGGTTACCCACGGTAGTTGCCACTGCATTGCAGCCACCTTCAATGGCCAGCCTGACAATGTTTTCCGGATCAAAATACATCCGGTTTGCACTGAATGAGGCGCCAGCACTGTGCTCTATACCCTGATCTACCGGTAATATGGACAGGTACCCTGTGCCGGAAAGCCTCCCTGAATTATAAATGGTTTCAAGACTTCGTAGTGTCTGATTGCTCCTTGCCGAGGCGAGAAGAATCCGATCTATATAATCTGGCCCGGGAAGATTTAGGGTTTGCTTAGTAACGGCTTGGCACTGGTAAGTAAAAAGATTTTCATCGGTTCCAACCAGATCAGTGATTTGACGGTAATTCATGGCGGTATAGTTTGTGATTCATTTGATTTTTGAAGGCAGCACCATTAAAGGTAAAACCAATTTTTTAGCTAACTTTTGCGTTTGACTACCGGTTAGAATTTCATTAATGAAATTGCGGTCCCGGTGCACAATACTCAGCAGTCCGTTTTTGCCATTTTTCCTGCAAAGCTTTTCTAAACCTTTTACAATCGAATGGTCGACCACCGATTGGAAGGAGATCTTGGGATAATGACATTCTTTTACAAGTGCAGTGCGGAACTGGTCCTTTTTAAGATCTTTTTCCAGACATGGGCTTTCGTTACGAACATTCATCAGAATGATTTCCGCCTGCAAACTCGCCGCAAATTCTGCCAGTCGGTTAAGTGCAGGAATTTCCGCAATATTTAAATCGGTGGCAAAGGCGATCCATTTGATCTTACCTACATTTTCTTCGGGTGATACCAATAACAGCGGTACTGAGCCAGCATCCACCATGTATCTGGTGTGATTGCCTAGCAACAAGTGCCTCAGGCCGCTGCTGGCATGGGTTCCCATGATGATCAGGTCTATCTGTCTTTTCGAGATCACATCGTCAATCTCTTCGGTAAGCACACCTGTTTGACACAAGTAACTGACAGGAGGATGAAATCCTTTACTATGATCCTGGTGCTCCAGTTGCTTTTTTAATCTTTTGAGCCCCTCAATGCTTTCTTCTTCAATCCGGCTGTATTGTTCGATAGGAAGTAGTATAGATTCGTACTGAGGGATTTCGGCAGGTACGTTAACCACATTGCAAAGGATCACTTCAGCTTCCAGCATTTTTGCAAAGTCATATCCAAATGCTACCGCATGGTTGGCCGTAGCGGAAAAATCAGTCAGCAATAATAATGTTTTCATAATCGGTATATTGATAAGCAAAGACAATTCTGTTAAGCAAATTTCAGGGAAAAGGAACACCCGGGAGGTGATCATGGTCATCAAGCAGGATGATATTAAACATGATATTTTTGCTCTTTGTTAATGTTGTCAGTAATCACTTGCTTAAATCAGTATGATCAACCCCAGTGCCGCAGCTCCCATGATGATAAAGGTCATCCATAAAAGGATTTTAGACAACCTGCCACTTTTATATTCCCCCATGATTGCATCACTGGCGGCAATTTTTATAATTAAAAAAAGCAGGGGAACGGCTGCAATCCCGTTTATAACTGCAGTGTAAATAAGCGCTTTTACAGGATCAATGCCGATGAAGTTCATGGTTAATCCGATCAGGGTAGAGATGATGATAATGCCATAGAATCCGGGGGCCTTGTTTACTTTTAGATTCAGGCTGGCCTTCCAGTTGAATGCTTCTGATACTGCGTAGGCAGCTGAACCTGATAACACCGGAACTGCCAATAATCCCAGGCCAATGATCCCCACTGAAAATATTAATTTAGATAAATAACCGGCATTTGGAAAGGAGTCAACCAGTGGTTCTAATGCCCTGGCAGCATCAGCGGCGTTTTTAATGTCTCTCACACCACTGTTGTGTAAAACTGTTGCAGCCACCAGCAGTATGCACCAGGTCGTAAATTCAGAAATGATCATTCCTATGGTATTGTCCTTTCGCATCGCATGAATCAGGTTCCAGCTTATTTTGTGTTTTTCATTTCTTATTCTTCCATTTTCATGCACTTCCTCAACTTCCTGTGAAGCCTCCCAAAAGAACATATAGGGGGTAATTGTTGTACCAAATACGCCGGTAATGATGAACAGGAATGAAAAGTTGAATTCAAAGTGTGGAATTACTGTGGCCCAGAGTACCGTCTGCCATGGCTGATCAATGATAAAAACGGTAACAGGGTAGGCCAGCAGGGTGAGCGCAAGCCATTTTAATATCCTGGAATAGACATGGTAACTGGTATAGATTTCAAGTAGTAGAATGGTTCCTGTAAAGGTGAAGGTGAGCACGACAAATGGTAAGGGGATAAGCAGTTGTGCTGCGGCTGCCATTGCACCGATATCCGCCCCGATGTTAATGGTATTGGCTACCACCACCAGGCCCACCATAAAATAAAGCACCGGGCGGCTGTAGTGCTGTCTGACAACAGCTGCTATTCCCTTACCCGTAACCAGTCCGATACGGGCACATGATTCCTGCACAGCGGTCATGAATGGCAGCATATACAATGCTGTCCAGAGCTGACCGTAACCAAATTGCGCCCCTGTCTGCGCATATGTAGCAATGCCAGATGGGTCGTCATCCGCTGCACCAGTGGTTAACCCGGGACCAAGTACGCTGAGCCATTTCCATCTTTTCTTTAATTTGTTTTTATTCATATACGATTCGCTCATTACATTCTGGTAACAATCTTGCTCACGAGTTATGCGATAAAAATACCTGTTGTTAGTTTTGGGAAACGTGACCAATATCATTTCTATTTATGATGTTGTCCGGAAAAAACTGTGTTTATTTTACTTATGATGCTTTTAATTTGTTTATCCCGTGGTTTTTTATTTGTAACGGCGCATTATACGTATGACATGAAATCGGAAATAGTCATAAAACAAGCTAATTGTTAAGAGTGTAATAGGCAATAGAAAAGCATTAAATTGATGCCGCATGAATAAAAAGGTGCCTATGATTCCGCCAAAGAGAAAAGCGGTAATGATAACTGTTCTTAGGAAGATACGCCGCTTTAATCTTATTGCTAGTTTCAATCGCTGGCTTACAGCCGTTGCGAGGTCTGTTCCCAGATCTGTGAACATTCCGGTGAGATGGGTGGTTCTGACCACTGACCCCGAAATCACCGAGACCAGGGCGTTCTGCATACCCATAGCAAATAATAAACTTCCGGCAAAATATTCTTTTTGGTGCATTGAGCCATTATAAGTATGCCCCGAGATGGTAACAGTTGCTAATATCAGTATAATGATGACTATTGGGAGTGAGTACGCCGATGGCTTTTCCTTTCCGACAGTTTCTATGCATATGCCGGATGTAAATGCCCCTGTTATAAATAAAAATAACCAGAGGGCAACAATCCCGGCCTGTCTAAAATGTGTTTCCACAAGATTAACAGCAAATAATGCTGCATGCCCAGTGACATTTGTTGTTAACACATTGAACGCAAGAAAGCCGGCACCATTTATAAATCCTGCATTGATGCATAGCAATACTGCAAGCCTGAGGTTATGTCTAAAACTTCGCTTTTGTCCTGTATGTCTCAGCATTTCTTTTGAAATTCATTAACGTTTATAGCCTTAATAACCTTTTTAGCATCTTATTTCCTATTAGAGCATCTCAGGAGTTTTTCAATCTCCTGTATCCAGATTTTCCGACCCTGAGTGCTGATGATTCCCTAGGATTTAAATTCTTTCAACAGCCTGATTAGGTTTTCTTTGGCAATCCCTGCTAACCCACAAGATCTCTTCTGGATATATTGATTATATTTTGCTCTCCATAAAAAAGGCCGATTTCGATTTTTTCCTGAAAACTATAATCATCTTTCTAGCAGGAAAAAATTATTCAAATACATAATGCTTACAAAGTTAGCATAAAATGGGAAAACAGCTCCGTCGAGTACTTGTCAAGTCCATTGGGGAGAGTTTCTCTATCCTGATTTCCAATTTGCTGAAGCATTCAGATACAGGCAGACCATGTACTGCTGCTGCCCTGGGAATATTCAGTATCAAAGCCTCCATCTGTGCATAATTTTGCATACCCGAGATTTGGTAAATCAAGGCCTCTACCATTTCATTTATTGTCAATTTCATATTAATGGAACTAATCATTTTTTGATGTTCATTTTAAGGTAATTGCTGAAGTTGCTTAAATAGCTGATAATTGGAGGGAATATTCACTTCATTTCCATGTTAGGTTACCAGTTCCCGCTTGTTTTTCTCTACAGAGACCCGTAAAAGTAATTGATATAATAGTTGCATAATCTTGCAGAATATTGGACATTAATGCAATCTCATGGAGATCGCTGGGCTGTGATTTTACTGTCTGGTTTTTCACTTAAAAGAACTGCAGAAGTAATTACTTCCTTTCTGATCTAATACATTGGGGAGGGCTTTCATATTTTTAGGGAAAGATGGCTGTAGTAAAGTTCGTTGAAATATTGTTTTTTCGGAATTAGTACGATGTTCATTCTTGTTAAGGCGAATTTAGGCTGCAGAATCAGGTGTGTCTCCTCTTCTGATATAATCAGGTTCAGGAATTTTATCTTTATCTTAGTGAGGTAACTTATTTTTAATAATGCCGTAAAGGTAAGTTCCACTTAGGGCGCCCAATACGACAATGATCATAGCCCAGTATCCATATCCGATATTTACAAACATTGGTCCCGGGCAGGCACCGGTTAACGCCCAGCCCAACCCAAAAATTGAACCTCCGATCAGGTAACGCGACCAGCTTTTGTCCTTGTCATGCAAGACGATCGGTTGGCCCTGAATATTCCTGAGTTTAGTTTTTTTGATGAGGTATACGGCAAGCATACCGAGAATTACTGCCGTTCCGATAATTCCGTACATATGGAAGGACTGAAAACGGAACATCTCCTGAATTCTGTACCAGGAAATGGCCTCAGATTTTGCCATTACGATACCAAATAGTATTCCTGTCAGTATAAACTTTACTCCTTTCATGTTTCTAAAATATTAATGGTAATAAAAAATGTGTCATCACTAAGCCCCCGGTAAAGAAGCCAATTACGGCAAGTAAGGAGGGAAGTTGTAAGTTTGATAAACCGCTGATCGCATGTCCGGAGGTACAACCGCCGGCATAGCGGGACCCAAAGCCGACTAAAGCTCCACCGGCCAGCAAGATCACTATTCCCTTAGAGGAACTAATGAGCTGATATCCGAACAGCTGTGATGGATTCAATTGTCCATCAAAAATAATGTTCAGCTTTGCCAGATCATCAATTGTGGATTGTGATAAAGCCATGGGGATTTCGCTCTTGAGTAAGGTCGCTGCAATAACACCGCCAAGAACAGCGCCAAGGAGAAACAGCAGGTTCCATTTTTGAGTCTTCCAGTCAAAGTCAAAAAACTGGTGTCTTTTGCCCGCACCGGCAAGGGTGCACAGGGTTCTTAAATTAGATGAAAAGCCGAAGGATTTTCCGAAAATAAGCAGCAAAACCATAATAAAGGCAATGGCAGCCCCTGAGGTATACCAAGGCCAGGGTTGTCTTAATAGTTCCAGCATAACAGTTTATGGATTGGTCATTTTACTTGGACAAACATAATCGGATAGTTGAAGCTTGCCCGATTCTTTCAAGGCCTTAAAGCCACCTTTGATATCGATAAGGTTCTCAAAACCACGGGCACGCAGAATGGAGTTGAAAATCATTGATCGGTATCCGCCGGCACAATGCACGTAATAGATTCTATCCTTGTCAATTTTTGGCATGTGCTCATTGATGTAGTCTAATGGTACATTTATAGCATTCAGTAAATGCTCAGAAAAGTATTCCGATTCCTTGCGGACATCCAGGATATTTAAATTCCCCGATTTTTCTCTTCGGTCGGCCAATTGCTCTGCTGTTATGGAGATGATTTCGTCTGTTTCTCTGCCACTTTTAATCCAGGCATCAATTCCACCTTTAAGGAAACCGATGGCATGATCATAACCCACTCTTGACAACCTGGTCACCACTTCTTCTTCTCGTCCCTCATCCGCAATTAACAGAATCGGTTGCTGTATATCCGGTATCAATGCACCCACCCATGGGGCAAAACTGCCATCGATACCAATGTTAATTGAATTGGGGATAAATGCTTTTGCGAACAATTGGGCATCTCTGGTATCCAGCAGTAATGCGCCGGTTTCATTTGCCATCAATTCGAAAGCATCGGGTGTTAATGCATGCGTGCCTTTTTCCAGTACTGCAGTAAAGCTGTCGTATCCTTCTCTGTTCATTTTCACATTCAATGGGAAGTAAGCCGGGGGTGGGGTCAGCCCTTCTGTTACCTCTATAATGAATTCTTCCCTTGTCATATCGGCCCTGAGTGCATAATTTGTCAATTTCTGGTGTCCTAAGGTATCAGTAGTTTCTTTGCTCATATTTTTACCACAGGCAGAGCCGGCGCCATGGGCAGGATAAACAATAAGATCATCGTTCAAAGGCATTACCTTTTGACGCAGTGAATCAAATAATATCCCTGCAAGCTCTTCCTGGGTCATGTGTGCTGCTTTTTGTGCAAGGTCAGGACGGCCGACATCGCCTATAAATAGCGTATCGCCTGAAAATAATGCGATTTCCTTTCCGTGTTCATCTATAAGCAGGTAGGAGGTGGACTCCATGGTATGGCCTGGAGTATGCAAAACTTTAATCGTGAGTTTTCCCAGCTTAAAAAGCTCGCCGTCTTTTGCAATATGCGCCTCGAAAGTCGGATTGGCATTCGGGCCATAAATAATCAGTGCCCCGGTTTGTTTAGACAGATCTACATGGCCCGAAACAAAATCAGCGTGAAAATGTGTTTCAAATACATATTTAATGGTGGCATTATTACCTGCGGCTTTTTCGATATAAGGAGCGACTTCTCTTAAAGGATCGATAATGGCAGCCTCATTACCTGATTGAATGTAATAGGCGCCTTGTGCCAAACATCCGGTATAAATCTGTTCAATAATCATGTTCTTTTTTTTAATTCTTTTGTATACATCAAATTTCGGCAGAAAGTGAACACCAAACGGTGACTAAAATCACCCAACTCTTGTTATTTTAAAAATTCTTTTAAAATGATATAAATGCCCATGAACAGGACAAACCAGCCGAACGCTTTTTTGAGTCCTGATCCGGGAATTCTTTTACTGATGAGGTTTCCAGCAAGCAGGCCGGTTATGGCAATTGCGCTGACGCTGAGTAAGAATTTCCAGTGGATTTGAAAATGCCCCAGGTCTCCCGCAAAACCGATCAGGGAATTCAGTGCAATGATAAGTAAAGAGGTTCCGACTGCTTTTTTCATGGGTAATTTTAATAACAAGACCAGGGCAGGGATTAGTAAGAAACCTCCTCCTGCTCCTAACAGTCCGGTTACCAGTCCAATAGCAATCCCGTAGCCTAGAAGTTTAAAGAATTTAATGCAGTCTTTGCAATCCTGTTCCTGTGCATCATCATGTTTACTTCGAATCATGCTTATCGAGGCCGTTAACATCAGTACGCCGAAAAGTACCATGGTGGCTAACGCGCTGGTAATGGTATGACCAGCTATAGTGAATAATTTCTCTGGAATAGCAGGAATAATGAGTTTTCTGGTCGCAAAGACAGTGACAATTGATGCTGCGCCAAAGAAGAGGGCTGCTTTCAGGTTCACCTGACCTTTGCGATAGTTATTGACTGCCCCGATTAGACTGGTTGAGCCAACTATAAAAAGTGAGTAAGAAGTGGCCAGAAGAGGAGCGATCCCAAAAAGATAAACCAATACTGGTACGGTTAGGATAGAGCCACCTCCGCCAATCAGACCCAATGAGACGCCGATAAATGCCGACGCTAAATACGCAATAACTTCCATTTTCTAAATAGTTTAGACAAAGTTGGAAGTTCGGACGGACAATAAAGGTGACTTAGGTCACCGATGAGTTATTTGAGGTATTGAATGTAATTTCTGTGTAAGGCGACTTCGCCACGCTGCTCCATTTTTTTTAATAATCTGGAGATCACCTCTCGTGAAGAATTCAGGTCGTTGGCGATATCCCCGTGCGTGACGGATAATGATCTGGTTTTTAAATCCTTGAATTGTTTTTCCAGATAAAATGCCAATCGTTCATCCATACTCTTAAAAGCAATGTTGTCGATAACGGTCAATAATTCTTCAAAACGATTTCTGTAGGTTTCCAGTACAAAGTAATACCAAGTCTTGTATTCCTTCATTAAGGTATCCATTAGCGATATTGGAATCATCAAGCCAATTGTTGGCTCAACAGCCTTAGCCATCACCTCGCTGGTTTCTTGCTTGGTTGCACAGATCATAGACAAGGCACAGGCATTGCCCGGTTGCAGGTAGTACATAAAAAACTCATTGCCGTCGTCTCCCTCACGATACAGCTTCACCAATCCCTCAACAATTAGCGTCGTGGACCGCATATTTTGCCCAGTTTGCATGAGCATTTCGTCTGCAACAAATATTTTTAGTGTGCCGTTTTCAATTAAAACTTTTTTTAAGTCAGGCTCAAAAAAAGAAAAATGGGAATCTATATAGCTTTGTATGGTTTCAGTTTTCATTTTTCATGGAGTGTTATTGTTTGCAAAATTACTAATTCACTAAATATGCAGATGAACTGCCTAATTGAGAATCCAAGGTCATCACCATGCGTTATTTGCTGGATTTTAGTAACACGAATCTAATGAAATTACAAAAAGTTGTGCGAAATGTTTCAATTAACTGTGAGCCATTCATACTGAACTATATTTGATTTAGATCAATGCTAAAACTAGAACAGAATGCTTGAGCGCAATGTATCTTTAGTTGAACGATTATCAGGTTTTTTATTAAATTATGTTGGAGCTTCCTTATTTAGAGATTTATGCCGAAATTTTCGATAGAAGGTTTAAAAATAGAGTATTGCAAAAGGTAGATATTCCGAGGGAAAAATGCATAAATTTTTTAATTGGAGCATTCAGTACCAGATGCTTATGGTTTCGTTTTACATTGGCAGACAGCAAATTTTGGAAGAATCTATGCTGCATACGGTGGGTTGTTAGCGTATAGGCGCTATTTAGATGTAAAAAAAATGCGGAATTATGTAAATTTATATTTGCATAATTATATAGGTTTGTTTAATCATGAAAAGTAAAGCTATCTTTCTGTTAGTGATATTTTTGCTCAATACCGTTGCGGGTTTTGGCTGTGCTTTAGCAATGGAGGTGGATCATCATGATGAAAATCATTCCCATGCTAAACCTACTCATCATGGACACAAAGATCATGGTCACCATCATGCAGGTGGACATGAACACAAAACTACCCCAATATCTGGGCAGAATTTTACAAAAGAAGATCCTTGCTGTAAAACTTTAGTGAATGATTTGGCTACTCAAAGCAAATTAGTTCCTGAAATGAGCAAAGTGCAGGTAGTTTTACCTGTATTGTGGCTTACTGATCATTCTTACTCTTTATTAATTCCCGTAACCGATGTTGAACTTGGTCGGGGCGCCTATGCAGATCACAGAGAAAGACCGCCTAACAGGGACATTCGCATAGACATTCAAAGTTTTCAGATATAAGATTTAATGTGAGATGTTGGACCCGGTAAAATAGGGTATCGGCATATGATACACTTCGCATAGCTATTGCTATGGCCAAGAATTAGTATAAACATTAAATTATTACATCATGAAAAAGATATTTTTAGTAGTTGCTGTAATTGCAACTGCATGGATCAACCCGAGTTTCGCTCAAAGTACTCAGACACAATCATTGTTAACTTCTTACTATGACATCAAAAATGCCTTAGTAAACTCTGATGCGGCAGTGGCAGCATCAAAAGCAAGCGAATTTTCTAAAGCATTGGCAAGTGTTGACATGAAGTCTATGCCCAAAGCAGAAATGACAGCCTTCATGGGGTTTCAGGATAAACTTGCATTTGATGCCAAACATATCTCAGAAACAAAAGACATTGCCCACCAAAGGGAGCATTTCGCTAATTTTTCAACAAATCTTTTTAAACTGGCTAAGGCAGTAAAACTTACTAAAGACCCGGTTTATTATGACTATTGCCCAATGAAAAAGAGTTATTGGCTTTCTGAGAATGAGGCGATCAAAAATCCCTACTTCGGTAAACAAATGCTAACCTGCGGGGCAGTTAAAGAAACTCTAAAGTAATTCTGTTTGTTAATTCCTCAGCTTCACCTTTATTGGGTGTTCTGGTATGCAATTGACATGTGGATTTTATTGAACAATTCTGCCATAGGATCACATAAATACACTTTGTTCCGCTAAGCAGGTAATCAAACATTTAAAACGATTTTAATTTAAACACGATGAAAACATTAATTTATAGTTCAGTTTTTTCCTTATTATTTTTAGCAGCCTGCTCTAATGGTAGTAATAAAACTAAATCAACCACTTCCGAAGATGCTACAGTAACAACGGCCGTTGCATCTGGATCTTCAGAAAAAGGTACTTCTACTGCCGCAGTATTAGCCTCATACCTCAAATTAAAAAATGCCTTTACAAATGACAATGATAAAGACGCGGCAGCAGCAGGAAATGAAATGGTAACTGCCTTTGCCAGTTTCGACAAAAAATCTTTAACTCCAGAACAGGATAAAGCTTATACCGATATATACGATGATGCTAAAGAACATGCCGAGCATATTGGAGCTAATGTTGGAAATATTGCACACCAGCGTGAACATTTTGATATGTTGAGTAAGGATATGTACGACCTCGTTAAACTACTTGGCGCTAATCAATCGCTGTATGTGGATCACTGCCCGATGTACAATAACAATAAGGGAGCAATCTGGTTGAGCGAAGTAAAGGATATTAAAAACCCTTATCTGGGAAAAGCCATGCCAACTTGCGGTACTGTTAAAGAAGAATTAAAATAATAGGCCATGAAAGGCATAAAGAAAATACTTCTTGGACTATTGGTGATCTTTATACTTATTCAATTTGTACAACCTGCCCGCAATAAAAGCAGGCAGGTTATGCCAAATGATATTTCTAAAATAGTTTCTGTACCCTCAGATGTACAGGGTATTCTAAAAAAAGCCTGTTATGACTGCCATAGTAATAATACTGAGTATCCCTGGTATGCTAATATGCAGCCCATGCACTGGTTTATGAACAATCATATTCAATCCGGGAAAGCTGAATTAAATTTTAGCGAATTTGGTTCTTATACCTCAAGAAGACAGCAAAGTAAACTGCGCTCAATAGAAAATAGTTTAAAGGATGGCAGTATGCCCCTGAACTCCTATACCCTGATCCATAGAAATGCCATTTTGACTAAAACGGAAAAATTGTTGCTAATGAACTGGGTACAAAATTCAAAGGATAGTTTAAACAAAAAGAATTTTAACTAACCATTAATCATCAAAGAAATGAAAAATATACTAACGGTTTTCTTATTGATCTTCTATTCTGCGGTTTCTGCCCAGGATATGAAGAAAATGAAAATGCCTGACAATGAAAGTACGAAGCAGTCGCGGGTTATTTACACTTGCCCAATGCACCCGGAAATACAATCCAACAAGCTTGGTAATTGTCCTAAATGTGGCATGAAACTCGTTGTTCAAAAGGTAAAGGCTGCTAAACCGAAACCTGGGGCAAAAGAGAAAAAGACGGCTCCATCAAAAAAAGAAGGCATGGAAAATATGAAAATGCCTGATAAAAAGCAAGACAGCGATGAGTCAGCGCAGAAGGTAACTTACACCTGTCCAATGCATCCCGAAATTCATGCACCCAAGCCAGGCAATTGTCCTAAGTGTGGAATGAAATTGGTACCTGAAAAAGCTAAAGCAGCTCCCACCAAACATGACGAAATGCAGATGCCTATGAAAGATGCTCCAAAGGATGGAATGGAGAACATGGAAGGTATGCAGATGGGAGACAATAGTGCTACAATGGAAAACATTAAAAAAGCCAAATCGAATTTGGGCCCCATCAAAACCATTGCTTTTACTCAACCACCCCGTACTGTTCGCTATGATCTTTATATTGCCGATACTACAGTAACCTTTGGAAAAAAAACAAAAAGGGCAATAGCTGTAAACGGACAGATACCAATGCCAACACTCACTTTTACCCAAGGCGATACAGCATTGATATATGTACATAATAAACTCGATGAAGAAACCTCTCTGCATTGGCATGGCCTGTTTTTGCCGAATAAAATGGATGGTGTGCCATTTCTAACCCAAATGCCCATTAAGCCGCATTCTACTTACATCTATAAATTTCCAATTGTTCAGCATGGCACTCATTGGTACCATAGCCATAGCGAATTGCAAGAGCAGATTGGTATGTATGGTGCTTTTATCATGAACAAAAGAAAAGAATGGGACATTCCAACCGTTCCGGTGGTACTTAGTGAATGGACAGATATGAAACCAGAAGAAGTACACCGAAGCCTGAAAAATGCCAACGATTGGTTTGCCATTAAAAAAGGAACGACCCAAAGTTATGCCGAAGCCATTAGAACAGGTCATTTTAAAACCAAAGTGGCCAATGAGTGGAAGCGTATGAATGCAATGGATGTAAGTGATGTGTACTATGATACTTTTCTGATCAATGGTAAGAACCAAAATGAGCAGCCACAATTTAAAGCCGGAGATAAGGTAAGACTTCGTATTGCCAATGGCGGGGCATCTGATTATTTCTGGTTAACTTATTCCGGTGGTAAAATAACCGTGGTAGCTACCGATGGAAATGATGTCGAGCCTGTAGAAGTTGACAGGCTAATTATAGCTGTATCCGAAACGTATGATGTGGTGGTCACCATTCCCGAAAATAAAAGCTACGAATTTTTGGTTACGCCCGAAGACCGCACCAAATCTGCTTCCCTTTGGTTGGGTAAGGGAGAAAAAGTTCCTGCTCAAAAACTGCCTAAGCTGAAATATTTTGCCGGAATGAAGATGATGAATGACATGATGGATATGAACGGCAACATGATCGAAATGGAAGGCATGAAAATGCAGAACCAGGTTATGGACATGAACACGGTAATGTATCCCGAAGTAACGGGTGAAGAGACCCCGAAAAAAGAAAACAAAAAAGCAGCTATGCCGGGGATGCAAATGTCTAACGAAAAAAACATGGCAGGTATGGATATGACAGCGGAAAGTCCTGACATCGTTACGTTGAACTATAATATGCTTCGTGATCCAAAGAAAACGACTTTACCTAGTGGCCCGTGGAAAGAGCTAAAGTTTGATCTAACAGGGAATATGAACCGATATGTCTGGACTTTGGATAATAAAACGGTTTCAGAAAGTGATAAAATCCTGATTAAGAAAGGAGAAAACGTTCGGATCATTTTGTTTAACAACAGTATGATGCGCCACCCTATGCACCTGCATGGTCATGATTTCAGGGTTGTCAATGGACAAGGCGAATATGCTCCCATGAAGAACATCATCGACATTATGCCCATGGAAAGGGATACTCTTGAATTTGCAGCATCAGAACCAGGTGGTGATTGGTTTTTCCATTGCCATATTCTGTACCACATGATGAGCGGAATGGGCAGAGTGTTCAGTTATGAAAACTCTCCGCCTAATCCAGAAATTCCTAACCCTAAATTAGCGCAGCGTAAGTTGTTTAGTGATGACAGGGAATTTCATCCCATGGCGAGAGTTGGAATTGAAAGCAATGGAAGTGACGGTGAAATCATGCTGGCCAATACCCGATACCGTTTTACTACCGAATGGAGAGTGGGTTTTCAATCCCATCATGGTTATGAAAACGAAAGTCATTTTGGGAGATACCTTGGAAGAAACCAATGGCTCTTTCCCTATGTTGGTTGGGATTTCCGTAAACGAACGGTTGATCCGATGGAAAAGAATATTTTTGGGCAATCTACAGCACCCGGGGATAATCTTTTCGGACAGGGCAATACCAAAAACTTTAGACAGGTATTTCATTTGGGGGTACAATACACTTTGCCAATGTTAATTGTTGCAGATGCTTCTGTCGATCATAAAGGAAACGTGAGATTTCAATTGATGAGAGAAGATGTACCTATATCCAAAAGATTGCGCTTTCAATTTATGGTCAATACCGATAAAGAGTATATGGCGGGGTTTAGATACATCGTCACCAAATATTTTGGCCTGTCCACCCACTATGACAGTGATATGGGTTATGGCGCCGGACTAACATTAAATTATTAACCAATTAATCTTTACATCATGAAGCATACCTATAAAATAATCGGAATGACCTGTCAGGGCTGTCGTAGTAAAGTTGAAGATGCCTTGAATAGTATTGACGGGATTTCTGCTAAGGTTACCTTGGAACCAGCTGAGGCAACGATTACGATGGATAAGCATATTACTACTGAAAAATTGCAGGAAACGCTTTCTGCTGCTGGAAATTACAGGATTGAAATGTCCGGCTTTCAAAAGATTGCCGCAGATAAACACAGTCCAGATCATTCTGGTCACCAACATCATGTTTCAGCCCCTCAGGGTCATGGCGCTGCTCCGGTTAAGGTTAATAAGGAAGAAACCGGAGAGGTATATTATTGTCCGATGCATTGTGAAGGAGATAAAACTTATGGTAAACCAGGTCATTGCCCGGTTTGTGGAATGGACTTGCTGAAGCAGCCGGTATTAAAGCAAGCCACTCAATTTACTTGTCCTATGCACCCCGAAATTATCAGAGATCAGCCTGGTTCATGTCCGATATGTGGAATGGATTTGGTTCCATTGGGTGTAAATTTGGAAGAGGAGGATAAAACTTATGAAACGCTTTTGCGTAAGTTTAAGGTCGCAACGGTTTTTACCATACCTGTCTTTTTGATTGCAATGTCTGAGATGATACCAGGTAATCCGATTTTCAAATTGATGGAATTGAAATATTGGAACTGGGTTCAGTTTGCATTTTCTATCCCTGTGGTGTTTTATGCAACATGGATGTTCTTTCAGCGCGCATGGCAATCCATAATTACATGGAAATTAAATATGTTTACTTTGATTGGTATTGGTGCGGGGGTGGCTTGGCTATTTAGTCTTGTCGCCCTGCTTTTTCCTGATGTTTTTCCAAACCAGTTTAAAACCCATCACGGTACGGTCTATGTTTATTTCGAAGCAGCAACTGTTATCCTGACTTTAGTCTTGCTTGGTCAGCTTTTAGAGGCCAGAGCGCATGGGAAAACAAACAGTGCTATTAAAGAACTGTTGAAACTGGCACCCAATACCGCTACCAGGATTGTAGGCGAAAAAGAAACCACAGTTTCCATAGATGACATTCAGAAGGGGGACATGTTACGGGTGAAGCCGGGAGAGAAGATACCTGTTGACGGCAGTATTAAAGTTGGAGAAGTGACGATTGACGAATCTATGATTTCAGGTGAACCTGTTCCGGTGGAAAAGAAACCTGGGGACAAAGTTAGCTCTGGAACAATCAATGGTAATAAAACCTTTGTCATGCTTGCGGAGAAAGTAGGCTCGGAAACACTGTTGTCCCAAATCATTGAAATGGTGAATTCTGCAAGTCGTTCAAAAGCACCTATCCAAAAAATGGCCGATAAGATTTCAGGTTATTTCGTCCCTGTAGTGGTGTTGATTGCCATAGCTACCTTCGTAGCATGGGCAATGTATGGGCCTGATCCTGCATATGTTTACGCTTTTGTAAATGCTATCGCTGTATTGATTATAGCCTGTCCGTGTGCGCTTGGTTTGGCGACGCCGATGTCTGTAATGGTGGGCGTAGGAAAAGGCGCACAGTCTGGGGTGTTGATTAAGAATGCAGAATCGTTGGAAAAAATGAATGCAATTGATGTCGTGATTATTGATAAAACTGGAACAGTAACCGAAGGGAAACCATCGGTTGAAAAGGTCATTAGTGTAAACCCAGATTTTGATGAAAAGAAAGTCCTTGAAAGAATCGTAGCATTGAACAGCAGCAGTGAGCATCCTTTAGCACAGGCAACGCTTCGTTACGGGGAAGAGAAAAAGATCAGTATTCAGCCTATCACAAACTTTGAAGCTGTAACTGGTAAAGGTGTAATGGGTACATTGAAACAGGAAAAACTTGCTTTAGGCAACCAGAAATTAATGGAACACGTTAAAGCTGAAATTGATCCTGAATTAGAAGAGCAGGTTATGACCGCACAAAAACAAGGTAAGACAGTTTCTTATTTAGCTGTTGGGCATAAAGCTGTTGGCTTTGTGGTTATTTCTGATAAAATCAAGCCCTCAAGTGCTGCCGCTATCAAAAAACTTCAGGAAGAAGGTTTAAAGGTAATCATGTTTACAGGGGACAATGAAGATACAGCAAGGGCAGTTAGTCAAACCTTAAATTTAGATGGTTTCAAAGCCGGGATGTTACCGGAGGATAAATTGAACGAAGTGAAAAAATTGCAAGCCGAAGGAAAAAAAGTGGCGATGGCAGGCGATGGTATTAATGATGCCCCGGCATTATCACAGGCTGATATTGGCATTGCGATGGGTACTGGGACAGATGTTGCTATTGAAAGTGCAGCAATTACCCTTGTAAAGGGCGATTTGAATGGTATTGCAAAAGCCCGTTTGTTAAGCCACAAGGTAATGGGCAATATTAAAGGTAACTTATTCTTTGCCCTTGGATATAATGTATTGGGAATACCCGTGGCTGCGGGACTTTTATATCCGTTTTTTGGAATTTTACTGTCACCGATGATAGCTGCGCTTGCCATGAGCTTCAGTTCAGTATCCGTTATTCTGAACTCACTGCGCCTTAAGAGTGCAAGAATTGACTAATTTTTAATTAAATACATTTAATCACATTAATTATGGAAGATAAAGTGGGGATTATTCCATATGTGGCCACCTCTTTCGCGGAACGTGGCCTCATATTACGGTCCAAAATGGTTCTTCCCCAATTTTGGTGGTGAAAAATATAACAGACAAGCAATTCCTTTTTGTAAATAACTGTTTTTCAAGTTGATACAAGCTTATTACCTCGGTGGTTCCTTTGTATTATTTTTTGCGGGAACTAACATTGATCATGATTCTCATATGTTAGAGAACCCTACGGCTTTAATCACCAGCAAGCTTTAATGAACACTTAATTCATTGATTTTACATTACTCACTTCATTTTGAAGAACCACCAAAATTGGGGAAGAACCACTATCTGCGAAATATACAAATATCAAGACCACCCAACATTATGCTAAAATCTTAGACATTAAAGTCGCAGCGGATATGGCCGGCCTGGATGAAAAATTGCGTGACAAGGGACTGATTAATGTGGAAGCTAATGTGGGGGATCAGGAAAATGACAAGCCAGCGGATTTGGTCACCTCGCCAGAGCCCAGCAGTGAGCCAGAAGACAAACCCGAACCGAAGATTATCAGGTTGTACGCCTAGTTGAATATGCTAACTATTAAAAATCAAACCATGACAGATTCTGTATTAACAGAGGAAATTGTTGTAAATAATATCAATTATATCAGGGAGCCTAAAGGAATGTTTGATGCTTATTTAGCTTTCTTAAGGAACTTCGGCTATCCGAAGGCCGGGGGTACTGGTTTCCCTACAATTTATCATGCGATGGTAAGCAACGGATCGCCAGAGCCAACCTATGATACAGGTCGGGATTGCACCTGTTTTCTGACTAAACTGCCGGCAAGAATTGAAGTAGAAGGATTATATGAAGGTGTAAATGGTAAGGTTAATGCTGAAGACAAAGCAGGAGGGAAGGTGAAGGTGTAAATGAAGGTGTAAATGAGGGTGTAAATGAACAGGCATTAGTTAAGATGATACGAGCCACCTTTCCTGCCTGTGCTATTGCTACGAGTGAGGATATAAAAGAGCTTGTAACTGCACAACATAATCTGTGAAAGTTGTTGAATGATGTTTAGAAACAAATTATTTACTTTTGACCATTCGAATTAAGAATAGGATAAGGGGTATTATTTGCCCCTTATCCTATTCTTAATAGTTATGATATGACCAGAGCATATAAATCTGTAAACCTTACTCAAAGCCAGTAAATATTTATCAAACACCTGACGGTGAAACTGGAATTGACATTAAAATTGAGTATGAAACAAATTGACTTACCAAAACCAGATTGTCGACTTATTTAAATCTAGCAAAGCTAACATCAGCGAGCATATCAAAAACATTTTGAGTCTAAGGGATTAGATAAAGATTCAACTGGTCGGTATTTGCGAATAGTTCGGCAGGAAGGCGAAAGAAAAGTATCCAGAGATCTGGAACATTATAATTTGGACCTGATCATTTCAGTAGGTCTTATCCGTCTATAACTTTATAAACGACAAGTAATTTCAAGATTGACGGTCCGTATATATGTAAAGTACATCTTTCTGATCCATGTCTTTATCTGCTGTTGAGGTTTATGACGCTGTCGGTTAACTTGGCAAGTGAGCGACTGGTTTCCCTTTCATATTTTCAGCAACCAGATAGGCAATAAATTTTGAGAAGACACTGATGTCACCAGTGACGCTGGCAGTTTCCAGTGATTTCATGTACTCATCCCTTTTCTCCACTGGTATCACTGTCCATGGATATCCCCCTGAGGCGAGCATTGTATTCATTAAAAATCTGCCTATTCTACCATTGCCATCCATGTAAGGATGGATGAAGACAAAAATATAGTGGCCCAGGACTGCCCTTACTGCAGGATGCTGTTCCTTTTGCAAGAGTTCAAATAATTCAGGCATGGCATCACGCATAGCTTCAACACTCAGTGGTACGTGCTTTGATGAACTGATATAGACTTGGTGACTCCGGTAGCCAGCCAGATCTGAAGCTTTTAGTATTCCAGCTTGTACACTCGGATCAAAAAGTTCCCGGTACCATTTCTGATGGTCTTTATCTGCTTGCAATCCAGCGTTCTCTCCCTGTAGGATTTTTTCCAATGTTTTTTTTACTTCCTGAAAGGCTTGGAAATAACCTCTTGCAGCCATAGCATCTTTCTGTTTACGGTCTTGTTGGGAGCTATCTTTGTCCCATTCACCGCTGCTCACTTTAGCAATGAGCTCAGGGGTAACTTTGTAACGTTCAATGGAAAGAGAGTGGTAAGCATCTGTTAGATACACTTCATCTACTATTTTAATATAAGCTTCCTGATCTGCCGGTACACCAGGAGCTTTCGGGAAATCTTTTATAATGATTTCACTCATTTGCTGCCACATCAACCGTATGCGATTGACAAAAGGGGATCGCTCACGTGGGCTGATCGCTATTTGTAATTTTTCCTGAAAGGGGTCATATTCTCTGATGTCATATCCCGCTTGTCTCATCGTATCAATGATTTGGTCAGCAATCCTATCCCTTCCAATGTTCCGGAACGCACCGCTCAACCTACCGCTAATGGTAGAGTGACCATTGTCAAGCAAAATAGGTAATAGTTCTGAAGCATCGCTAATACTGGCTAAGGTGATGCGGCAATCCAGTGGTTTTGATCGATAGATCCCTTCGGTGCTATATATCAGTGCTGCCTGCAGGTTGTACACCTGGAGGTTATTGATGGTAGTCATCAATTCCTTCGCAGGAATTTCAGCCCTATAATTGAACAGAGAGGTGTTATGGGGGAAGGAAATGGGGCTGTTATTTGCTTTTGGTGAGCGCAGATGAAGTTGTGTGGGTACTGTCCAATTACCCGCATGTAGCACGAGCGATTGGTCTGCCGAAAGGCACCAGTTTCCTTCATACTTGTGCCGAATAAATTTGGTGCAGAAATCCCAATAACAGCTGTACCAGGATGTTGTATCTCCTGGGACTTCAGAAGGGTTAGATGAGATATACCAGCCTTTAGAGACTTCTTTTATAAAGCCATTCTTCAAAAGGATCTCCCGTTGGGAACGGCTTGGGATTTCATCTGTATGGATTCCTGCAGATCCTTTTTCCTGAAGTTCTTTTAGCGTTACTAATGCTTCTGCAAATTTTTCCTTTGGTGTTGCCATAGCCTTTTGATTTTGTTCTGCTGGTGTTTCTTATCAGTCTGTTAACTCCTGCTGAATTAACACTTCCTCCTTAGAGTTCTTTTTTGTTACGTCGTTTCTTAATAGATTCAATAATATCTATTCATATTTTATAGTTGTGTTATTTCTATTGTTTATTGTTGTGTTGTTTCTATTGTTTGTTGTTGCGTTATTTCTATTGCTTGTCGTTGTGTTAGTTCTATTGCTTATTGCAAATATATGATTATTATCTGTTTACCTCTCCTTTAATAGTCCTAATTGTATTGCCTGTCTGTGTTCTGTTTAGTTAAATATGTCCTGCATTTGAGCTTTACACTTTGTGAAAAGAGTAGCCAAAAAACGTATAAGAAATTGCAAATTAATAATGCTTAGCGTATATTTTAATTATTTTACCATCTAGAAGACTTGCGTATATTTAAGAGTAAGCGGCTATTTTACAGACCCCTATTATGACACGACATTTTATTGCAACAATACTGACCCTAATAACTTTGACAACGACAGCACAAAACAAAATGCGACCAGTTGACGAACTAATAAATAAGACCGACTCAGGTTGGACACTTGTAAAAGATTGGATTAAATCTGCCAAAAACAAAGTTGAAATTTTGGCGGTTGATACAGTAAAAGCAAAAGACGCTTTGTATAAAATCCAAGTGACAACACGTTCGCCAATGGGTGCAGTTGTTTATATGACAGGTGGGCTTTTAATTGATGATGGTTGGATTAGAATTCTTGGTTCGGGCAATGCAAAACTTGGTCGGACACTTCCAGATTGGAACAAAGGAAAATCATTTAAAGAATTTGGAGAAATACCATCATTTTTGCTTATCGCTGACGACGCTGTTGGCGGACTTTACCTTTTGAACGGCGGTGGGCTTGGCAAGGACTTTGGAAAAATCTATTATTTTTCGCCTGACAATTTAGAGTATGAATCGCTTGACATTACATATACAGAATTTCTACAATTTTGTTTTAACAACGACTTAGACAAATTTTATAAAGGCAACCGGTGGACAAAATGGAGAGACGAAGTTTCAAAGTTAGACGGTGACAAAGTTTTTAGTTTTTATCCATTTCTTTGGACAAAGGAGGGTAAAGACATAAATAAAAATACACGAAAAGCAGTTTCGGTTGAAGAGCAATACAGTTTAAACCTTGATATGCGGAAACAACTTGGGCTTGATAAATAAAAACAGCCGCTTCATTAAAAAAGGCATATATTTCAAAAAGGCTGAATTTGTGTTAAGTTGTGGAGGACTAATGGATGCCAACCCGACATCAGGTACAATGGTGCTTTCCGGCTGAGCTATGGGTTTGAATGTGTGTTTAGCCAGAAAGCCAACAAAACTGATACCACATTTTCATGCATTAGCAGCGCTTGTTGATCCTGCTTACTTAGAGGAATTATTTCGGTGATGATGTAAGTATTTTCGAATTTTCGCAACCTATAATGTAAACAATCAAATGATGATGAAATTTATGTGCATTATGTTGTTGTTCTGCCTATTTTCCTGCGGACAACAATCTTCACCCGATGGCAGGTCACGTTTAAGAGATGCGGCGATACAATTACAGATTGACAGTATGAAGCGGCAGAATATTGCGTTGCTGGACAGCATTGCCAATATTAACAGGAAACTAAATGCAATAAAACGATGAACCTAACTATCAGGAAAGCCACTGTCACCTTGCTTTTTTGCCTGCCTTTTACTGTGGGCCTTGCGCAGACGAATATTCTTGCTTAAAAACAATAGATGATGAAGCTGTCTGTTTAGTTATCTACTGAAACACCCTTAAATTGATTGGTTTTATTGAAGATTGCTTTGTTGGCCTTCAAGACCTACTAACGATAAAATGCCAGTTTATTTCAAGAATTACGAAAATAGGCGAAGAACCACTTTCCCCGAAATACGCATATATCACGACTTTAGCTGATGAAACCTATCTACTTTGCTACCCAAACCTGTGCCTGCCTACTGAAATTCCCCTGCCGGAGTGTAGTAAAGTTCTGGAAAATATGGTAGTTGCCACTTCCATTTATGATCTGGTTAAAGTCTACCACATCCGCCGGGCTCTGACCAGTGTACACCGCCATCATGTTTTGCGGGTTGACCGGATTTACCCAGCCGATCAAGATTCCGTAGCCTTTTCCTGCATAAATATTTTCAGCGATTACCTTTTCATCTCCGACATGCAGCGGGATTTGCGGCATGTACTTTTCCAGAAACTTATTCCCCTTGACGCTTCCCCAGACAGATAGGTTGTAGCCCGTTAAATCCATTTTCAGCGCAGCGGTATCGGCTACCATTTTTGCTTCTTTGAGCGAGCCAATCCTGTTTTTAAAACCGTTCATGAAGTCTTTCAGCTTCCGGTCTGCAACCTGGTCGGTTTCGGCTGTTGAATAAATAAACAGGATGTTTTTCTTATCATAGATGTCCCCGATCTGCGGAATAGCAGCAAGGTCAGGCTTTCTGATCTGCTCCGTTTCCGCCATCCACCGGTCAATGTCGCTCTGCTGAATAAACTTCATAGCCTTCACGATCTCCGGCATAAAATTGTCGAGCGTTGGATATTTCGACCGGTTGGACTCATAGTGCTTTAAAGCCGCAATCAACGGATTTAAGTAGATCCAGCGCATTCCTTTCTGGAACCTGAAATAGTTCAAATCTGCAGCCTCTTCTCCGAATTTCAGGGCCGCCATCCGGCAGGCAATTGCCTCTGTGAGGTGTTCTTTGAAAACTACCGGCCAGGAGTGATAAGCCTGCGCCTTCATGGACTCGCGGATTGGTTCTAGTAAATGCCCCATGGGCTCAAACTGATCCTGGATTTTCTCCACAGCAGGATTAGCGAAGGAATGCGCGAACTCATGCCAAAGCAACTTATAGAGCCCTCGGACGTCAAAAGTCGGCACCCTGATCGCTGTTTTTTCCGGGGAGATCACCGCATACAGTTCCGCGCCGTCCCTTTTGAATATTCTTGGTCCAAAATTCCCCCAGCCTAAAAAGTTCAGGATCACGTTAAACTGAACCTGCTTTTTATCCTTCGCTCCGCAATAGTCCATCAGTCTGTTCTTTTCATCAAAATCAGGCAGGTTATACGCCAAGGTAGCTAGCGATATCTGATAGAGATCCGAATTGCTGTTAAAAAAAGCGGCGTAATTTGATTTCCGGCAAAAATCCTTCATCAGGATACGCAATGAATCCAGTGCAGGATTTTTCTTTTCTGATACTTCAATATCCTTGCGCCAATCCAGCTCCTGTGTCATGTGCAGCATAAACCAGATCGGCCCGTCAATTGTGGTAAAGAGTTTTCCGTACAATGGATTTTTTGAAAGATAGGCAAAGAGCTGATGGTCTTTGTACAGCGTAAATGCCGCTGCTATTTTTTGCTTATAATCCAGGTCTATAAAATTGGTTACCGGAACGCCAGCCAATACCTCCATCGTATGAAACAGTTCGATTCTCGGATCAACCGAGAAATTCACCTCATTTAAAACGATCGTGTTTTTCCTGAATTTGGCTCCGGATGTCCCGCTGAATGCTTCAGTGGTAAAAACAGCAAGCAATATAACAGCAAAGAGGGGAAAGGTTATTTTTTTCATATGTTATGTATTTAGCGTTCGTGTTTGTTCAGGGCCGAGCTCAAGCGATAGGACGCTGATAGCTCCTTCCATGTTGCACCTTTTTCATTAATAATTCATAAGGATTATAAACGATTATGGTATTTCTAATTTTTTTTGCTCCACCGTCCCCTTGCTGGAGTGAAAGTAGCATCATCCAGGAGGCGCTATGAAAAAATGTGACGAAACCCCAATAAAATGTGATGAGTAGATAAAAGCTGGATTAAAAACCGGGGTGACGTCTGGGTGTATGTTCCGTTGAAAATGGTTCTTCCACAATTTTGGCGGTTTTTAAAATGAGGCGAGTAATGTAAAATCAATGAATTAAGTGTTCATTAAGGCTTGCTGATGATTAAAGCCGTAGGATCCACTAACATAAATATTTACCTATTTGATTTCCGCTGTTATACCTTTTGCATTTTTTACATTTTTACTTTATGTATGGCTATGGAATACATTTGGAAAAACTGTTTTAGAAATCTCAACGAACAAAATGTGCGTAAGACAGAAAAACAAATTATTTAGCAAGACTAAAACTTATCTGAAATCAGAAATACAAGAAGTTTATATCCTTGACTTAATTATGAGAGGACACGTTTTCTTATTAGACCAAATTACTTATTCTCAAACTCCAACCAATCAATCGTCGTGATGACAAACGTAAACAGGCAAGACAGAATAGTAGATTGGTTGACAATAGCTCAAGCAAATGATTTATTAAACAAAATAAAGTCCACATTAATCTGCTATAAGCAACTACAAAATGTTTAACCCAAAACACAATATGAAGGAAATCCTAAACGTAAAAACTGCTTTGGGACACCTATCAATTGTCTTCATTCTTATACTATTTATTTGTGTTTTTCTATATATGCTTGGTATTCCGCTAATATATTGGGCGACATTTGGGGAAGGCGCATCATCTGATAGAACCTATGAAATGCCCATACATATTTTCATTGAAAACTGGGGTGCATTAATCATTATTTTATTGGCTTGTGCAATAGCAATGATATATAATCTTAATAAGCGTGACATCAGGCATTCGAAATCATATCTAATAACGGCGGCGGTAATTTCAGTTTTGTATATATTTAGAAATCCAATCATAGACGTATTTATTGGAATTAGCTGAAGACAATTGCTGCTCATAGCAAGGATTTTGCAATAGTGGGGCGAAACTGCAAAGTTCAACGCCAGTTTTTCGATTCAACTTTTGTACAAAATTGAAGATTTTTGCTTTCTTGTTTCTGTTTGTTGGAAATACAATTACAATATTATTGGCCTGGAAAATGTGCTGTTGGTCCTGAACAAATTGTTATTTATCAAACACCAAGCGGTGAAACTGCAATTGATGTAAAAGTTGAGTAGAATACTGTCTGGCTAGCATTAAGTCAGATGGCTGAACTGTTTGGTAAAAATAAATCAACAATTTCAAGGCACCTTAGTAACATATACAAGGAAGAAGAATTGGATCAAGAAGCAACTGTTGCAAAAAAGGCAACAGTTCAAATAGAAGGAAATATACAGTCAGCACCATTCCCGCCAATTGCACACATTAAATCTGTTAGGTTTCCTAAAAACCATTCGGTGTCATATCCGGACAATAGCTGTTTTAACTTTTTTGATTTCTGTTCGAGGCTCATAATTTAAATCTAGTTTAGTTTATAATGCTATATTATGGTGATATTGTCCATCAAAACCGTTTGTTTGTCCATTTATATTGTACATCTTGTGTCCTAATTTAGAGCGCCAAATATCAATAATATGACTCTGAACTCATCCTGAACAGATTTTAAAACATATACCCAAACAGGATAAGCTTCATAAAAATTTTGGGCTGTAATTCCCGTGTCCTAACCAAATTTTAAAACAAACCTATGAACAAGAAAATTACTACCCTAATTTATTATAGTATACCCCAGAATGAAATCAAGAGTAATCAGTTAATTACCCAGAATCCGGCTTGATAGCATGCGCGTAGCCCACTTTCAAATACAAATGGACAAGATTAGAAAACGTTTAAATTATATTCTGGCAGCGCTGTCAGTGGTCATCATTACAGCATGCGATGCTTTTGCTCAGATAAAAGCTGAGAAGAGTGCCGCAATAGATCTGGCAGGCACCTGGCAGTTTCAGACTGACTCCCTAGATCGGGGCATTGCTGAGAAATGGTACAGTACCAAACTTAAGGAAAAAGTAAAGCTTCCGGGATCAATGACTACCAATGGTATAGGCAACGACATCACTGTACATACACCTTGGACTGGCGAAATCGTAGATTCATCCTGGTTTTCGCAGCCTCAGTACGCAAAGTACAGGAGGCAGGGAAACATAAAGATTCCTTTCTGGCTGCAGCCGGAGAAATACTATAAGGGGGCAGCCTGGTATCAGAAAAGCGTTACTATACCTGCATCCTGGAAGGGCGAATTGTCAGAGCTTTTTATTGAGAGAAGCCACTGGGAAACAACAGTTTGGGTAGATGACGTCAGAATAGGAATGGAGAATAGTCTGGGTACAGCCCATGTATTCCAGTTGAAAGACCTGCTAACACCTGGTAAACACGTGATCACCGTGAGGATAGATAACCGGGTAAAGGACTTTAACGTGGGAATGAACTCACATAGTATCACTGATCATACCCAAACGAACTGGAATGGTATGGTTGGAACATTACAGCTCAGGGTCAGGCCGAAAATATATGTTTCAGACCTGCAATTATACCCAGATATTCACGCCGGACTGGTAAGAGTGAAACTCAAAGTTAACAACCCGACAGGAGCTAAAGGCATGGCACAGCTGAACTTATCGGCAATTTCTTCTAGGGCAAACGCTCGACGGTTAAAGACCTTAGTTAAGGACGTGGTGCTGAATGGAAAAAGCGTTGATCTCAGTCTAGTATACGCAATGGGTAGTCGTCCTTTACTTTGGAATGAATTTCATCCCGATCTCTATCGTTTTGCCGTCAATCTAAAAACCACCCTTAACAATCTGCCGGATCAACAGGAGCTCCTATTTGGTATGCGTGAGTTTAAAACCAGGGGCACACAGTTTATCATGAATGACCAGCTTACATTTTTACGAGGCACCCTCGACTGCGCTTCGTTTCCAAGAACTGGTTATCCGCCTACGGATTTGGCCTCATGGCTCAAAAGTTTTAGTGCCATTAAACATTATGGTTTAAATCACGTCAGGTTTCATTCTTGGTGCCCGCCGGAAGCAGCTTTTGCGGCAGCTGATCAACTGGGAATATATCTGCAGATAGAATGTTCCTCTTGGGCCAGCACAGATGCTGTAATAGGTGATGGAAGGCCATTAGATGAATATATCTACAAGGAAAGTGAAAGAATGGTAAAAACTTACGGGAACCATCCTTCATTTGTGATGATGACTTACGGCAACGAGCCTAGCGGTAAAAATCATGTGACTTACCTTACAAAGTTTGTCAACTTCTGGAAAGTCAAAGACACAAGGAGGCTATACACCACTGGTGCAGGCTGGCCTGTAGTTGATCAAAGCGATTACAATAACACTCCAGACCCCAGGATACAGCGGTGGGGCGAGGGATTGAACAGTATACTGAATGGCCGGAAACCTTCGACAACGTACGACTGGAGTGACATCATATCCAAGTGGAAACAGCCGTCGGTGAGCCATGAAATCGGTCAGTGGTGTGTCTATCCGGATTTTAAAGAAATGAAGAAATACACTGGCATCCTGAAACCGAAGAACTTCGAGATCTTTCAGGACAGATTGAAAGAAAACGGAATGTATATGTTAGCTGACAGTTTCTTGATGGCTTCTGGAAAATTACAGGTCCTCTGTTACAAAGCTGATATTGAAGCGGCTCTGAGGACTCCTGGTTTTGGCGGTTTCCAACTGCTTGGATTAAATGATTTCCCAGGACAGGGAACTGCCCTTGTAGGTGTACTTGATCCTTTCTGGGAAGAAAAAAATTATGTGACCGCAGTTGAGTACAGACGTTTTTGTAATGCTGTTGTACCATTAGTCAGGCTTCCCAGCATGATTTATACCACCAGCGAGCAGCTGGTGGCACCGGTTGAAGTAGCAAACTTCGGTGGTAAAGCACTTGCCGGTGCAAAAGTAAGTTGGACCATCACTAAAACTGATGGCACCCCCCTCTACCATGGTGAATTTAATCCGGTAGATATTGCATTGGGCAACGGTCAGCATATTGGCACGATCCGCCAAAAATTCAGCACCATTCAATCTGCAGAACAGCTACTTTTAAAGGTAAAGACAGTATCGGCAGAAAATTCATGGGATATTTTTGTCTATCCCACCGTTCTGCCTGATATTTCAAAGGAAGTGCGGGTAACGCAGGTATTGGATGATGAAGCTGTCGAGGAACTAAACAGCGGTGGCAAAGTACTATTGACTTTAAAAAAGGGATCTATTAAGCCAGAGATGGGCGGTGATATCAAGGTCGGTTTTTCAAGCATCTTTTGGAATACAGCTTGGACGAAAAGCCAGCCCCCAACCACACTAGGTATCTTGTGCAACCCTGAACATCCTGCCTTTGCTGCATTCCCAACAGAGTACCATAGTAACTGGCAATGGTGGGACGCAGTCACCCATTCAAGCGCGGTAAGAATGGATGCTCTCAGTAAAAAAATCAACCCTTTGGTGAGGGTCATTGATGATTGGGTTACCGCCCGACCACTGGGTCTGATTTTTGAATGTAAAGTGGGCAAAGGAAGCCTGATAGTTAGCGCTATTGACCTGCTATCTGATCGTGATCAGCGTCCGGAGGCAAGACAATTATTATATAGCCTGCAGAAATACATGGAGGGAAATGCTTTTATGCCGGAAGTATCAATGGATATAGCTGACATCCAAAAGCTCACTAGTGAAAATAGCTTATAAGTATTCAGAAGGTAAGTCGCTGATTCCAGCGTTGATGATCTGATAACCAAAGCCTGCCTGGTAGATCTTTGTTGTAAAAAGGGCTGGGAAGGACTTGGTGGAGCCTGGCCGCAGCCATATCCTGCGGTCAGGCTGTCACCAAAAAGATAATTTATTTCATTCAAGTTGAGCCATTGGTCTTCTGAGTCTGTGTTTCCTAAAGCGTTGCCGGAAAGGTCACCTGAAATGTCATCCGTTTCTTCTCATCTTCTTTGTTTTGAAGGTCCGATTTCTTCTGTACCTGTTTTGCTTAGCGGGCCATCGCTGTTGATGTAGTCTTGATTTCCTGAGTTTCATGACTGATTGATATGCAGTAAAGAAATTAATTTTTTGAATGCAATCTGACTATTGATAGATTATAATATTAGGTCATAGGGGAAAAAAATACCCAATGTACATTAAACCTTCTTATAAGTCGTATCATTAATCACCCCATCGAAAAGTTTATTTTCAATATTTTAAATTTTTGTTTCAATCGTCGCAAGTTTTGTTGCTAGAATTTTATGCCTTTGATCCCTTACCTCAAGGGTAGTCTTTGGTAAGTCAGTACCCTTTCTATCAGCTTGTCAAGAAATTCTGGAGTGAAGCTGATGTATTTCGGTAATTCCTGAATTTTTTGATGAACCGATGCTCCTGAAATATTGATATTACAATGCTTAATGCAGCGGCAGTACATATAATATTTATTTTTACCCTTGCTCCAACCAGCTGTCATATTTGTACTGCAACAAGGACTTTGTAAAATGCCCTTCAAAGGAAATTCTTCCTTAGGTTTGGGATTCATGGATCTTTTACCGTTCCCGCTTTTCGAATAATCCTTTATGAGTGTGAACTACTTTTTAGATACTTTATAAAACGAATATTTATAAAGAGCCTACGGAAATAGATTTAAAGCTATCAAATATCAGTTCTTCCTTGCATCAATTGCAGTATACACCGAATTTGCCTTCGACAAAAGCCTATGCGCCAGGGTAAGTTGGCGAGTTATCTATCAAAATTTAAATTATAACCATTATGAAAATCAACCAATTGTTCGAAAAACGAATTGAACTAAAAAATTGCCAAATCAATGGTGGTCGGTTAGCTGCCACCCAAAAAACCACTTCAACCAGTACCTGTGTTCAGGGCTGTTCAGACACCAGATACACGGTTAAAGACGACAACAAGACTACGATTCAGGTTTGTACCGACTATAACTGTCCGGATTAACACCAGCTCTTACGCGAACAATAACCATAATCTGGAAAAATTAATCTAATTATTTTAATAAGCAAATTTCAAAAAAATGAAAATTAATAAAGGTTTATTCGAGAAAAAGATCGACTTAAAAAGCTGTCAGATCAACGGAGGCAAAATGGCCTTTGGTACAATGAGCGATTGTCAGGTACGAACCGGTACAACCAGTTGCCCAGATACACATTATACGTATTATAATGATGATGGAAGCATCAGAAGCACCAGGACGGTTTACAATCTTTCAAATTCTATTGATTAAGAATTGAAAAATAAAAATGGAGGTACATCCTCCATTTTTAACGGGTTAACGGGTAGTAAGGCAAAACTAATTTTAAACCAGTTTACAACATATAAGTATATGGTCATAATTTTCTCCATCAGCGACGATTACTCAACAAGCAGGGTAATTAACTGGTTAATAAACCTAAAGAAAGATTTTATACGAATTAATGAAAATACCGATGTAAAATTAATTTCTCTTACAGATACAGCCTTCACCCTCCATATTGATGGTAAAACAGTTTGTAGCAATGAAATAACAAAGATCTGGTATAGAAGAGGTGATCTGTTTTTTCAACAAAACTTTGACAGCGAATATCTGAATAACTACCTGTTAACAGAAAATGAAAGCTTAATGGAATATATCCACTACACTTTCGATAAAATGGAATCGATAAACAATTTCGCAACCAGAGATGTCAATAAACTTCAGGTACTTGATTTATGCAATAAATTTAAAATCCTGACACCAAACTTTATGGTTAGCGGCAATAAAGGCGCTCTGTTGGATTTTTACAACAAAGAAAAAAACATCATCTCCAAACCCTTAAACTCGCCACTCTCTGTTTACGATTCAGATAACTTTATTCACTTAGCCTATACAACAGAAATCGACGTAAATGATATCAATGAATTACCAGATGAGTTTGTTCCTACATTTTTCCAGAAAAACATTATAAAAGATTACGAGATAAGGTGTTTTTATCTGGACGGAGATTTCTATGCGATGGCAATCTTTTCGCAAAAAAATAAAAGGACCGAAGTAGATTTTAGAAACTATGATAATTCAAAGCCAAATCGATTAAATCCCTATCAGTTTCCAAAGTCTTATCAAAAAAAGATTAAGCAGCTGCTAGATCATATCGGCCTAAATTGTGCTTCATTTGATGTCGTTTCTTCTAAAGAAGACCATCAGTATTATTTTTTGGACCTTAACCCTATAGGCCAGTTCGGTATGGTATCTAACCCCTGCAACTATAATCTCGAAAAGGCTCTTGCTTTAAACCTCTGATATGAAAAAAATTAAAGTTGAAATACAAAAAGGAGTAGCACCTGTTCATTTAAAATCTTTAATCAAGAAAGAAAGGCCCGACTACCTCATTAAAACCAGGGCATCAAAGATTTTTGCCACCAACAGTTTACAATTAGACCTATTTTATAAATCGCCGTTATGAGGAAATTCTTTCTAAGAAACCAGTTATGTATTCCGGTCAAAGGTTACAATAGGGCAATCATTTATGATATACTTCGAAAAGATTATTTCTTCATTTCGAAAGCACATTTTTACATTTTAGATACAGATGATTTCATCGACTTTAATAAAATCGAAGATGAGGAAGAAAGGCAATCCCTCATTGATTTTTTAATTAACGAAGAAATTGTATTCGAACTTGCCGATCAAAACCAGAAACAATGCTTTACAGCGCTCAACAGAAAGCTAGAAGTACCCAATAAAATCACAAACATTGTACTGCATACCAATGTAGACCTTAATTTCTTTGATTGCATTAAAGAGGAATATATTCTAAATCTATCTATTATTGCCCCTCAGGTAGATGATAACTTGTTTAAGGTTTTAAAAAGGATAGACACCCTTGAAATAGATAGTGTTTACCTATACATCGAAAATTTCGATCACGATGCTTTAGAAGATCATCGTAAACGGCTAAGCGATCATAACTTGGTTTTTTCTGTAAACTTTTTCAATTCAAAAAATAGTATAGAAAAAACCGAGCTGTATCAAAACGTCTACTTTAATTATTTTGATGAAGAATTTACAGTCTATAAACGCAAATTAACGATAGATAAACTAGGCATCAATACAGAGCATTTTTTAGAAGCTTATAACTTCCATTCCTATTATTTTGGCAAGGTGTATATCGATAGCGATGGTAACATCAAAAATGGTTTAAACAATACCCTAAGCTTTGGCCAGGTTAAATCAATCTCTTCGGTGCAGTTTTTAAATCTGATCTCATCCGATCAGTTTCAGGAATTGGGAAATATTCAGAAAGATAGTATGCTGGTTTGTTGTGATTGTGAATTCAGGTACATGTGTGTAGATAGTCGGGTTCCTGTTAAAGGTATTGACAAGTGGTATCATCCAATCGAATGCGCCTACAATCCGTATTTATCAAAATGGGATGATGAAGTAGACTACCTTGATCTAAATCACTGCGGGGTTACTATTTCAGCCTCCGGATGCTTTATAGATAAGGAACAGTTATCTCAAAAATTCAATAGTATCTGGTCTGCTTAATATGAAAAAATTCCCCTTTTTTAAACAGCCTGACGCTAAGGATTGCGGTCCAACTTGCCTGCGTATTATAGCTAGGTACTATAATAAAAGTATTCCATTACAGCAAATCAGAATGCTTTCTGAAACAACCAGAGAAGGAAGTGGTTTAATGGGGCTTAGTAATGCAGCGGAGCATTTAGGGTTTAGAACATTGGGGGTTAAGATAGATTTCAATACGATGGTTGCAGATGCACCGTTGCCTTGTATTGTGCATTGGAATAAAAACCACTATGTCGTAGTTTATAAAATTGATAAAGCAGGCCGGGTTTATATTTCAGATCCCAGCTTTGGTTTAATTACTTATACCAAAGAAGAATTTTTAAAATGTTGGATTGGTGAAAATGCGAATGAAAATACAGAAGAAGGTATTGCGCTAATTCTTGAGACCACCCCTGAATTTTATAAAAGTGAATTTGACGATGAAGAAAAGAAAGCAAGCTTTTCTTTTTTATCTAAATACCTGCTTAAGTACAGGTCACTTGTTGCTCAGCTTATAATTGGCCTTTTGGCAGGGAGTATATTATCCCTCATTTTTCCTTTTCTTACTCAAAGTATTGTAGATGTAGGAATTCAAAATCAGGATCTAAATTTTATATATCTGGTCTTACTTGCCCAGGTTATGCTCTTTTTAGGTAAAATGGGCTTAGAAATTATCAGGAGCTGGATAATGTTACACCTTTCTGCACGCATAAATATAGCTATCATTTCAGATTTTTTCATTAAGCTTATGAGGCTTCCCATCAGCTTTTTTGATACCAGAATGACAGGAGATATCATGCAAAGAATTAACGATCATCATAGGATAGAGCAATTGCTTACCAATTCTTCGCTCAATACACTGTTCTCGATGGTTAACCTGGTTATTTTTAGTGTCATTCTGTTAATTTACGACTACCGTTTGTTTATCGTTTACTTAATTGGGGCAGTTTTATACATTGGCTGGATTAGTTTTTTTCTGAAAAAAAGAAAGGAGTTAGATTATAAAAAGTTCTCGCAAACGGCACAGGAACAAAGCAAGGTAATGGAACTCATTAACGGCATGCAGGAAATAAAAATGCACAATGCCGAAAAACAAAAGCGTTGGGATTGGGAATTCCTACAGGTCAAATTATTCAAAATTCAGATAAAGGCGCTTTCGTTAGAGCAATGGCAGTCTGTTGGAGGAGGTTTTATCAATCAAGTCAAAGATATTTTGGTAAGCTTCCTGGCCGCAAAATTAGTTTTAAGTGGAAACCTTACCTTGGGTATGATGCTCTCTGTGCAGTATATTATTGGCCAGCTTAATGCGCCGTTGTTACAATTGATTGATTTCATCAGGCAAGCCCAGGATGCCAGAATATCGTTAGAAAGGTTAGGAGAGATTCATGATAAAGAAGATGAAGAAAATACCAGCGAGCAATATGCTACAGAAATACCACAGCAAAATATTGCGTTGAATAACCTCTCCTTTAGGTATACCGGCTCAGATTCTTTCGTCTTTCAAAATTTAAACCTGACCATCCCATACCAAAAAACAACTGCAATTGTTGGTGCGAGTGGTAGCGGAAAAACCACACTGCTAAAGCTATTGACAAAGTTTTATGAACCTAGTACTGGCGAAATTAAGATAGGAAACACCAACATGAAAAATATTTCGCCCAGGTTTTGGCGTAGTCACTGTGGTGTTGTGATGCAAGAAAGCCATGTGTTTGATGATACTATTGCCAATAATATAGGTATTGGTGAAGATATTGTAGATAAAGAAAAACTACGAAAGGCAATTGATATTGCCAATATTAAGGAGTTTATAGAAAGCCTGCCTTTGAGTTATAATACTAAGATTGGTAACGAAGGTTTGGGAGTAAGTGGTGGTCAAAAACAACGGATTTTTATTGCAAGGGCGGTTTATAAATCACCCGACTACATCTTTTTTGATGAGGCTACAAGTGCATTAGATGCCAATAACGAAAAGATAATTATAGAAAATTTAGAGCAGTTTTTTAAAGGGAAGACTGCAATTGTTATTGCCCATAGATTGTCTACAGTAAAACATGCAGATAAAATTATTGTATTGGACAAGGGGATGGTTGTAGAAGAAGGCAATCATGCCGAACTGGTGTCAAAAAAGGGAGAGTATTATAGATTAATCAAAAATCAACTGGAACTTGGAAACTAAGAAAGACATATTAGACCAGATAGAACTGCGTTCTGAAAGTGTTCAGGATCTTCTGTCTGAACCACCGCATTGGATGTTTCGTTGGGGAAATGTGATTATTTTTTGTGCGATTTTGATGATTTTGATGATGAGTTATTTGATCAGGTATCCAGAATTTGTGCCCGCCACCATTATCGTAACCTCACAGAATCCTACCGAAAAGGTGGAGGCAAGAACTGATTCCAGGATTGAAAAAATATTCATCAAAGATCATCAAAAAGTGAAGAAAGATGAGGTATTAATGGTTTTACAATCTACAGCAAATTATAAAAATATTCTGGAACTTAAGATGATTGTAGATTCTATTTCTTCAGTTCAACTGTTTTCCTTTCCGGTTCAAAAAATATCAGCTTTTAAATTAGGAGAGCTTCAAAGCGACTACAATGCCTTTGCAAAAGCCTTCCAGGATGAAAAGTTGTTTGCAAAATTTCGCCCCTATGCCCCAGAGCATATTGCTGCCAGCCAGAATATTGCTGAATATAGAGGGCGAATAGTAACCTTAAAACAACAGAAAGATTTGGAACTTGAAAAATTCGAGCTGATAAGAAAAAATTATCAACGCTCACAAAAGCTGTTTAGTCTGAAAGTTATTTCAACAATGGAATTGGAAAGTGAAAGAATTAAATTTTTACAAGCACAGCAAAGTTTAGAAAATATCAATATTTCAATATCTCAAACAGAAGAGGGCATCTCCAATTTTTATAAAACAAAAAGTAGCGCAACAATAAATACCGAAAAAGATAAAATTAATTATGCCTCTCAAACTTTACAGCTGTTTGAACAATTAAGAAAGTCATTAAAACAATGGGAGCAGAGTTACCTGATTGTTTCTTCTACAGAGGGTATTGCAAGTTTTCAGCAGTTTTGGGGAGAAAATCAGTTTATAAAAAGAGGGGATGCGATCTTATCTGTATTGCCCATCAATAATAAAACGCTGATTGGGAAAATGTCAGTCTCAGCAACTAATTCCGGAAAAATTTATTCGGGGGGTAAAGTGCTCATCAAATTGGAGAATTATCCTTATCAGGAATATGGTATTGTAGAAGGAAGAGTGCAAAACATATCTTTGACCCCTGATGCAAAAGGAAATTATTATGTAGATGTTATTCTTCCCAAAGGGCTAAAAACTTCTCATTATAAAAGTCTTATTTTTGATAAAGAGCTTAAAGGCAAGGCCGAAATCGTAACCCAGGATTTAAGGTTAATTGAAAGGGTATTCTATCAGTTCAGAAAACTTTTAAGATACCAGGTTGATTAGAATTGGAGGATCTTGATAAATAATTTTAATGAATGAATAGCACAGTAACCCCTCTTGTTCGTTTTCTGTTTTGTGGTGCCTTGATATTCTGTGCATGCAGAAATGAAGAAAATACTTCTAAAATGCAGAAAAAAAATATGCATAGGAGCAATCCTGAAAAGGATTATCTGGAAGCAGTTATAGCGATGGATACCCTATCAACTGAGACCTACAAAAGAGTAATTGATAAGCATGACAGTCTTTTTAAGATTTATAACAATCCAGTTGACCCCTATCTTCATTATTTCAAAGGGAGAAAGTATCTGTTAGAAAAGAAAAGAGACAGTGCGATTGCGGAGTATCAGAAGATGAAAAGCAAAAGGCTCAATGACACGATAGAACTATTGAAGACTTACAGTATTCTAAGTCAGAGCTTTGGAGATGGACTATTGGTAGAATCAGGAGTAATGGAAAAAATAATTTCCGCTATGGAAGTTGCAGAACGGACTCATAGCCCTATTACTTACCGATTTTACGATTTGCTGGCCAAAGCTTATTTTCAAAACCAGAATGAGAAAGCATCGTTCAAATACTCGGGGCTGTATTATGAAAATCATCCATATAAAACTCATTCAGTTGTTAAACAACGTTACTATGATATTTCTTTTCTGCTGGCATCTCGATTAGGAGATGATCAGAAAATGAAGTTTTATAATAGCAAGGCCCGTGAACTGGCTGTTAAAATTGGTGACAGCCTTGCCATTGCCCGTAGCTACGATAATGAATCGCAGATTTATGCCAGGCAGAATCAGAATGAAAAATCTTTGCAATATAGTAGGTTATATTTCAATTATCTGAAAAAACATAACAACCTAAATGACATTGCTTTTAACAATCTGGCCACATCTTTTATTCGAAATAAGCAGCCCGATTCAGCAATCAAATATTATCGTGAGGGTATTGAACTCGAAAAAAAGAATCTGTTTAAAAAACGAAAAGGACTGTATTACAACGGCCTTAAAGATGCCTATGTACTAAAGGGAGATTTTGCCAGGGCGATGGAGGCTGCAGATTCTGCTTATACTATCGAACTCAGGAATTTTCAGGCAATTGAAGCGGTTAAAATTGCGGAATTGCAGGAGAAATACGAAACTGAAAAAAAGGACCAAAGTATTCAAGAACTAAACGAGCGAAATAAGTTAAACGAAGCCGCTATAAAGCAGCAACGCTGGACGCTTGTTTTACTCACATTGATTTTTTTGAGTATTTTTCTTTTCTTTTATATTCTTTACAATCAACAGCGTTTAAAGCAAAAAAACAGATTACTAAAATCTGAGAACCAAAGACTAAATATTGAACAAAAGTTGTTGCAAACTCAACTAAATCCACATTTTATTTTTAATGCAATTGCGAACCTTCAGAGTTTAATAGCCTCGGGTCATGTTGAAGAACCTGTTTGTTATCTTAACTCATTTTCTAGTTTACTGCGAGGAGTTTTAGAGCAAAACAGAAAGGATTTTATTGAGTTAAGTGAAGAATTAAATTCCTTAAATAACTATATCCGACTTCAACAAATGCGTTATGTAGGTGTGTTTGATTATCAGATAATTGTAGATGAAGGTTTAAATCTTGAACACATACTTATCCCTCCAATGCTTATACAACCCTTTGTAGAAAATGCCATAGAACACGGTTTTAGACTTATAAGTCATAAAGGCATGTTAAACATCTCATTTAACAAGGTAAATGAGATGTTATTCATAAGTGTGGATGACAATGGCAGTGGACTCAGAAGTAATGATGTAAACAAACAAAAGAAGCAATCCTTAGCCCAGGTTATTTTGAGAGAGCGATTGGCACTACTTTTTTCATCACATGAGCAAAGTGCAAAATTTACGGTTAACGATAAAAAAGAAGGCCATGGCGTAATCGCTGAAATCACAATACCCTTAATTGAAGAATAAAAGACGATAAAAATGAAATTATATATCCTCGAAGATGAAGTGCGAATTATGCAGCATATTTTGCAGATTGTAAAAAAAATCAGCTATCTCGAAGTAGTAGGCGTCACAGATAGAGTTTCGATAGCTGCAATCGAGATACCTGCATTGGCACCGGATATTATTCTTGCGGATATCCGGCTAAAGGATGGTGATAGCTTTCACCTTTTCGATGAGATCGGAATGAATGATTTTCAGGTAGTTTTTCTTACTGCTTATGATCAGTATGCAATTCAAGCATTGAATTTAGGTGCTTTCGGCTACCTGCTTAAACCTATAGATGAGATTTCTTTAAGTGCAATTTTTAATAAATGTTTTCATCATCGGGAACAGGAAAGCTTTAGTCAGCAGCAATTGGCCATTGCCAAAGCACATTACCTTGCACAAGGAGTAGGCGCAGCCAGACGTGTTGCACTAAAAAGCATCGAATGCATTGAAATCGTTGCGATAGATGACATTGTGTTTTGTAAGAGTGATAAAGGATATACAACCTTTTATTTAATAGATGGAAGAGAAATACTTGTTTCAAAAGGGCTAAAAGAATATGAGAGCTCACTTACCCCATTCGGTTTTTTGAGGTGCCATCAATCTTATCTGGTAAATTTTCAATTCGTTAAAAAGTATTACCGTGAGGGTTACTTACTGATGGAAAATAAAGCACAGATATTGGTCTCAAGCCGAAAAAAGGAAGAGGTGTTAAAGTATTTAGAGAATATTGCTTAGTTCGATAAACTCATATCTGTTTGTTCGGAATATACCGGCTAATCGGCCCTCACAAACCATTCATCATAAGCCGCCTCTTGCCCATTTCCATCTGTAAGTATGCCGGATGTATGGAGCTTACCGTTTTCAAATTTTAAATCAAATTTTGCTTTCATGCTCTTAAAATCCTTGTATGAAGCAAAACTAATAAACTCTTCATAAACACCATTTTTTAAGGTGTATAGGCCACCCGCACAGGATACTACAAGCTTCTGGTTATCTGCCTTTGGAATAGCCTGTTCACGTATGACTACAACCATGCCCGGAGTAAATACTTTGCGCATGCTTGCCGAGGTGCTATCTGCAGTAAACACGCTGCCATCAGGATTATTTACCCGCTGAGATATTACTCTCCAGGTCCCGGTTAGTTCTTTGCTTTGTGTCGGAACTTCAACCTTGCTATACCATTCATCGTAAGTGGTGATGATTCCATCAGCACCCGAAAGGGTACCAACTGTATGCATTTTGCCATTTTCCATTGTCAATTTAAACTTCACCTTTAGGTCCTTATAGTCTTTATAGGAAGCAAATTCTGTAAACTCTTCATAAACGTCGCCATTTAAAGAATAATGGCCGCCGGCACAAGAAACTACCATTTTTTGATTGTCTAATTGTGGTATTCTTCTTTCGCCGACATTAACAAACATGGTTGGCGTATAAACCTTTATCTGATTTAAAGCGGCACTATCGGAAGTAGTTACACCGCCTTCAGAATTTATAATTTTTTGAGATACCAATCTCCAGGTCCCTTCAATGTTAAGCCGGGTTTGCCCAGATGAATTTAGGGAGAAGATCACTAATATAGCGATGGTAAGAGAGATAATTTTAGCGTTCATACTTATATTTAGTTTCTCTAAGATAAGAATCTTATTTAATGAAAAGATGATCTTGCCAATAAAGGCCTGTCACTTGTGTAACTGCTCCCGGGTAAAAACAATGAGCTAAAAAATGGATGATATTGAACATTTTATAAAATGGATAAGTTGGCAATCTGAAAAAGAAGGAATCATGCTTTTAATGGAATGGAATATGAGAATATGGCGCCATTTGGTTCTGCATTCTGTGCCCAAATTCGACCCCCAAGTTTTTGAATAAAATCTTTGCACATGGAAAGGGCTATCCCCGCTCCATGTTGTGTAGATGAACCGAAGTTACTGGATACTGAAAATAGTTTACTGAGCGTCTGCTCATCCATTCCGCGGCCTTCATCTGTTATGGATATAGTAATCAAATGATCGTCCTGTGTGCAACTAATTGTAATTGTCCCACCCTCAGGGGAGAATTTAGCGGCATTAGACAGTAAATTTCGATTAACGAATTGTAGCATTTCCTTATCCGATGTTGCAATTACGTATTTTGGTATTTGGTTTGACAATGTTATCTTTTTTGGAATCATTTGCGGCATAACAATGTCAGCCGATTCACTAAAAAGGTCATGCAGTACTAGTGTTTCAGCTTTATATTGATAACCGGACAATTGTTGTTTGATCCATTGCAATATGATGTCGAATGACTCCAGCATATCTGAAGCTCTCTTTTCTATATCACCATAAAACTGTTCCATTTCCTCTTTCGTAAATTCTGGATTGTCCTTCATTAAACCAGCAATGCTTATTGTAGAGATAAGTGGAGTTCTGAAATCATGTGCTAAAATAGAGAAGAGTTTGTTTTTGAATTCGTCCGTTGCCTGTAGGGTCTTATTTTGTTCCAATATTTGCCGGTTGAGTTTTCCCAGCTCACTTTCATGTTTACGCGAAACCTGGTATAAGCGATACATGAAAAGGAGTAGAAATAAACTGACTACACAAATGGACACCAGCAGCCATATTTTGGTCTTGCTATTTTTATTTATGATACTTAAAACAGCATTATCACCTTGTATGATATTGTATTTAATGTAATCTCCAACAAATTTTTTCAAATTCTCATTCTCTTCGGCCATTGTGGTTTCCAGTAGCTTCTGAACGCTGATAATTTTATCCTTATTGCCCAATAATTCAGTAAAGCTTAAAACATCCTGCAATAATGGGATCAACGCCACTACATAACCGTTTTCTTTAGCCAATTGATAACTACTCCATGCATAATGCAAAGCACTATCTGGTTGGTTTTTATAATATCGGGCGTAGGAATTCAACAAGTAAATTTCCTGTTCATTAAGCTCATATTTTCGCGCTTCAGCTAAGGCATCAGCCAGCACCTTTAACGATTCTTTAATACGACCTTTTTTTAGTAGAAAATCGGATTCTAACTCCTTTACTCCAATTAGCATTCGGTAATCATTATACCTGGAAGCAATTTCCCGAGTTTTATTTATATAGTACTGACTACTATCATCAGAAAGAGTTGAATTAGCCATGCAATAATTGGCATACGCCAGGCTCATAATACTGTCTTTACTTCCTGTTCGAATGACCTGTCTCAAAAGATTAAGAGCTTTTGTAGAATCATTAAGACTTCCATATACATTGCTCATATTTATTGTTACCTGACTAACGTTTGCGCTGTCCTTTTGAGCGCTATAAGCAGACAATGCTTGGGTTAATAGTTGAAGAGATTCCTGGTACATCCCCCTCATAGCGAAAATAGTCGCTATAACATTATCAGCATCTGCTACTCCTTTCGGATATTGTAACCTAGTGGCCATCTCTTTGGCCTTTATACTATAATAAAGAGCGCTATCCAGATTCCGCATATGATAGAGCATTCCTAAGCGGTTTATGGAATTGATATAACCGATACTGTCTTTAACAGAAGACAATTTCTGTTTCTCTGCTCTTATTAAATTGGATTGTCCTTGTATTGTGCCATAACAAAATAGTAGGACCGGCAAAAAGTAAGGCAATAGTTTTGGTAAGCGCATGGTGAAAATAGGAATAGATCAAACTAATTTAGTTTTTAATTTAAATAAACTCAATTGAAAATAGACTTATTCATTTCATTTATTTATAGATTGCGCCTTGAGATGGTTACAGAATTTGCATCCGTTTATTTAATAGCGGTCTATAGGTGTCAGATACAGGAATCATAGTGTGATTGACGATTAATGTGCCCCCCTCAATGGAATCTATTTTTCCAAGGTTAACAATAAAAGACCTGTGCACTTTGAAAAATGTATTTTCGGGTAATTTTTGTTCTACAGATTTCAAGGATGAATGGATAGAGTAGTTGGTATTTGAAAGGAAAATTTTTATATAGTCTCCCTTAGCTTCAAAGTATAAAATATCAGATAATTTAATTCGTTTAATGATATTTGAATCTCGGATAAACACAAATTCATCTGCTTCATTTGCAGCCTGCTTTTTGGTTTTGATCAGATTTCGAGCCTTTTGTACCGCTTTCAAAAACCGAACAGATCCTATTGGTTTTGTTAAAAAATCAACTACGTTTAAATCAAAAGCTTCTATAGCATAATCTATTTGAGAAGTAGTAAAAATAATCATAGGGTTTTTACCCTCTAACAATCTTGCTAGCTCAATTCCGCTCATTCTGGGCATCTCAATATCTAAAAAAATGATATCAATATCGTTGTTAAGAATAATCTGATGGGCTTCGGCGGCATTTGTACATTCACCAACCAAGAATAAGGATGGGTCTAAAGTTATTAATTTCTTTAAAACGGCTCTAAATACCGCCTGGTCATCTACAATTAAGCAATTCATCAGAAATAATCTATTTATTAATCCAATATACGTTAATATTTCTATTCAGTAAAGGTACAGCCCGTATTAAACATCACTATAAATTATAACGCTTCAAATCCCCATTTCGACGACAGAATTTGCCTTTCTATCTCCTTTTCGTTTCGCAGATCGTGTTTCAGCAATAGTTTTGATTAATCAATTCACAAAAATATAAGCTATTATGAAAACTATTAAAAACTTTATCATCGTAATTATTTCAGTATTATCTGTCCAATTAGCCAGTGCTCAGTCCATTTCAATGAAAGATCCTGTTAGTTTTAAACTAAAAAATGGGTTGACCATAATTGTTGCAGAGAATGGGGAAAGTAAAAAAATATTTGCAGGTTTTACAGCAGATGAGCGAGCAACTGAAAGCAGTAAATCTGGTGTGCAAGAAGTATTTAACGTTATGATGAATTTCAGCGATAAGGGCGGTAATATAGCTGCAAATACCTCCGATTTTGCTGCCACCTTAATGATATTCTCAAAATCAATACAGGAACCTGCCTTAAACCAAACTTTTTTTGAAACAGCCTTAGCAAAAGTAATTACTAGTGTGAATGCGAAAGACCGCTATTATCCCGAAACAATTACAGAGGCATCACTTCAGGCTATAACTTTAAACGATATCAAAGCATTTTATAGTAAGAATATTATTCCTTCAAATGCATATCTGACTATTGTGGGCAATATCTCTGTCTCCGAGGCTAAAGCTTTAGCAAAGAAATCTTTTGGGGAATGGAACAACCGTTCTAACTCGGAACTATTGGCTACCAAATAGCCTAAATTTAATGGATGAGTTATTGATTAGCTGTACAGAATTATTTTTTTGCAGCTTTTCCTGTTATGGTATATACAGGTTGATATGAGATTGGATTTAGGCTAGGGCTTTATTTGCATTAAATCAATTCATTACAATAGAGCAATAGGGCTTCGTGAATCGGCACCGCATTCGGGAATATGTTGGTGCGTGCCACATTTGGTAAATATGGTGTTTTGGTGTTTATCCTAATACTTACTTTACCGGCTTATATCGAGGAAGGTTTGTGGGATGGTTTTATATGGAAGGAACACACCAACGTATTTTCTATTTTCTCTTCCCTGCCACAAATAATGGACATCAGTATACTAACTTTTCTAGTCCCTTTACTTGCACTGTCACAAAGTACGCATTATGTACTGGATGGCTTTATTTGGAAATTGAAAAGCAGTGAGGGAAAATAGCCTAAAACATCCGCTCATTTTTTCTTGTAAATCTCCATTATGATCGATAAAATGACCTCTAGGTGTTGCAAGGGACTCCCAGCTACCCCGCATAGACTAATATTAAAATCAACTAAAAATCTGAAAATCAACTGATTTCAGGTTTTTTTTGTTTTCCGACCAGAAGCAAAATATGTAACTTTTCTCACCATTCTGGTGAGCAGTGGCCATTATCACTTAAACATGCATCATGATAACATAAATGTAGTGATCAGTTCCTGATGCCTTTTATTTCAGCTTCTTTTCTCTGGCATCAAGACCAGCATATTGCCCAATGTTTCGGCTGTCCGTGTAAGGTTATCTGCTGTACATGCCAACGCAGTTGTGAGATCGTCTGGCTGGTTTCCAATAGGCATTAATACATCGAAATATGCCTGTAAATTTACATTCCGTTTCAGTGGCACCTTCCCCGCGAAGGCAACCACAGGCAGCCCTTTAAGTTTGGCACGGTATGCTACGCCAAAAGGCCCTTTTCCCTGTAAGGTTTGCGCATCAATACTCCCTTCCCCGGTGATGACCAGATCTGCCCGCTCCAGTGAAGAATTAAAATCTGTAAGTGAAAGAAAATGATCTATTCCATTTACCAGTCGGGCATTCAGAAATGCATATAAGCCTGCAGCTGCGCCTCCTGCAGTGCCTCCGTACTTTATCGCAGCCATATCCCTGCCTGTATGGTGTAAAACCACGCCTGAAAGTTTGTTAAGCGCCTGGTCCAATTTTTTTACCTCATCCGGGGAGGCACCTTTTTGCGGGCCGAATACAGCCGCAGATCCCTGGTTACCTAGTAGCATATTGTCTACATCGCACAAAACAATCACTTCACATTTCAATATTCTTTCGTCAAGGGCTGAAAGGTCAATAGTCGCTAAATCTCTAAGATCCTTAGGAAGAATGGCTAACTCATTGCCGTTCGCTGCTAAGAAACGGACACCAAGGGCACGCAAAATGCCGGTGCCACCATCCACAGTAGCTGAGCCACCCATGCCGATTATAATTTTTTCAACCCCCTGGTCAAGTGCTTTTCTGATCATTTCCCCTGTACCGGAAGAATTGGCACGCAAAGGGTTAAGCTCTTCGGGTTTAAGTAACCTTATTCCTGATGCGTCTGCCATTTCTATAACGGCTGTTGCACCATTATCGATCAGGCCAAATACAGCATTTATTGGTCTGCCCAGCGCATCGTGTACTGCCACATCCAATAATGTGCCTTTGCATTTTTTTATAATTAAGGTTGCTGTACCATCCCCGCCATCTGCTACCGGGAAACACTCAGTGGTCACACCGGCCTTACTTCGCCTTAAACCTTCCTGAATAGCAAACGCAGCTTCTTCGGCATTCAGACTGTGTTTAAAGGCATTGGGGGAAATCAGGATGTGCATCATGTCTTCAGTTACAAGTTTACCACGTTTACAGGATTCCCATTTTTATATGCATTCAAATTGGCAATAGTTACCTCCATTAACCTGGCTCTCGCTTCTTTTGTTGCCCAGGCGATGTGAGGTGTAATGATGCAGTTTTTTGCACCGAAAAGCGGGTTGTCCTTCGCAGGCGGCTCAACAGAAAGCACATCGAGGCCCGCTCCGGCAATTTTACTGTTGTTCAATGCTTCGGCAAGATCTTCTTCGATAATGATAGGGCCCCTTGAGGTATTCAAAAGAAAAGCGCTGCTTTTCATTCGCTGTAAGTTTTCTTTATTGATGAGCCCTTTGGTTTCAGGTGTTAGAGGGCAATGGATACTGACAACATCTGACTGCTCCAGCAGTTCGGGTATTTCTGCCCATTTAAAATTACTGCGGTGAGACTGATCTGTCCGGTTCCGGCTTGTTCCAATAACTTTCATTCCAAATGCGGCGGCCACATCAGCAACCTGCCGGCCTATATCACCAAATCCGATAATCCCCATTGTTTTTCCTGTCAGTTCAACCAGCGGATAATCCCAGAAGCAAAAGTCGGGAGCGGAAGCCCAGCGGCCGGAGGTTACCGCATCACTATGGCGCTGTACATGTAGGCAAAGTTCCAGTAAAAGGCCAAAGGTTAGTTGCACGACAGACGGCGTACCATAACCTGGTACATTACTTACTGTTATCCCCTTTTCCCTGGCCACTGCGGTATCCACAATATTATAACCAGTGGCCAGGACTCCAATGTATCTTAAGTCCGGAAGACTGTTTAATGCCTCAGCGTTTACCGGTGTTTTATTGGTAAATATAACATCTGCCCCTTTTGTGCGTTCAACAACTTTGTCTACTGGGGTGCGATCGTACAGGGTTACTTCACCAAATTGTTTTAACTCGTCCCAGCTCAGGTCCCCTGGATTCAGTGTATATCCGTCTAGTATTACGATTTTCATAAAATACTGTCACGACTATTTTGTTTCCCGTATTTTCTTACTGACCTATTCACATAAAAGCAATAAAGCCAAACTGCTAATGATATTATAAAGGTTGGTGCAAGATATTTTATCGGGTAAAGGAGTTTAGTAGTAAGATCAAAACCGCCTACTCCCATTAGTCCAGCAAATAGCATTTCTTTAGATTTTATATTTACCATATTAATTTATATTGGTTTACTAAAGATAACAATTATTTAAAATACAAAACTGGTTGCGTTTTTAAACGAAGTTGAAAATATTTCTCATTATATAGTTTCCTGAAGCAGTACTAACAACTACTATCAAAGCATGCATTTATCACTTGTTTTAATAGCATTATTGTCTGTAGCGTTTTGTATTCTCAACTCGTATAGATACCAACAGACAGAAATCACAATAAAATCTTAAAATCTATGCTTAGAACAAGGTACTATCTAATCTCATTGCTTTTGTTTCTGATCTGCCTTTCTGCCACCCTTATGTTGAGGGCTATTGTAGATCTGGATGAAGCTATCGCTGCTGTAAAAATTATATTTTTGCCTGCTTTGGTGTGCCTTCTGGTTATGTTGCTACTGCCATTGTCCATATACCTTTTGTACAAAGGGAATAATGCAGGTAAGGTCAAAAAGCACATTAGATTTCGATAGTGATGATAACAGTACAATCGAAGGCCAGATAGATTGTTTAGAAATTGCAGTAAATTATTGTTGTTCAGTTAGATAATGGCTTTATATCCAATTAATCTTTGTATTTTAGATAACCAGGCTTCAGTAGAATTTTCCGGGGGCACGACCAATTATTAAAACTGACAATTAATAGAAAAAAATGAAACCGCAAACTAATCAGCCATCGCCTGAAAACATTATGAAAATTGGAACAGGCTTTTGGGCTTCAAAAATTCTTTTGACCGCTGTGAGTTTTCAATTATTCAGCAAGCTTTCGGAAAAGAAAACTATGAAAGCCAAAGATGTCAAAGAAACTTTAGGACTTAAATGTACAGACAGAAATGTTTATGATTTTTTAGATACGTTAACTGTATTTGGTTTTTTAACGCGTGAAGGTATTTTGGAAACAGCCATTTATTCGAATGCCATTGATGCAGATACATTTTTAGATATAAATAAGCCGTCCTATATTGGAGGTATCCTTGAAATGATGAACAATCGTTTATATGGATTTTGGGGTAATTTAGGCGAGGGGCTGCTTACGGGACTTCCTCAAAACGAAGCCAAAAGAAGTGAGGATTTTTTCGGTTTAATATATGAGGACCCTGAAAAATTAAAAGAATTTACCAATGCAATGAGCGGCATTCAAATGGGGAATTTTATGACCTTTGCTCAAAAATTTGAATTTCAAAAATATAATACATTAGTTGATATAGGCGGTTCAGCCGGGTTGCTTTCGCTTATGGTTGCAAAATATAACCCTCATATGCATTGTACAAGTTTTGACCTGCCTCCGGTTGAGCCTATTGCAAACGCTACCATCCAGCAATTCGGATTATCAGATCGTGTAAAAGCCGCAAGCGGCGACTTCTTTACCATGCCAATACCCAATGCCGAGGTTGTGGTAATGGGGAACATCCTGCACGACTGGGACGAAGAAAATAAAATTTCTTTAATGAAAAAAGCTTATGATGCTCTCCCAGCTAATGGGGCATTTGTAGCTATTGAAGGCATCATAGATGACGAAAGAAAGCAAAATGTTTTTGGTATGATGATGAGTTTAAATATGCTGATTGAAACAGGAACGGGATTTGATTATACATTTGCAGACTTTAACAGATGGGCTAATATTGTCGGATTTAGAACCACCTCACTTCTTCCATTAGCAGGGCCATCAAGCGCGGCAATAGCCTATAAATAAACTTGCATTAACATTTTACCTGCTTTATTCTATGAACATTCTTGCTAACTGTCCATGCGTGCCTTAGGCATTTGTAATTCATGAGGAATGTGCGATATCTTTGCTAAACGGGTGCTCTGGTGTAAAAAAGTTAACAAACTATAGTTTAGGTGGTGGTTTTATTAGTCTTGTGCTTGATGTGTAGTGAACTTTGCTTTATTTTTTACTAAAAAATCACTCCAATGTCAATATTGAAGGAGGATTTTTAATCAGAGGTATTAAAAAGCAGAGGTATAGTGCTATTTATGTTAAATGAGCGCAGGGAATATTATAAATATTTATAGATTTGGTTGATATAGGTGAAGATGTGCCCTGAAAGTCTAAATAGTATCGGAGACCATGAGCTCTTGCTCCAACTGAGTGAGGGTAATAAGTATGCGTTTGACATTTTATACAACAGATACTGGAAACTCGTTTTTAATACTGCCTTTAAAAGGCTAAATGATATGGAACGGTCTCAGGATATTGCTCAGGATGTATTTGTTCAGCTTTGGATCAGGGGTACAGCAAGTCCTATTGAAAACCTTCCTGCTTATTTAAATGTTGCGGCCAGAAATGGGGTATTTAAACATCTCGAGAAAGAGGGTAAGTATGCGGCGCTTCCCGATACTGCAGCTGAACTTGAAGGCGTGCTCGGTGATGCTGATGCGAAAATATTACATGACGAATTTCTTGAAGCTTTTGATCAGCTGATTGAAAGCCTCCCTTCGCAACAGCGTATCATCTTCAGAATGCGTTTTGAAGATGATTTAAGTAGCAAGGAAATTGCTGAGAGGCTGCAGATTTCTCCAAAAACAGTGCGAAATCAATTAGGCAAGGCTTTGAATAAGCTCAGAACATCGTTAATGCTCTTTTATGCAGTTATGTTATACTATCAGGCACGGTAAAAAAGCGGCTTCTTCATTGATGTAATGTGAAAAAATAAAAATTTTTTTACCGCGTGGGCTAATTTGAGTTTTTCGACTCATATAAGTATAAAACGGATCATGAAAAGCGCCTACAAAAACTATTTTAGAGAAATTCTTAAAAAATATAGACAACAAACTGCTAGTTCTGAGGAAATAAAATTCCTGGAGTCTTACTACAATATGTTTGAGGTCAATGACGGGCTGATTAATGGTGACAACGAGTCTCAGTTTTCGGAATTAAGAGATGATATTAAAGCAAATATTGACAGGCGAATTGAACGTCCGAGAGTCCGAAAACTAAGTTATGGCTGGATGAAATACGGCGCTGCCGCAGCTGCGCTGCTGCTTGTTTCGGTTGCAATTTATCTGGTCTCTTACCGGCAAAAAAATGATCTGCTAGCACAAATGGATCGTACCGTTGTTCCTGGAAGTAATAAAGCGGTGCTTACACTAGCTAATGGGAATAAAATTGTATTGAACGAGGTTAAAACAGGAGAGGTCGCACAGCAGTCGGGGATCAACATCACTAAAAAAGATAATGGAGAAGTGATCTATCAGGTTTCAGCCAGCCCAGATTTAACTGAGGAAACTGCAATGAATACCATAACCACTCCAAACGGCGGTCAATATACTGTTGTACTCTCTGATGGTTCCAGGATCAAACTTAATGCAGCTTCTTCGGTAAGCTTTCCGACCTCATTTAAAGGGAGGGAGCGGGTAGTTGACCTCCATGGCGAGGCTTATTTTGAAGTTGCCAAAAATATTCAACATCCTTTTAAGGTGATTTCAGGTTTACAAACAGTAGAGGTTTTGGGGACGCATTTCAATGTGGAGGCCTATGCAGATGAAAGTGCAATCAAAACTACGCTTGTTGAGGGCTCTGTTAAAGTTGTAGCCGGAAAGCACCATATAATTATTTTTCCCGGGCAGCAGGCCAGCGTTAGCAGGGAAAGTACCGGTTCCATTGCTACCGCTCAGGTTAATCTGGATAAGGAGATGGCATGGATCAACGACGTGTTCATTTTTGATGGGGATAACCTGAAATCTGTAATGAGCGAAATTTCCAGATGGTATAACATTAAGATAGTATATAACGGAGCTATTCCTGATAAGAAATTCTTCGGCGGCATATCCAGGAACAGCAAACTTTCTGAGGTATTTAAAATCCTTGAGCTCAATCAGATAAAACTGAACTTAAAGGGCAAAACGGTATATGTATCGTATGACCCTTCCAATAATGAACAACCCTAAACCACCATACAAAACTAACCGAATTTTTAACTACAAACCATTTATCAGATGATAAGAAAACTACACCACCACCACTAGGAACCACAGGACTAAAAAGCCGAAAGTGTCTCACCACTTCCGGCTCAAAAAAAGGTCAACAGCCAGATGTTGAGGCCGGGCTGTTATTTATTCACTTAATTCTATTCCAAAAGTATGAAATTAACTTTTCTTTACAACCCCGCGTGCGAAATGCGGAGGGTAAAGTACAAATTCCTTATAGTGATGAAATTAACTGCTATTTTATTACTGATCGGCGCCATGCATTTGTCCGCCGCAAGCTATTCGCAAAAAATAAGTGTTTCCAGACGTAACACCACACTTGAGACTGTTTTTCAGGACATTAAACAGCAAACAGGCTATCTCTTTTTTTACAGCGAAGAGGTTAATGTGAACCGTGTGAAAATTCATGTTGCACTTAAAAATGTACCGCTTAGTGAGGCCCTGAGTGCCGTGCTGGAACAGCAGGGTCTGACCTTCAATATTATAAACAATACCATTGTCATCAGGAACCAGATCGGCAATAAAACCTTAGAAAGCATAAAAAATAACTTTGTCGAGATTTCTGGTCAGGTGACAGACAGCAAAACCAGGCAACCCATGCCTGGGGTGAATGTGTCGCTCAAGTCGAATTCCAATATTCGTACCCAGACCAATGCTGCCGGAGAATTCAGGATCGCTGCGCAACCAGAAGACGTACTTTTATTCACTTACGTAGGTTATCAGGTAAAGGAGGTAAAGGTTGGAGAGAAGAAGTTCCTGAACATTGAACTCGAAGATGAGGTTACTCAAATGAATGATGTAGTGATCACCGGTTATCAAGCCATAAAAAAAGATAGCTTTACGGGCACTGCTATAGCGATCTCCGGAGATCAGCTAAAAACCATAAATCCTCAAAATCTTTTACAGAGTATAGGTGCTTTTGACCCGTCATTCAGGCTTGTGCAAAACAATCTTGCAGGTTCAAATCCAAACAGAATACCTTCCATTAATGTACGTGGATCTTCGGCATTGCCAAGTGGTGATGGCGAAGTATTGAGAAGGGATGCGATTTCGGGTGGCGTGAACATGCCGGCATTTATCCTGGATGGCTATGAAGTTGATGTGCAAAAAGTATTTGATTTGGACGTAAACCGTGTGGCATCGGTTACCCTGCTAAAAGATGCGGCCGCTACTGCCATCTACGGAGCCAGGGCCGCTAACGGCGTGTTGGTTATTGTAACCAAAGCACCAAAAGAGGGTAAGTTACGGGTGAGCTATAATTACGAATTGAATGTTACCGGAGCAGACCTGAGTGATTATCAGGTGCTAAATGCTGAAGATAAACTAAGATATGAAGTGCTTGCCGGCCTGTACGACTCTAGTCACGAGAATATCCCTCAGGATCATTTAGAGGAACTGTATTATCATAAGTTCGCAAACGTAATCGGAGGGGTAAACACTTACTGGTTGTCGCAGCCGGTTCGTACCACGGCCGGACAGAAGCACTCTGTGTATCTGGAAGGTGGTTCTCAGGCATTCCGTTATGGTGTTGACCTGAGGTACCAAACCAGGCCTGGAGTGATGAAAGGTTCTGCAAGGGACCAGTATTCTGGGGGCATGAACTTTACTTATAATGTCAACAAATTTCAATTCAGAAATGACCTTTCTATTACTCAGGTGACGGGAAATGAATCTCCCTATGGCAATTTCGCGGACTATGTAAAAACAAACCCTTACTACCCGATGACCGATGCAAATGGAAACATTAACCGGGTGATAGATATCTGGGAAAATTCAGCAGGTGAAAAATCCTATATTTTCAACCCGTTATACGATGCACAACTGAGCAGTTTTAACAAATCCTCTTATATGGAGATCATCGATAACCTTTCTGCTGAACTGGAGCTAATGAAAGACCTTAAACTAAGGGGGCAGATGAGTTTAACAAGCCGTTCAAATACAGATGACATCTTCATTTCTCCCCTTGCTAATAGATATTACCTCTATGAAACGGCAAAAATTGATGAAAAGGGAGAATATACCAACAAAAACAGGAAAGAAACCTATTGGGACGGAAATATCCGCTTAACCTGGCTAAAGCAAATAGCCAAAAGCTATTTTAACGTGATGGCCGGTGTAAACATACGTACCGAGCTCTCGGATGCCAAGGAGTATACTGCCTTGGGTTTTGCCAATGACCGGTTTTCAAACATCGGATTTGCGAAAGGATATGCAGAAAATGGAAGGCCTTACAGCAGGCTTGAGCGGTCCAGGTTATTCGGCTCATTCATGAGCATGAACTATTCCTATGACAACAAATACCTGATGGATGCTACCGTAAGGATTGACGGCTCTTCCAAATTTGGTGTGGACAATAAACTTGCGCCTTTCTGGTCATTCGGACTGGGCTGGAATCTTCACAACGAGAATTTCCTCAAAGACAACAGTGTCATCAGTCAGCTTAGACTGAGGGTATCAACGGGACTTACCGGCTCTGTATTGTTTGATCCCTATCTCTCCAGAACGACTTACAACTACTCGTCTGATAACTGGTATTCAACCGGTATCGGTGCCACAGTGAACAATTATGGCAACGAAAATCTTTCCTGGCAAAAAACTTTAATGACCGATATCAGTATAGATTTAGGTCTGTTTAAAGACCGTTTAACCATTTCTCCTAAAGTTTACAGGAAATTTACCAAAGATATCCTTGCAGACATCACGCTTCCCCCATCAACGGGCTTCCTTTCTTACAAAGAGAACCTTGGGGATATGGAAAATAAAGGAGCTGAACTGGGGATAAGATGGGATGCCATTCGCAGAAAAGACTGGTCGGTAAACCTGACAGCAAACATGGTAGCCAATAGAAATCGTATTGTCAGGATTTCCAACGCCCTGAAAAAATACAATGACAAAGCCGATGAACTGCAATCAGTAGATCAAAAGGATGGAGGTTTCAAAGGAGTACCCTTGTTGAGGTATAATGAAGGTCAGTCCATCAATGCCATCTATGCAGTACGTTCCTTAGGTATAGATCCTGAAAACGGTCGTGAGCTTTATGTAAAAAGAGATGGGACACTTACTTACGATTACGACAAAAGAGATATCGTAGTGGTAGGCAATGCCGATCCAAAGGTCAATGGGTATTTCGGTGGAACATTCACCTATAAAGGCTTTAATCTTACTGCTAATTTCGAGACTTACTTTGGAGGGGATACGTACAACCAGACCTTGGTCGATCGGGTAGAGAACGCAGATGCAAGGTACAATGTAGATAAGCGGGTATTTGAAGGAAAATGGAAACAATCCGGTGACTTGACCTTTTACAAAAACATCGCAGATTTAGGCACTACAGAAGTAAATTCCAGATTTGTTCAAAAGGATAATCTGCTTAATCTGCAGTCGCTTTATTTATCCTACGATATAGATCAGAAATATGCCAAAAAACTGTCGATGTCTAACTTACGGTTTGCCGTAACTGCCAATGAGGTAACAAGATGGTCCTCGATTAAACAGGAAAGAGGGATTGATTATCCTTTTGCAAGAAGCATCACTTTTTCGGTCAACGCTACTTTTTAGGTCTTACTATTTAACAGATAAAATATAAAAATATGAACATTAAGTTGTTAATCGGTTTCATTTTACTTGCGGGCTCATTGAGTTCCTGTAAAAAATGGCTGGAAGTTCAGCCAGAATCAGAAATATCGGCTCCGGTTCTTTTCAGTACCGAAAATGGTTTCATGGAAGCTTTAAATGGAATATACATCAAGAGCACCAGTCATGACCTATATGGGAAAGAGCTGACATTTGGAACTACTGAAGCGCTTGCCCAAAATTTTTCTATTGGTACGGACGGACAGGACTACAGACAAACTTCCTTGTACAACTACACCAATGGAAAATTCATTGAACGTAAGGACAAAATATGGAGCGGCCTGTATAGTGCCATTGTCAATTGCAATTTGATATTGAGTAATATCGATGAGCGTAAAAATGTATTTACCGGATCAAACTATGAATTGATTAAAGGTGAAACCTTAGCCCTAAGGGCTTATTTACATTTCGACCTGTTGCGTTTGTTTGCCCCATCTTACCTCAAAAACCCAACAGCTCCCGGAATACCATTCGCAAAAAAATACTCCAAGGAGGTTACGCCAATGTCGTCGGTTACCGAAGTAATGGGTCTGTTGATTCAAGATCTGGAACAAGCTAAAACCTTAATGACTAATGATCCCATTCGCAGCGCGGGATATAAAGTCAACTACCCACTGGTCACAGATACAACCAAAAATACAGAAGAGAGCTCCCCAATATTGTTCCTCCAGAACAGAAGACATCACCTGAACTACTACGCGGTGTGCGGGACACTGGCCCGGGTTTATCTTTATAAAAATGATAAAGTAAATGCACTGAAAAATGCCAAGGAAGTGATCGACTCGGATAAATTCCCTTGGACCGCACAAAGCGATTTTATTGCTTTTGATGAAGCAAAAAAAGACCGTATCCTTTACAAGGAACTGTTATTTGGTTGGTATATCCCCGGCTCTGCAAAAGACATCAAAGAAAACTGGTTTAAAAGTGGTACCCGTGGTTTCTTCCTTTTGGAAGACGATGCAAGGTTAATTTATGAAGCGGGTACCGTTGGGGGAGAAGACCTTCGCTTCAAACAGTGGCTTACGCTAATGGCAGATGTAAGCAGCAGGTGGTATGACATTGTAAAGTACAATAGAAACTCGCTCAGTACAGAGGCAAATGCCAACTTGCATTACCTGATGGCACCCGCAATAAGGCTAAGTGAGATGTATTACATCGCTGCTGAATGTAGCTATGCAACAGATCCTGTACAATCGCTGAAATACTTTAATGAAGTACGTGCTGCCAGAGGATTTCAAAATCAGCTAACAGTTCCTTCGGAAGACGGTCTTATTAATGAATTATTAAAAGAAGCCCGCAAAGAATGGCTTGCTGAAGGCCAGATGTTCTACATGTACAAGCGACTTAATAAAGCTATTGCTGCACCAACAGGAAGTGCAATCCCGCCTTCAGATAAAATATTCGTATTGCCACTTCCGAATGATGAAATTGTTTACGGAGGCAGATAATTTATAAGAACATAATTATGAGAACTATAAAATCATATATCATCATCATCCTGCTACTATTGTCCATTGCCTCCTGCAAAAAAGCAGAAGAAATGGTGTTTAGTAATGAAGCCAATGTCTATTTCGATATATACAATGGTGACAAAGATAGCCTTGTCAGGACCTTTGCCTATACGCCTACCAAAGCTCAGGACACCTTGTTGTTACCTGTCCGGCTGTCAGGGATAAGAACATCTGTTGCCCGAACGTACAATGTACGGGTAGAATCGGATTCATCTACAGCTATTCCCGAACAACACTATCAGCCATTGAAAAGCACTTACACCATGCCGGCGGACGCGGGTACGGCCTATATTCCGGTCATCATGTACAACAAGGATAAGATTCTGGAAGAAAAATCGGTTTCTATCATTATCAAGCTGATTGCTTCTGATGATTTTGGTGTAAAAAATCCCACAATGCTGCGGGCTAAAGTAGTATTTTCTGCCAAATTGGAAAAACCAGACTGGTGGGATACGTGGCTGACCAATTATTCAAGGACCAAGCACGAATTGTTTTACATCACGACCGGTCAAACTTCTATGACCACCGGTTCTCAAGGTGGCCTGGATGCACCTAAAAACCTTTACTATACTGGCTTGCTCACCATCATGATGAACAATCCTTTTAATTGGGTTACCAAGAATGTGGCTAAGGGGTATGTGTTGGAAGAAGTAACCCCTGGAAATTCGGATAGTTATTATTTTTTCAATACCGGAAATCCTAGTAAAAAAACGCTGCTGAGGAAAAATACACAGACTGGAAAATATTACTTCATAGATGAAAATGGAAAAGAAGTTATTTAAAAACATAAAGATGAGCCTTAGAAAAAAAATAGGATTAATAATATTGACTATAATCGCCCTGTCTGCCTGTCATAAAGATTTGGGCGATTATGAAATCAATATGCCCGCTGCACCAGAAGTGTCAAATCTTGATTCAGTTTATACTGCTGTAGTTGGAGATAGTTTAATCATCAAGCCCACTATAAAAAATACAAAGGGAGATGACATAGAACTGCAATGGCGCATAAGCGTGATGACGGGTAACGATGTAAAATTTATCGGGCCGGCACTTAGAATCATATTTGGCCTGGAGGCCCAAAGGTATGAAGCTCGCCTTACTGTTTACAATAAGACAAACGGAATGAAATATTTCCACGATTTCTTCGTAGATGGGGGTACAGAATTCGGCTCAGGTACCGCTGTATTGAGCTTGGAAAACGGCACCACTCAGTTCTCGTTTATTAAGACTGACGGAGAAGTGCAGGCGCGCCTGTATCAGGCCATGCAAGGAAAAGACCTACCAAAAGACCCTATGAATCTTTTCCTGATGAAAAATACTACTACAGGTGGTACACTCCTTGGCTATTGGATCATCACTAAAGGTGGTGGAATACGATTAAATGCCAATACTATGCAGGAAGATCCAAAATACCCTAACACCATTGCTGATAATTTTTTTGCTGCGCCCGATAAACTGGAGGTTGGCCAGCTCAAACAGCATCCTCAAGGTATATTGGCCGGTGTGATCAGCAATGCACTTACCTACGGAACAACCAATACCTGGGACCAATCACCTACTTATGGCATGTTTAGCGCGGCCGAAGGCGAGTATCAACTCGCACCTTCATTTATTATGAATTTTAACCAAAACCAGGGGACCTATTTTATCGGATTCGAACGCAATCTAAAACAGTTTGTCAGGCTCAACGTATATAATGGGCCCACCTATTTTGGTACGCAGTACGATTCTGAATCGACTGCAATATTTGATCCGAAAAATGTAGGGATGGACCTGATTCATATGGAACAGCTCAACAGCAGCGACTGCTTTGCTTATTGCAAAAGTGGAGAGGGAAAAATCTACGAGCTCTCTTTCAATGTGAAATTTACTGGTCCTTTTACCTTTAGCCCATTAAGAAAACGCCTTTTTATTCGCCAGGAACTCATCACAGAGAAAACCAAATGGCAAGGTGCCAAAAACGGAATCATCTACCTTAGCTCAGGATCTAAAGTATATAGATATAACCCAATCAATGAAGATGTAAGGGAGTTGTTAACCGATTTTGGTGGAGGGGAAGTAACGATGATCAGACTTTCTGAAAATGAAGAAACCATTATGGTGGGTGTAGCAGGTAGCATTTACTACCTGGATATTTCAACCGGAAAACTGGGAACATTCATCAAAAAGATTGAAGGAATCCCAGGTGCTCCGATAGATGTGGCAGTACGATAAATAAAACTTATAAAACATATGAAACTAAAATTTTTAATTCTTGCCGCCCTTGCACCTGTTGCAGTGGCCGCACAAACGCCTAATTTTACCATCACAGGAAAAATAGGAAATTTAAACAAACCAGCGAAGATTTATCTTGATTATACTTCTGAGGGCAATGGTCGCACTGATTCTGTGGAATTGGTTGATGGCAAATTTAAATTTTCAGGGAATATTGCAGGCATTGCTTCTTCGCGGATGACGCTTTCGCGTGAAGGCATCAGAGACAAAGAAATTTACGGTACCAAGGGACTGGGGGATGTGATCTATGTCAACTTCGGAAAGGAAGATATCAGCATTACGTCTGCAGATTCACTCTACAATGCAAAATGGACAGGTTCAAAGGTTTATGATGAAATGAAAGCTTTTGATGACCGGGTGGGGCCTACTGTAATGACTGTGCACCATAATGCGAATGTTACCATCAATAGGGCAACGCCTGAACAGCAGCAAGACACAATGTATTTTAAAGTATTGGACAAACAGGTACAGGCTTTCAGAAAATCACGTGGAGAAAAGATGTTGGAGTTTGCCAAAGCTAACCCCAACTCTTATTTCGCGTTGCAGGCATTATCTGAATTGGTAAGTGGCTACAATCTGGAATCAGCGATCGCCATGCCGATCTTTAATAAGCTTGGTGAGGAACTTCGTCTGTCTTATGGGGGACAAGGTCTTTATAAACTATTAAATGCACATACGGTGACTGCTTTAGGTGCCGTTGCGCCAAATTTTACACAGAAAGATGTAAATGGCAAGCTCGTTTCCTTATCAGATTACAAAGGGAAATTGGTACTGGTAGAATTTTGGGCGAGCTGGTGTTCTCCATGTCGGGCAGAAAGCCCAAACCTGCTTAAGCAATATGCTGCTTTCAAAGGCAAAGGCTTTGAAATACTAGGCGTTTCTGTAGATGGGGACAAAGTGAAATGGTTGGATGCCATCAAGAAAGATGGCCTGACCTGGACACAGGTATCTGATCTTAAAGGTTGGGACAATGATGCCCGCAAAGTGTACGGCATTTCGGGTGTTCCGGCAAATTTCCTGATCAGCCCTGAGGGAAAGATTATCGGCAGTCACCTGGTGGGGGAGGCGCTGAACAAGAAACTAGCTGAATTGCTGAATTAAGCAACTGCAGCAATTGCCTTCTGCCCCGGGCAATACCTTTATGGTTTTGCCCGGGGCAGAAATGCACAATACGTGACGAAATCAACATGTATCTTTCAAAAATGGTAATGATCATTATAAAAAAAACATTTACTACAGGTGTATTCCTACTACTGCTGTCTGCCCAATGCTTCGGTCAGAAATTTCGTCCCAAAAAACTAGAAGAAACATTATCTATAGCCGTAAAAAAAGCATACGGTGCTAGTGTAAGGATATGGGGTTATGATACATTGAAAAAGGTGCAGACTAGTGCTCAGTTTACGGGTGTAGTGGTTACTGCCCAAGGCCATATTCTAACAGCGGCACATGTGAATCAACCTGATAATACTTATTTAATCATGTTCCCTAATGGGAAATCGCATGTCGCACGCGGGCTCGGTGAAATTGAATTTACTGAGAATAAGATGTTTCCCGATGTAGCACTGATGAAAATCATCGAAGCTGGTGCCTGGCCTTATGCCGAAATGGGCTGGTCATCTTCCCTAAAGATAGATGAACCTTGTTTAAGTATCGCTTACCCGGAAACACTAAATCAAACACTGCCAACCCTTAGGTTTGGCCGGATCACGGATCTGAAAAATCAGTTTGGGTTTATTCAATCAACTTGCGTCATGGAGCCGGGGGATTCAGGGGGTCCGCTGTTTGATCATTTTGGACGGGTTGTTGCGTTACACAGTGCAATTGGAACCGATGAAGATGAAAATTATGAGATCCCTATCGATCTTTACCGGAAATACTGGACAGCCTTAAATGTCTCCAAAACTTACGGTGCACTCCCTTCAAATGAGGATGCTGTTGGCAATGATCCGCTTCAATCGGCAATTCTGAATATTCCTGCCCTCCAAGATCAACAGGGTAGTTTTTCTACCCTGACTACAGAGCTAAAGGAGAGTTGTTTAGGTATTAGCAGTACGGTACATGGCAAAACACAAAAAATTAATGGAACTCTAATCTCCCTGACTGCAAGATCAGCCGTTGGTAACAATGTCATCAATAGTCTTGTGATCAGTAAGAGTTCCTTAATTGGCGAAGATCCGGTTGTATTTACTGCGAATAAATCCTTTGCGCTTAAAGTCATTTTGCGTGATCCTGAAAACGACCTTGTGCTGCTGCAACCGATAGGTTCAATTCAGGGCGGTATACAATTAAAACAGTTTAACCGGGATAGCTTATCCTTTCAAAGACTGGGTAAATTTCTGATTTCACCGCTACCAGATCGCCCTGATCAGGTCAGTGTAATCGGGAGTATGTATTTTAATGCCCCAAAAAGGTTTAGCATTGGATATTTAGGGGCTATGGCTACATTCAAAGATAGCAACATTGTGATTACTGCAGTCCAGCCAGGTTCTCCGGCCGGAATAAGTGGGATAGCCGTAGGTGATCGGGTTCTAAGTATCAATGATATGGCGATCAATAAGCCCGAAGACTATGGAGCCGAGTTGATGAAGTTCTGGCCGTTTGATTCACTTACCTTTAAGATAAAACGATTAGATCAACTCTATTTCAAAAACCTGACTTTGGATGTATTCAAATCGCCTTTATCAACGCATCCAGCAGAACTGTTTAATGGAGGTAAAAGCATCAGACGCGATGGGTTTACGCAGGTGTTTAGTCATGATGGCAGGGTCAAGCCCGAGGAATGTGGCGGTCCTGTTTTTGACCTTAAGAATCGTTTCTGTGGCATTAATATAGCGCGTTCCAGCAGGACAACTACACTGGTTGTTCCGACCGAGGTATTACTGCGTTTAATTGAACGTTATCAAAGCAGTCTGCCAACACGATAACTTCATAAGTCAATGCATAATCTACTGAAGTAAAAAAGGCGACTATTTACCCACTATAGGTACGGCAAGTGGCTAAGTGTAAGCCACCGGGAGAGCAATATTGCTTCCAAAGCCGCTAACCAACATTTTGGCTTTCGATACAGCCATCGAGAAGCATGTAATTGGCTTGATGGAACTACTGAAGATGTACTTTACTATGTACTTGACTTGCCGAAAGGTCAAATCAATGAGCAAAATATGTTGTCCATTGTTAAATAAATGATAATTTAATGTTATTTAAATCATGTAATTTTATTGCATGAAATTCTCTGTATATGTAATTTATGAACTGCTGATGAGAGCCCAAGAATTTGATCCGGGAATAGGTGAATATCAGTCATATAGAAAAATAAATGCAGGTATTTCAGTGCTTATCTTTTAGACAGGCAGTTCAATAATCCTGCTTTGGTCACCAGGGATGATATTTTAGGCCTTTTATCAACTTACAAGCCAAAACAACGCTTTTAAATAAAGGTTGAATGTCTTTTGAGATGCATCTCTTAACAAGATCCGAAGAACAATATTACAATTAACATTATGGTAATGCAGGAGGCTTTTTAAACATTTAGTTTTGCTGAATGAATTATTTGTTCAGCGAATGATAAAAGATTACCACAAACTATCCGACCACTTGCTACTTGAAGAATGTCGCCTGAACAACCTGAGGGCATATGATCAGTTGTTTGAACGGTATTTTGGTAAACTCTACCAGTTCTCCTTGAACTACGTTAAAAATTCCGCCGTGGCCGAAGAGTTGGTTATGGACCTGATGTTCAACATCTGGAAAAAAAGGATGGATTTGGAGGTTACCGGAGAATTCAGTGCCTACTTGTTTACAGCAATGAAAAATGTGATGTTCAATCATCTCCGTAAAAAGGAGCTGCTCACTGCAGACATTAGTTTTTTGCCAGAGCAGGCGGCTACTGTTAGCCATTCAGCAGACCATCGTCTTCAGTACAAGGAATTGGAACAGGTATACCAGCTGAAACTAAGCCAGCTAAGCCCGCAGCGAAGGAAAATCTTTAAACTAAGTCGTGAAGAACAAATGACTTATCCGCAAATTGCAGAAAGCATGAACCTTTCTGTAAATACAATCAAAACCCAGATGCTGGTTTCGCTCAAATATCTGCGGGAGAGTCTTAAAGAACACATCGATATCACGATCCTACTAACTGTTATTATCTTTTTTTAATTTTTTTTCATTTCCGCTCACCCTGCCTAACGTTTATCGGTGTCTTGTAGGTGAAGGATAGATACAATGAATTTAAAAATAGATAAGGCCCTCATTAAAAAATACCTTGCCGGCCTCTGTAATAAGGAGGAATTAAAATTAGTGAGAGACTTTCTTAAGCAGGAGAATGCTCAGCAACTGTTTGATGAAGTATGGAATGAACAATGGGTAAATGAAACTAATGCCAATGATACAGACCACCACTCACAGCAGATGGCTGACTGGAAAAGAAAAATACATCAGCGGATCAATGAAGAATCTCTAAACTCAGAAATAACCGTTGCAAAAAATACGCCTATTCCATTTATTAAAAGAATTACGAACTGGCAATACGCAGCAATCTGGGCAACATTATTTATTGGGGCCGGACTTTGGGTTATTACATCCAAAAGAAGCAATGAGTCATTAGTGGTTGCTTATGTAGAAAAACATAACCCTAGCGGACGCAGAACGATTATAACGCTGCCTGACAGCTCACAGGTTTATCTTGGGCCTGAGAGTAAATTGCGTTATGCAGAAAAATTTAATGGAAGTACCAGAGAAATAAATCTGGAAGGAGAAGCCTTTTTCGAGGTTACTAAAAATCCAAAGAAACCATTCATTATCCATACCGGAATAATCACAACCAAGGTATTAGGTACTTCTTTTAAAGTAGATGCATTTATTAATAAGCCGGTTACTGTTTCTGTAAGTACAGGTAAGGTTAGCGTGGATAGGCATGCCACTAACAAAACAGAATCAATTGCCATATTGATGCCCGGGCAAACGGTAACATGGAATGAAACTGATCATATAAAAACATTAGGCTCTGTATTGGTTAAGGATATCAGCGGATGGAAAGATGGACGTTTGGTGTTTAATAAAGTCCCTCTATCAGAAATCGCAAATATTCTGGAGCGGTGGTATGACGTGGAAATCAGTTTTAAAAATAAAAAAAACGCTTCAAAGTTGTTAAAAGTCAACCTGACGGCAAATGTACCTATCAATACCTTAATGAAGATTTTAAGTGTCTCGGGACAATTTAAATATCATATTCAAGGCAATCACATTACTATTAATTAATCGGAAAGGACAAGATATGTAACACCTGGACTTAAAAAAAGAAACGCCCTCCCGCTAAGGAGGACGCAAAAATCATCAACGAGCTGGTTGTTTTCGAAGACGCATCAGCCCAGAGATAAATATTAACAGATATCCGCCACTGGCGAAAACCCGTAATGATCAAAAATATGCAAAAAGGATTACATCTGCGTTCTTCTTTTCGATTTATTAGCATGTTATTAAAAGGTGCTATTATCATCAGAAAGAAGTTTAGCAAGATGGCTAATAACAATCTGGTAACAGATAAAATTTATTTCTTTATGAAATGCTCGTTCCTTCTGATCGCTGTCAACCTCACATTTATTGGAGTGCTATTTGCCAGCTCTGTTCGCAGTCAGAATTTGAATCAGAAAATTAAGCTTAAGCTGGAAAATGCAAGTGTCGAAAATTGTTTAAGTACAATAGAAAAGCAATCGAACATACAGATCAATGCCCAGGTAAGCCTGCTAAATAAAATCACAAAAAAAATAAGCATAGATGCTACTGAGATTACTGTGGCCGATGCGCTGGCTAAAGTTTTAAACAATACTAATCTGGAGTATAAAGTAATTGAGGGTTATGTTGTAATTACTAAAAAACCAGTCCCCATAATTATCTCAGGAACGATTGTAGATGAGAAAACTGGTGAAACACTAATTGGCGTAGGTATTCGCATTAAAACAATGGGTGGTGGCGCATCTACTGATATGAATGGTAAGTTCCGTATTACCGTACCTGAGGGCGGAGCGATACTTGTGATTTCTTACATCGGTTATCAGAGTAGAGAAATTAAGGTTGATGCGAATACTAAAGAGTTGAGAATTTTACTGAAATCATCCTCTACCCAATTGGGCGAGGTAACTGTTCAGGCCCGTAGGAAGACAAATACAGAGGTGGCGGTGCTCGACGAGCGTAAAAAAGCGGCTATTGTACAAGATGCCATATCTGCAGTTCAGATAGAGCGTACAGCAAGTATTACTACAACACAGGCGCTGCAGAGAGTGCCTGGGGTTACAGTAACTGATGATAAATATGTAGCTATCCGTGGTTTGGGAGACAGGAGTGTAGTTGGCCAGTTGAATGGCGTACGCTTAGCTTCGTCAGATCCTGACAGAAGTTCAATTCCTTTCGATCTGGTACCCGCCTCTCTTTTAGATAATGTTACCATTTATAAAACAGTTACACCTGATAAACCTGCAGATGCAGCAGCAGGTATTGTAGAATTGAAAACCAAGTCTGTGCCCGATAGCATGGTGGTGAATGTAATTATTCAATCTGGTTTTAACTCAAATATCGGGATAGGGGGACAGTATAATAGTTTTTTCAATAGCGATATGGGCTTTTTGGGGGATAAGATCAATAACAAGAATTTGTCTGCTGATTTCTTAAACCTGGCCACACAGTATAAAGGCGGGTTAAACCAGATCCAGAATATGATTTCGAACAGCGGGTACAGTCCCGCGGCAAAGCAGGAAGTTGGTCGTATTAACGGGATAATGCAGGGCTTTGATCCTGTGCTTACTACCAAGTATAAACAGGCTCCTTTAAATCAGTTATACTCTGCAACTTTTGGTAATAGTTATACCTTGTTTAAAAAACATAAACTGGGTGTTATAGCTGGTGGTAACTACTATCGCCGTACCACAGATATTTCGGGTGGTGATATTCAGCAATACAGTATTTATCAGGGTGTGGTAACCGGAAACCCGCAGGTAAGCAGCCCAAGAAATATTCCAAATTACATTACTCCGAACAATCTTTACATGGGTCGGTACCAGACCTATAAGGAAAATACAGGTAACGAAACACTTAATTATGGTGTTTTGGGTGGTTTAACTTATCGCTTCGATACCCGAAATGAAATTAGCATGCAGTATCTGGGTAGCTGGGGAGGCGAAACACAAGCCACCAATATGAATGGTGGTTACGAATATACTGGTTTGCCCGGAGAAGTAAAAAGCACCATTTATTCTTTAAAACAGAGCTATCGTACACTAAATACTTTTAACCTTCAGGGAGAACACAAGTTTTTGGAATCAGATTACTCGCCTAAATTAAGTTATAATATTTCCTCTTCTAAAGCAGGTCAGAATGATCCTGATTATCGATTTGTAACCCTGGCAGACTATACACCACGCAATGGAGGATATTATGAGAAACCTACATCTGGTAATGTTGTTACCAACCCCGATCAGGTTTTTAGCACACATTTATACGCACTTTCTTCTGGTTATGTGAATGGCTTTGGTGCTTATGGAATTATACAGGCCGAGCCCAATGGTCGGCGGTACAGAAATCTGGATGAGACCAATTATAACTATAAGGCAGATTTATCTGTGCCGTTTAAATTATTCGGACAAAAGCAAGAGCTAAAAACCGGAGTAAATTACCTGAACCGCGACCGGGTATTTACAGAAAATGTGTTGTTCTTACCAGGCTCTAATTTTTCTTCTAACAAGTCTTTGCCATTGTATACAGTTTCCGGAAACCTGGATCGTTTGGTGAGCAATGAGATTATTGGCATTCATGCACCAACTGCAGGCATGGGCGAAGGCGCAAGCCCGGTAGGAGGATTCTTATACAACAGTCAGAAATCGCCGAACAACTATACCGGTTTTTTTGAGACCAAGGCAGCTTATGCCATGTTGGATTTAAAAGTGACCAAAGATTTAAGATTCACCGGTGGTATTCGTTTTGAATCTACCAATATCCAGTCGGCCGTTGATACTTCAGGTGTGTTCCTTGATCCTGCTTTAACAGCTCCGGGTACCAATATTCCGCTTACTTTAATGAGTCCTAACTCGGTTTATAAGCCTGGTTATAAGCCTTACTATTCTTTGAACACCACTTATAATTTTAGGGAAAATATGAACTTCAGGGCTGGTTTTAATACTACACTTGCCAGACCCGAATTAAGAGAGATTACCAATGTATTTGAATTTGATGCTTTCCAAATGGGATTGGTTGTGGGTAATCCTAATCTGATCAATCAATACACTCAAAACCTGGATTTTAGGTGGGAGTGGTTCCCTAATAGTGGAGAAGTTATCGCGGTGTCTTTGTTTGGCAAAAGGATTGAAAATCAGTTGTATAAGGTCTTTAGCTTAAAAACCAGTGGTTTAGCAGCAACATATCCTGAATATCCAACCATCAGATTTGAAAATGATCCAAACGTGGGTAAAGTATGGGGAGTAGAATTCGAGATTGTAAAAGACCTGGGAAGGATGTGGGACCCGCTCCGCAACTTCTTTGCAGGAACTAACCTTTTACTGGCACAAAGTGATATCAAAAAATCACCGGAAAGATTGGAAGCCAACAGGTCTTTGGACAGGCATACGCCAGATAACAGCCCTTTGTTTGAGCAAGCCCCCTTCTCTATTAACGGTTGGATAAATTACGACAATAAGAAATCAGGTACCAGCCTTACCGGCACATTTAACATGGTTGGTGAGCGTTTGATACAGATTAATTTAACCGGCGAGCCCGATCTGTATACCCGTCCGGTGCCTATGCTGGATTTTGTGTTTAGTCAACGTGTAACTAAGCGCGTTATTTTTAAGGGATATGCTAAAAACATATTAAATCCTGCAATTGAAACCGTATATGCCAACCCAGGTACCGGTGGTAAATGGTATGGAAATAAATACCTGAACCGCAGTTATAAACGTGGGGGAGAATTTATGATGGGGTTCACTTATAATTTGTATTAAAGATGAAGAAATTAACGAAATACACTCAGCAATTGCCATTATTCCTTGGATTTTTGATGTTGCTGGGGCTAGGTTCCTGTAAAAAGGAAAAGCAGGATTTTGAGTACGATAACAGGCTAATCACAGACGCTCGTAAAAACTCATCACTGCGTATTATAAACCTGGGGAATTATGGTCAGGTGATAATGGATGGTGATACACTGACCAATAACAGGTATGTTTTGCCTACAGATCCAATCTCTACAGTAATACCGGGCACTAAATATTTTCCTGAAAACGGGGGTAAACTGGGTTCAACATGGAACATTCCTCAATCGCTTTTAAAAAACGGAAAGGCCCGCTTTTTTACCGAAATTGGGGGGTATAATACTCCGGGTGATAAGCTTACAATCGATCTTCAGGAAGATGCAGCACAGGCTATGGATTATTACCTGCTCGCCACAGAACGTATTGTAGACGGAGAACCTAAATATCTAAAAATTCCGCGTGCGGTTTCTCCCCCTTCAGATCCTGCCAAGTTTAAAGTAAGGCTGCTCAATCTTTCTTCGAATATTGAGATAAGTGATATGGAGAACCTGGTAGGGCCAATGAGCCTTACATGGGCTGATGGCACACCAGTAAGTGGTACGACCAGTAACATCTTGCCGGGGCAATATTCTGATTATATCGAACTGCCTTATACTACCGCGCAGCTAAAGGTGTTAACCTCAGCAGGGATTCAGGTGCCAGGTACTACTAAGATGCCGATTTTTCCGGCAACATCAACCCTTACCTCTGTCCGTGGCTGGCCTCCTGAGGATACACACCTAACTTTCAGTGCATTTAAAAGCTTTGTGCCAGGAGGGATTTATACCATTGTTATTGCGCCATATAATTTTACGATCCCTTATTTAATCGGTAATCCTGGTGAACAGGTTTCAGGATATCAGAATGCCATCATGATCATGAATGATATCAGTGAACCACTGAATGTAACCTATGCAAGAGTGCAGGCAGTAAATACCCTGGTAGGCATAGACGGGGTTAAAATAACCATGAATGGAAATGTATTGGGTAATGCACTAGCCTATACCGAGCATACAGATTATCAGAATTATATAACGGGAAATTATACCATCGAAGCTAAAGATGCAGCTGGAAATGTATTGGCCAGTAATCAGCTGAGGTTAGATCCTAATACTAATTTTACTTTATGGATTCATCCTGACGCCAGTGGTAAGGCAACCATTAGTGCGGTGGCTAATGACTTAAGCAGGGTAATTCCGGGTAATACGGCCACAGATGACGCCACGTATGTGCGCAATAAGCTAGACTATCCTTTTAGTATCCGTTTTCTTAACCTTTGCCCGGACTTACCCTATGTCACTTTTACAAAAGATAACGGTCAGTCTTTTCTTCATAATTACAATAAGAATCCGGCGGCAATAAATAACCTGAGACCTGGTATTTTCCCGACCGAAGCCCCATACATACAAATTGATCAGGATAATATTCCATATAAAATTATGGCTTTCCGTTCTGCGCCAGGGGTAATTCCCGGAAGCTGGGCAAGTGACATACCTGTATTAACAGGACAGGACCTGATTGCCCGACCGAGCTTATATGTGAGGGGTGGTTTACCAAACCATGAGCCTGGTATTTATACCATTGCGTTGGTCGGCAGTACCGGTACATCAGTCCCTTCTGGTCAAAAAGCAAGGATGATTATTCTGAAACACACCAAATAAAAGAGACAACATTATGTTACTATCAAGAATGAAGAATGTCATATTTTACGCTGCTATCGCTCTGTCGTGCTTTGCGATAGGTTGTTCTAAAGTAGAATATAAAAAAATCGATGATCCAGCTTATCTAAGGGTTTTTAACAACCTGAATTATAAGATTGGAATAGATAATAAGGACGAACAGCTCCCCTTTTTAACGATGCTGATTGATCCGGAAATGGATCAGAACGGTATGCCAGTCAGCGCTCAGATTAAAGGGGATTTTCTGGATAAGCGTGATCCTTATGCGCCACCTTACCCATCTCATATTGGGAGTGGGACAAGTGTAAACAACCCGGAGTATCCGGGCAGGGAAAATGTGTTGGTCGGACCTGTTTTAAATGGTTTCGATTTAAGCAGCTGGGCGCAGATTCCATCAGGTAAACACCGCATTGTGTTTATGTTCCGTCCAAAAAACACCGTTCCGTTTTTTAACCTGGATCCTAAACTGAAAAAAAGTTTCCTGATCGATACTACGATGGTGTTGGATAGCAAGGAGGTATATACCCTGCATGTGTTGCAGAAAGATTTCCTGACGAAAAGGAATGGCATTTACCTTAGAAAAGAGAATTTTCACAAACTGCCATTATCCGATTCCTCAATCTATGTTAACTTCTATAACATGAGTGCCAAGGGATACTGGCAGGCAGATAACGACGCTAAAGGAGGCAACGAATACGGAAAGGGAGCCATGGGAAATGGTGTAAAAGACCAGATGAATATTTTTGTAACCCTGTATAAAAACAGGACTGTTTCTTCACCAAAAATATCCGGTTATAACGGAAAATATCTGGGCAATTTAACCAGAAACGCTGACGTACTTGAAGTTAGCCCGTATTACAGTTTTCCATTGTTTGCCGATGCAAGCGCTGGAGGTATTTTTACTGACATGTGGCAGCGGTTTGATTTTCTGGCACCCGGCATGGACATTAGAAATATTCCTTATGGCCCCACCGTAAATCAAACGGATGGGAACTGGGCTTCTATAAACTGTTTAACACCGTACCCGGATTACAGGCAATGGAACGAGATCGTAATGCCCAATATGATTGTAAACATCCACTCCGGTAAATATAACCCGCGGTCGTTTGCCACTGTAAATACCATTGAGATTGTAAATGGAAATGTTTACCTCAGTACCATACAGCGTAAATATGCGCCTCCAGTTTACTAATGGTTTAATCCAATAATTAGAATAATGAAATACGAATCATTAAAGAAATGCCTTTACTTCCTGTCGGTGTTGTGGTTGCTGGGTTTAAACGCCTGTAAGCACGACGATCTTCATATTGATAAGGCGAATGACAATTTTCGACCTGGCTTTGACTTTGTAAAGAATAACTATGACCTCAGCTTATTTGCTTCGGCAATAGAGAAAACAGGAATAGGACCAGAGTTAAACGGTGCCGGGCAATTTACAATCTTAGCCCCCAGTAATGCTGCCTTTAATATCATAGGGATAAACCGCCCCAGCGATTTTGATAAAATGAACCCTGATACATTAAAATTTCTGGTACAACGCCATATTTTAAATGAACGGATAATGTTAAAGGATATTCCTTTTAATGGGATAGATGTGCGTTACCGTACACTGGCGGGGACTGAATTGTATGCTTCCATTGTTAGCAGAGATAACAGCAATACTTTATATTTTAATGGCTCACTTGCCAGCAGAAAAGATGTAACGCTGGCAAATGGTACCTTACATGTACTGGACAGGGTAATGAAATCTACTGCAAATACCACCGTACAAGGTTGGTTGTCTGCCAGACCTGAATATAGCATCCTGGTAAGCGGATTAAAGAAGTTCGGATTCTGGGATGAACTGGCAACAGAGGGACCTTACACCATACTGGCCCCAAAAAATAAGGAGTTTGAAGCGAATGGTATGACTGCGGAGGTAATTGCCGGCTTAAATGTAAATAGTTATATCGGCGACCGTCTGTTTGGCTGTTATGTGATGAGAAAGAAGCACTTTTTTGTGTCAGATTTTGTGGTATTCAGTATCATCAACAACGATTCCTTTTACTATCATCCGGTAGCTAATGATACTTATATCATGACAATTACTGCCGGCAGGTTCAACTACGACAACATTTACGATCAATCTATTGGCTATAATATTGAAGTAAGGACGAATAAGAACTTCCCTTATGACATTGTGACTAATGTAAAAGGACACGATCAGAAAGCGATAGATAACCTTACCGATAATGGCCTGGTACAAGACCTTCAAGGTATTTTAATCCTTCCTGAGCAGGCAATAAAGAGTAATTAGATGATTTATAACAAGAATAAGATGAATTTAAAACTTATCAATATCTGCCTGTTATTTATAACATTGGCATCTTGCAGAAAAGCTGAATTTCAGCCTGAAGTTGAAGGTGTGCAGGTACCTGCAGAAGATTTAACTATTACACTGAACCAGGTGCTGGAGGCATCACCATATGTACTTTTTAAAGCAGCCTGGAAACGCAGCAATATGAACAGTATTATAGAAAAAAGAGGTAGTAATGCCCCTATAACCCTTTTGGTGCCAAGTGATGCGGCGTTTACTGCAGATGGAATGACTTTAGAAGTCATTAATAACACCAGCCCTGCTTTATTGGATAGCTTGCTGCTTTACCATACTTTATCGGCGGCTGTTAACCCTAAAGACCTGAGTGAAAGGGGAGAAAATACGATTGGTATCAGCTTGCTGGAAAATACCCATATACAAGTAAAGGGATATGATAACCAATACCAGACCGATCCTTATTTCTACCGACAATACATCAATGTGTCGGGCAACGAATTGCTGATTAATGGTAAAAAAAGCGGAGGCTCGGCTGTTACTCTGGCAAAAAACGGGACCTTCTGGCCAATAGATCACGTGCTGAAAAAACCAGAAAAAACAATGTTACAGGCTTTGCAGGATGATGGCCGTTTTGGAATGTATATTGAAATTATGACCAAAACCGATATGCTTTGGGATGAGGCTATGATGGGGGCAGTTGATCGCGATCGATTTCCCAAAGGATTGTCGATCGACGATAATTACCTGATCTTCAAATCTATTTTTGCTCCCACAGATGAAGCGTTTCATCAGGCAGGATTTAAGACTGTGGATGATTTGATGGCATTGAATAACCGTAATCCTCTTCCGTATTTTGATTGGGATACCTATGAGCAAGTCGGTACCGGATATGCAACGGATACCTTATTGACCATGCATCGTTGGGGTAGGATTTTTAAAGAAAGGGACGGTTGGGGCCCCGGAGACGATAATCCGGATAGTTTTTATTCGAACGATCTGAACAATAAACTATTGTCGGGCTATGCGCTGACTACCTCTGGGTATTCGGGAACTATTCCAATTATGTATGTGCCATTTGATTTTGGTAAAAATGAAGCAGGACAAGTAACTGTAAAAGTCAAATCATCCGCTCACTCGGCCGCAACCATTGTTGAGGGAGACATCAACACTTTAATGGGGCCAATACATGCGGTAAACCGGTTAATGCCGCCTAAGGATTTTAAATTCTGACCGGTATCATTAGCTCATAAAGATTAATAGAAACATGAATTATTTACATAGAATATCAATTAGGCCATTGGGCATTTTCCTTATGCTGATCAGTTGTAGTATGATCCTTAACGGCTGTAAAAAGGATGATGCCGTTAAAGTTGTCGATAACAATAAGATCAGCGCAATTATAGCAGATAATTTTAACCTTTCTGTCTATAATACTGCCTTGATAAGGACAGGATTGGCCAAAATTACTGACAAGGAAGGTTTGTATACCGCTATTGCACCCTCAGATGATGCTTTTGAAAATGCGGGTTTTGGAAATGCAACAGCCATCTTAAGTATGGATCCTTCCAGGGTATCCTCTATCATGAATTACCACATCCTAAATGGAGTTTATGAGTTTGATAAATTGCCTTTTTTGTTTAACCAGGAGGTCAAATCTGCTAACGGAGGTAAACTTTTTGTAACACATTGGGTGAAACAAGGTGATACCATTTTAACAATTAATGGATCCAAAATAGTCTCAAAAAATGTACGTGCATCTAATGGATTAATTCAGGTTATAGATCGTGTACTGGAGCCATACAGCCATAGTAAGGTTATAGAAGCCATCGCTTCAGACAGGGATTTAAGTCTGTTTTATCAGGCTTTACAACGTTCTGGTCTAGCAGAAACATTAAATGGTCAGGGCCCATATACCGTATTTGCGCCAAGTAATGCTGCAATGACCGCCTTCGGACTGCATACTATTGAAGAAATCAATAGCATGGACCCTGCAGTTTTGCTGGGCTTAATGCGCTATCATATTTTGTCTGACCGCAGGTTTGTATACGATTATGTGCTAAGTACTGGTACATCTAACCGTAGTGACCAAACCATGATTGATGGAAAATCTATTCAGGTAATCCTTAAACCTAATCCTCAGATCGCCGGTGCATTTATAGGTATTGAATTGAAAGGAACAGGAAATACATCGGTTATCCAATTGACAAAACAGGATGTACTTACCGGTAATGGGGTAGTACATACCATTGGAAGCCTATTGAAAATTACACAGTAATTAAGATTTTAGAGATGACAGTAAGAAATACAATTTACAAAATATTTTTACTCCTGTGTATGTTACTGCCTTTTGCTGCGGTAAGCCAGGAAACCAGTGGTACTTTAAATGGAAACGTGCTGGATGCCGGAGGACAACCGCTACCGGGTGCTTCTGTTACGGCGATACATCAGGCTTCAGGTACAAAATATGCCACAGCCACAGATAAAAACGGACATTATTATTTGCCCAATCTTCGTATTGGAGGCCCGTATTCAGTAGAAGCAACTATGATGAGCATGAAAAGCGATAAGCGGGATGGAATCTCTATCCGTTTGGGTGCGGCAGTCGTTTTAAACTTTGCATTGAGCGACCAGGCACAACAACTTACGGAAGTGGCAATTAAAGCCACAAAAAAAGGAGCTCAGGCAAGTACTTATGGCTCAGGAAAAAACATCAATGCCGATCAGGTTCGTAATATGGCTACTGTATCAAGGAGTATAACCGACGTTACTCGTTTAGTGCCACAGGCCAGTAAAGACAATAGTTTTGGCGGATCCAATTTCAGGTATAACAACGTAACAATTGATGGTGCCATTAATAATGATGCCATTGGGTTTAGTCCTTCCTTGGGTGGCCAGTCGGGTACTTCTGGAATGGCAGGAAGCTCAACCAGAACTAATCCAATATCCATTGACGCAATTGAGGATATGCAGGTTTATTTAGCTCCTTATGATGTTAAGATCGGCAACTTTACGGGAGGTTCGGTAAATGCAGTAACCAGAAGTGGAACCAATTCTTTAAGTGGTTCGATATATGGTTTCGGCCGTAATGCTGCGGTAACCGGCAAGGATAGGGTAGGATCACTAGGGAAAATGAACAGCGACTTTTACGATTACCAGACCGGCTTTCGTGTGGGATTCCCCATTATCAAGAATAAATTATTTTTCTTTAGCAATGAGGAGATTACTCATAGGCAAGATCCTTCACAATTGATTGCAGGTATTGCCGAAACCGGTCATATTTTAAGTGCTAAAGATGCGGCTGACATTACTGCTGCCAATTTCTTTAACGCCGGAACTGCAGGATTGTTTAATACTTATGCCAAGTCGACCAAGTTTTTTAATCGTTTAGACTGGAACATCAACGACAAACATCAGCTTGCAGTTAGAAATAACACGATCATTTCTGAAGCTTCCCATATGGACAGAGATCAGCAGGATTTTAGGTTCAGCAGCATGGCCTTTTTGCAAAAGAATAACCAGAGTTCTACAGTGGCCGAACTCAAAAGCAGGTTTAATAATAGCCTATCTGGTAATTTATTGGCAGGCTTTACTGCTGTAAACGATTCAAGAAATCCCTTTGGTGATCCAAGTCTGCCGCAGGTACAAATTGCAGGCAGAACACCCGGTACCACCATTTACGTAGGCACCGATCGTGAGGCCAGTATTTTTGATATGAAACAGCGTACATTAGAGCTTACTGCCAATTTAAACTGGAATATTGGTAAGCATACCCTTACCATGGGTACACATAATGAGTTTTATAACATCACTTATGGTTTTGTAAACGCATGGAACGGGAGGGTAGATTACTTAAGTATCGAAGATTACCTCAGCAACAATCCTTACCGTGTTCGTGGTGCTTACAGTTATGAAGACAACAGCCGTTCGTATATTGAACAGCACCCGGGTGCTAAGTTTAATATCAATTTGTATAGTTTATATTTTCAGGACGAAATCCGCGTATCTGAAAAGCTGAAAGTAATTCCCGGGTTGAGAGCAGATATGGCTTATCTGGGTGATAGACCAGAACTGAGCGAAAAGACCCGTACAGCATCAGCCGATCCTTATTTTGGAAACACATATACTTATACACCTTTAAGCAGGATTACGAACAACTATTTGAATAAGATACAGCTGTCGCCGAGAGTAGGTTTTAGGTATGATTGGAATGGTGATCAAAGCCTCATTCTACGTGGGGGCGCAGGGCTTTTTACAGGGCGAATTCCTATGGCCTGGTTGGCGTATGCATTCTATAACAATGGCGATAGCTTTGGAGGTTTTGACCAGAAGGCTGATCAGAAACCTTTTGTGCCCGGTAGCAACCCGCTTGCCGGTGGTGCAAATGGTATTGCCGATTTTATACGCGAGAACGGTGCAATTACCAATAATTCTAATAGTGGCAAAACCCAGATCGATTTAATTGACAATGGTTTTGTGATGCCGCAGGTATTGCGTACCAGCTTAGGTTTGGACTATACTACAGCTAGCCAGTGGAAATTTGGTGTAGAAGCTATCTATACTAAAAATATTAAAGATGTATTGTTTCAGCAATTGAATGTACAGGACAATCCAACCTATTATGGCTATGATAAAGACCATCAGCAACCGGTATATAGCGGAACGGTAGATCAGCGTTTTTCAAATACCTATCTTCTTAGCAATACCAGCAAAGGATACCGTTACAGTTTAACAGCTACTATTGGCAAAAACATCGCTGATCAGCTGCAGACTTCGGTGTCTTACACTTATGGTCAATCAAAAGACCTTTCCAATGGTGTGCGTAACTCAATGGAATCTAACTGGCAGTTGAATCAGTCACTGGTACCCAATAACCCTACGTTGTCCAATAGTAACTTCGATATCAGAAACCGTATTGTAAGTACCATTAGTTACAACAAAATGTGGGCTAAGGCAGGTAAAACCAATGTGTCTTTGTTTATAAGTGCACAATCTGGCAGTCCGTTTACTTATGGTGTTGTTAATAATAGCATCCAGGGATTGCCACAACAGGTAAGTCTGGCCTATATCCCTCACAGAGAAGAGGCAGTTCGTTATTTCCAGGACAACGCTGCCTCAACTGCCATTAAGCAGGCAGAGGCCTTTAATAGCTTTATAGATGCAGATAAATATTTAAGCAGTAAGCGCGGTGGGTTTACAGAAAGAAATGAAGGACGTACGCCATGGAATGTACAGGCAGATCTTCATGTTTCACATGACTTGTTTATGAGTGCCGATAAGAAGCAGTTTATTACGTTTACCGCTGATGTAATGAACCTCACCAATCTAGTCAACAGGAGTTGGGGAGTTCAGTATTTCTCTCCAAATACTTTTAACTCTACCTCAAGTGTTGGTTTAACGCCGGTGCTATTCCCTCCATCTCAAAACTCGGGTGAATATCCATTGTACCAGTTTAAATCGCCTGGTAAGCCTTATAGTATTGATTACTATGGTTCAAGAACGCAGTTGCAACTGGGAGCGAGATATACTTTTTAAGTGATACAGATCAAACGAAATATGATATACGATATGAGTTATTCAAGAAAATTTAATACCGGGATGCATAAGTGGATCGGTGTGCTAAGCCTTTTTATTTTGTTCACTAGTGCCTGTAAAAAGGACAAGACAGAACTAGTTAAAGTGCCTCTGGTGGTTACAGATTATTATCCAAACAGTGGTGCCCAGGGCACACTGGTAACGGTAGAAGGCACAGGATTTAGCAATAAAGCCGATGAAATATCGGCCACATTTTCTGGTGTAAAGGCTGAAATTGTTAGCGCAAGCTCTACTGCCGTGGTAATGCGTGCACCGGCTTCGGCAACAAGCGGTGCCATTATAATGAAAGTAAATGAGGAAAGCATCAGTATTGGTAATTATACTTATCAGGAACTAAGTATACAGGCGATCAGTCCGGTAAACGGGGCTGCTGGAACACATGTTCGTATTACTGGTGCTGGTTTTAGCAGTACAACAGGCCCGGCAGAAGTGTACATAAATGGGAAAATGGCTGTTGTAGTGAGTGCCAGTGACAATCTGCTGGTAGCTGAAGTGCCTGAAGACGCAGGCACCGGTCCGGTAACCGTTAAGGTAAATGGAAAAGAGGCTTCAGGACAAACCTTTAAGTTCCAGGTCATATCTGGTATTAAGCCTGCAAGTGGTGGCAAAGGTACACGTGTGAAAATCTCTGGAGGTGGTTTTGATGAAGTAACTGCCGGTAACCATGTAGATTTTAATGGTAAACTCGCGTTGGTAACTGAAGCGGCCGAGGATTATCTTGTGGTTGTTGCGCCCGCCGATGTGCAGACCGGCCCGGTATCGGTTACCATTAATGATCAAAAAGCGACTGGACCTGTATTTACAGTTGTGCCCATGCCGGTAATTGAATCTGTAACGCCGTTGAGTGGGCCGTCAGGTGCTGAAATGACCATTTTGGGATCAAACTTTAGCCCGCATACAGATGAAAATAAGGTAACTATAAATGGAAAAAGTACCACTGTTCTTACTGCAACGCCTTTTAAGGTTACCTTAACTATTCCAGGTGGAACAGGTGATGGGAAGGTAATCTTGAATGTAAATGATCAGATTGTTCAGGGCCCTGATTTTAAAGACCAGAGTTTAGGCATTTCTAAAATGACTCCTGACAATGGCCTGTCAGGTACACGGGTTACCATTACCGGAACAGGGTTTAGTGCTACTGCATCAGCAAATACAGTGACCTTTAATGGGCTAGCAGCACAGATAGTCAGTGCAACAGCTACCAGCCTGGTGGTAATTACACCACCTGCATTAACATCTGGTCCGGTAAAAGTGGTAAATGCAGGTCAAAGTGCATTGTCACCGGTTAACTTTAACCGTGCAGGTGTAATGACTTTAGCGGGTGGGCCAAATCAAACAGTTCTGGATATCAGTGAGCGTGGTGCAAGTATTGCCGTAGATAGCCGTGGAAACGTATTTGTGATGGAACTTAATAACCATGTAATTAAAAAGATTACTCCAGAAGGCGTTGTTTCGATATTCGCAGGAAGCCCGACAAGAGAAACCGGTAATCAGAACGGTACAGGTACTGCAGCGCGGTTTAATTTTAGCTTTAATTCGGGTATCGTAATTGACAAGCAGGATGTGTTATACGTTGTCGACGGTTTAAATAACAGCATTCGTAAAATTACACCTGCAGGTGTGGTAAATACCTACGCAGTAAACCTTAATGGACCTGGTAAACTGGCTATTGATGATAATGGAGATTTATATGTGCAAACGCAGTATAGTTTAACAAAGGTTGATAAGTCTGGAGTCAGAACGGCTGTAAGAGGTTTTTATGGGGGGAATGAAGCCTCGAGGCCTGTCATTATAGGTCCTTACCTGTACTATACAGATAATGATAATCTTTTAATTAATCGTTTTGGCCTGATCGATGCGTCAAACCTTCGTGGATGGGCAGGAAATGGTGAATTTGGAAATTCTGATGGCCCTAAAAATCAATCGATGCTGGCTATTCCAAAAGGATTCATTTACGACGGAAAAGGCAACTTCTATTTCTCTGATGGTTTTAAACAAACAACCAGAAAGCTGAATATTACGCTTAATGAACTGAGCACGGTTTCCAGTCAATCGACTAGTGGGTCATATAAAGATGGAGGGTTGATGGATGCAGAGTTCCGCAACAGAGATGACATGGCTATGGATAAAGATGGTAATATTTATATCGTCGATGCAGGAAATAATGCAATCCGGAAAATGTTTTTAAAATAAGTTTCAAGTTTGATTATGCTCAATTCCGGGCCGGCAGTCGCTGGCCCGGTTTATTTACAAACACATCAGCTGAGCAATTAAAAAATTCACGGTTAACATACAGTTCATATGCTGTTTTTATATTTGTCTCTGTATCAGTTCAATAAAAAACATTATGGAAATCAATTACCTGGTTGTCGTACCCGTCCTGATCTTGGTCATTGCCCTGATCCTATTCCTGATCCGCAGGAACAGGAAGGACCAGAAAAAATTAGAGCGAGAGCTGAACCAGTCAGAGCTGAAGCCTGAAAAGCATGATAAAGATCATATCTGACAGTTAAAGAAAAAGCCAAATGCCTAAAAATATAATTCTGTTGTTATGCTGGATGGCCACCTTCTGTCCTGCAGATCTCCCTTACGGCTATGATCAGGTGACGATGCTGGAAAAAAAGATCAGTATCATCGTTTATCCGACAGAAATACTGGAAAGTGTCATCTATCGACTCCAGTTGAGCGTGGGTACAACTTTTGAATTCAATATCCGGGTGCTGGCACCCTATCAGGCAAAAGGGAGCAGTTATAAAGAGGTCTCCTTGAAACAGATTCTTGATCACCAGCTCGCAGGTACATCTTTGAAGTATAAACTAAAAAAAGGGAAATTGGTCTTATACCATTCTCCCCTTTGATCGATCACTACCTAAGAAATAAGGTAATTGATCCCTTAGACGCAAATTCAAGTGAACAAAAAACATACAATATTAAATCTTTCAACACTAATCTTCATTATCGTGGTAGGGTGCAACAATAAATATCCATTTAAATCCCCCTATGAGATGGCCAGCGGATATGTAATTGGAAAGGAGAGCTGTAATGAGGATACTTCAAAAGACTATTGGCTAATTGAAATTGTATCATCATCCTCGGCAACTCAGCAATATGGTGATACCCTTACCCTTAATGGAGTTAAGTATACTAATGTAATAAAAGCAACTGGTCTCTCCCAGACCTTAAAAATAGCTGGAGAAAAGGTGGGTTTTGATTTTAATATCGCTGGCACCGCCACTTTAACTATGGGATGCGCTATAGATACTCCTAAAATATACAAACTAAAACTAGCTAATATCATACATAGCGGGAGATCATCATTTTAATCCTAGCAGATCAGTTTCAATAAGAAAGGCATAGGGATATACTTTTTAAAATTTAGCTGAGATTGATAAGATACCAATGAGTTTAATGATTTGTCCTACTTTGCGCTTATAGCAAGCTAAAAATTTAACATGGGAAAACACCAGTGGGCATGAGCTCAGACCTGCAAAAAAATCTTTTTACAATAAAGTAAAAGTAACCCACAATTAATATCTTATTTATATCCCTTGCCGAGTTTTGCGGGTAATATCATGGGGTCAAATAAAGAGCTGGTTAATTTTGAGGTGCTCTATAAACGCTGGAGTGGCATGCTGCATCAATATGCCCTTTATTTTGTAAAGGATGAAGAAGCCGCTGCCAGTTTGGTGAACGACCTATTTGTGCAGCTTTGGTTTAACAAAACCAGTCCTGATAACTTAAAAGGCTACTTGTTCAGGGCGATAAAAAACTCCGCGCTTAATTACCTGAAGCAGTATAAGAACAACTCATTGACTTTACTTGAGCAGGATGACCTCACTGCAATTTCTGATCTTTCCTTTGCCGATGAGGTTACCAGTGAATCTGAGCAACTGGTTTTTCTACATTTTCTTATTAGTAAACTTCCCGAGCGGCGGCAACTGGTTTTTAAAATGCACAGAATAGAAGGATTCAGCTATGCAGAGATAGCGGAATTGCTGCAGATTTCGGTTAGAACTGTAGAAGACCATCTTTCAAAAAGTATGCAGTTTATCTATGATCGGTCCCAACATTTAATTCATAGAAAGTTAACAGAAGCTTAACCGATTACAGCCCGTATTTTCTGCCTGCACAATTGTCTTTACTGTTGAAAGAGGATAATTATGGATAATAAATTATGGGATTGTATTGTTAAGCGATTGTCTGCTGAAGAGACCGCCGAGTCGGCGGCCATGCTTGATGCCTGGCTTATCGAAAATAGAGGACACCAAGAGGAATATTTAAAGATACAAGTGCTTTGGAAGTTGACAGAGAAGTTACCTGCTCAAGAACAGCTAGATTTTGAAATCGTAAGAGAAAGAATTTCTGAAACAAACCCAACACCTCAGCTTACACTGGTAGATAATGCTGCCCGTTGGTGGAAGTACGGCCTGGCTGCGGCAATGACCGGTATCTTCCTGCTTACAGCGCTTTTTTACTACCGATCAGCTCAAAACTCAGCGCAGCCTGAAGAATGGGTATTGAAAAGTGCGGGAGCAGGTAAAATGATCAGGGTTTTATTGCCTGACAGTACACTCGTATGGCTGAATTCAGGAAGTGAAATTCGCTATAAACGTGACTTTAGAGACAATAAGCTAAGGTTGGTGAAACTGAAAGGAGAAGCATATTTTGAAGTCACGCATGATTCATCACATCCTTTTGTCGTCAGTAGCGCAGGAATGAATACTACGGTTTATGGAACCAGTTTCAATGTACGGGCTTATGATACCGAAGGGGTTATGGTAGTTGCCGTCAATTCGGGTAAGGTCGGGGTAACCACATCTGAAACTACTAAGGCAGTATTTCTATTGCCAAGTGAAAAATTGATATATAACAGGGGAAAGTCTGTGGCCCATAAAATAAGCATTTCCAGTAGTGATGTAGATTCTTGGGTGTCAGGTGAACTGATCTTTGAACAGACTCCGTTTAATGAAGTTTTTGAAGCCTTAGAAAGAAAGTACAACATCAAAATCAATACCGGAAAAACTAACTATACCGGTTGCAAGCTGACTGCAAGATTCAGGAACAAATCTATAAACGAAGTTCTTAAAACACTAAATCTCTCTATGAACATACGATCAAAATTTGTAGGACAAACCATTTACATAGAAGGAGGAGGATCATGCAGTAGCAACAAATAAAAAAACCGATCCTGTTTGCGCAGGAACGGCCTTAATTCTTAGCCAAACGGCGGCGAACCGTTGACTATATCTTATCATTTAAATCGTAAAAATTTAAACAACTCAAATTTATGAAAAAAATTAATGAGGCTAGGCGCCTTATGAAAATAATTATGCATGCATGTTTAGTAATTAGTCTTATTTCAGTGATCTCCATTCAGTTGGTAGCGGCTTCTGCAGTACGTGGTCAAAGCGGACTGGATAAGCGCATTAGTATTAATATGCGTAATGTGGCTTTCACCGATCTGCTTAAGGAAATTGAAAGGAAAACAGGGGTCAGTTTTGTGTATACGAACAAGGAAATTGTCGATGCAAAAGTAACTATCCATGATGAGGCCAAAACGGCTAGGATAATATTGACGCCTTTATTGCAAAAAAACAACCTGCGCCTTATTGAAGACGGGACTATGGTTGTACTTAAAAAAGCAGAACTGCAGATCCGAGCTCCAAAGCCCGGTGCGGCAGTAGGCTATGTAAAGGATAAGGTAAGTAACCAGACTTTGCCTTATGCAACAGTGCTTTTGAAAGAAACCAACCAAAAGTACGTTACCGATGCCAATGGCTATTTTGTAATCAACAACATAAAACCAGGAAAAGCTACACTTTTGGTGAACTATATTGGTTATGTAACAACATCATTTACTGTAGATATAACCGATGGTGAAACGGCAAAGATGGAACTGAAATTGGAAAGCCAAAGTAACGATATGAAGGGAATTTCAGTAACAGGGATTAGAAGAGGAGAGGCCATAGCATTGAGCAATATGCGTAACGCAGACAACATCAAGTATGTGCTTTCTCAGGAGCAGATTGAGCGCTTTCCCGATGCTACTGTTGGGGAAGCCATGCAACGTGTGCCAGGGATTGCGATGGACTATAGTTATGGCTTGCCAAGAAACATCATCATCAGAGGACTGGATCAGAGTATGGGATCTATCACACTTAATGGAAACAGGCTGCCTTCTACACAAACCAATTCAAGGGATATTGATCTGAATGGTATTTTGTCGTCTACTGTTGAGGCCATAGAAGTCAACAAAACCCTCACTCCCGATATGGATGCTGATGGAACATCTGGTTCAGTGAACATCATTTCTAAGACACCAAAGTCGGGTACTCAGCAAATGCAGGTGAAGGGTTCATTTGGTAATAATTTTCTATTGGGTAAGCAAAACTTTGACGGCTCATTTGATTTTAGTCGCAGAGATACCAAATGGGGTTACCTGGTCGGCGTAAATTATAGCAATACCTACAGAGGGGAAGATCGGGTTCAGAAAGATTATGATACGTACGAGATTGCGGGAGTAGAAAAAATGAAGTTATCTAATCTTGAATTGGAAGGCTCAGACCTGCACCGTGAGAACCTCGGGCTCCAGGCTGAACTAAGCTTCTTTCCTACAGAGAAAATCCAAATCTATGCAAGAACGTCGTACAACAAGTTTTACGAACTACAAACAAGGGGCACAAAAAGCTATAACATTGGGGAATATACAGATGAGAACACAGCTTCAGACATCAGCATAGGCGCTAGTGGTTCTCCCAGAGATTACCATAGAGATTTGTTGAGCTTTTCAGTTGGTACTAAAGCGATTGTCAATGACTGGAGGTTGAATTTGGACCTCACCTATGCTAGTGGTTTATACGATCAGCCGATTTACTATGACGGATATTTTACTTATGGTGGTTTAAATGCAGGCATAGACATCAGCGATCCGCGCGCTCCGCAGTTTGCCTTTACAAATGGCGATGTGAACAATGCGGCCAATTATACCACTTCCTCTTATGTCAACAGGCACCAGATCGCTCATGACAAGGATGGACAAGGATCATTCAATGTGCAGCGGACTTTTAACCTGAGCCAGAAGAATAAACTGATGTTTAAGTTCGGAGGACGTTACAGGTATAAAGAAGATGACCATACCAGAGATTATTTCCAATACACCCTGAAGACAGGTAAGGTATCTATGGATAATTTTTTGTCTGATTATTCCAGAAAGGATTATTTCAATGGCAAGTATGATCTTTCAGGAGCGATTGCCAATGGGTACCTGATGGAAGATTATTATCAGAAAAACCTGTCGCTTTTTGAAAGTGATGAAACTTATATCAGACAAAATACTGATCCGGATTCTTATAGCGGTAAGGAAACCATGGGAGCAGGTTATGTAATGGGTAAATTGACACTGGATAAACTTGACATCATTACCGGACTGAGGTATGAGCGCACGGGGTTTGACTACCGGGGCAACATTGTATCGTTTGACAATCAAGGAAAATACGTAAGTACAAATAAAGTAAACACCAAGTCTGCATTTGAGGGCTTCTTTCCAAGTCTGAACCTGAAGTATGCCATAGATCAGCGTACCAACGTGCGGGCAGCGGTTACCAGATCGCTTTCCCGTCCTGGTTATTATGACCTGGTTCCATGGCAGGAAGTTGAACCCAGAAGAAAGCGAATGAAGAAAGGGAACCCGGATTTGGATCAGGCTACCTCCACCAATGTCGACTTCCTATTTGAACACTACTTGAAATCACTCGGTTTACTATCAGGAGGTATCTTTTATAAGAACATAGAAAATTATATTTATGAAAGTATTTATACACAACAGGGTGGCCAGTTTGATCAGTATCAGGTAACGCAGACTGTGAATGGTGCCAACGCACATGTGTATGGTTATGAAATTGCCTGGCAGCAGCAGCTGACCTTCCTGCCTGGATTTTTAAACGGTTTGGGTATCTATGGAAACTTTACACAGATCCAGTCGAAGTTTAAAGTACCCGGCATTGTAAGTGAGCGAACCGTACGTTTGCCTTCCATGCGTCCTAAGGTAGGTAACGCTTCTCTGTCTTATGAGAAATATGGTTTTTCAGGCCGCATTTCGTTAAATTTCTATGAAACTTTTATCAGTGAGCTTGCAGAAGAGCAAGCCAATGACCTGATGGAAAAAGGCAGAGTACAGCTAGACTTTTCTGCTTCTCAGCGGATCAACAAGAAGTTTACCATCTTTATGGGTATCAGTAACATCAACAATGCCCAAACCATTCTGGATTACGGCGATGGCAGACCAAATGACCATAAATATTTTTCAACGTGGGCCAACGCAGGCTTTAAATACAACCCTTTTTAATGATGAAAAACATTACCAGAGAAATTATCATGGTCATTATAGCCCTTTTAGGGTTTCAATTGGCTAATGGACAGTCGTTCAAAGCTTCAGCATTTCCAGATCGAATTATCCTGACCTGGTCGGCCGATCCGATGACTACACAGTCAGTTACCTGGCGTACCGACACTACCGTACTTAAAAGCTATGCCCAGGTATTAATGGAAGACAGCTCGCCCGATCTCGGAAAAGACAATTCCGGAGAATTTGTGGCCCTGTCGACCACGCTCCAGGGAGTAGAATATGAAAAAGCAAATTACCACAGCGCGATCATGACTGGTTTAAAACCTGATCAAGTTTATACCTATCGCGTAGGAGATGGTAAGAACTGGAGCGAGTGGTTTCAGTTTCGGACTGCACCGGCAACAGTGAAACCGTTTTCATTCATTTATTTGGGCGATGCTCAGAATGATATCAAGTCAAAATGGTCGAGGGTAATCAGAAGAGCATTTGCCACCCATGGCGATGCACGTTTTATTGTTCATGCAGGCGACTTGATCAATCGCTGCAACAATGATAATGAATGGGGAGAGTGGCATTTTGGTGGTGGTTTCATTAACGGAATGATCCCAAGTATCCCGTCATCTGGAAATCATGAATACTTCAGAGATGAACAAAAGACCCTGACCTTAGATCCACATTGGCGTGCCCAATATACCTTGCCTGAGAATGGACCCAAAGGTTTGGAAGAATCTGTATACTTCATCGATTATGCAAATGTTCGTCTCATCTCATTGAACTCCCAGATGATCGTATTGGATTCCAACTCCATGAAGGCTCAGGCTATATGGCTGGAAGGGGTGTTGAAGAACAATCCTAAACAATGGACGATGATCACCTATCATCATCCAATCTATTCTACAGCAAAAGGTAGGGACAATAAAGAATTCAGAGAGCTGTTTAAGCCGCTGTTTGATAAGTACCATGTAGACATACTGATGCAGGGACATGATCATACCTACAGTCGTGGACAGAATTTACCGACGGGTGTTTCAGGAAAGGTAGGAGGTCCCATGTATGTGGTCTCAGTAGCGGGCCCAAAAATGTACAAAATAGATGTGACACCACGGTGGATGGATGTATTTGCAGAAAATACACAACTGTTCCAAATCATATCTGTTGACCATGATAAACTAATTTACACGGCATATAAGGCTTCTGGAGAAGTCTTTGATTCCTTTAGTCTTAAAAAAACAAATAAAGAGAAGGCTGCATTATTTACAGATTTAAAAAGGTAAAGATATAAAACCGGAAAAAGCAAGCGTTCTTTTGGACTCTTGCTGCTTTGCAGTTTCTTTAACATCAGGCTGGAAATTAAAAGCTGACTAGGCATTTTTAAGCGTCTGGTCAGCTTTTAATTTATTTTTTTACAGTAAAAAGCCGCGACACCCATCGGGCTTTTGAGGCTAACCAAATGACGGGCGAATCCTTACCAAATATTAATAATCATTTTAGCAGGTGTCCTGGCCGCTCCGTTTTTTTTCCGTTTACCCGAGCCATAAATCCTGTTCCTTTGTAGTGCTACAGTTTCCCGCGCATAACAAAGATTAGTAAACACCATCACAAAAGGCAAGATGGCACTTGTCCTGGCAATGTTTTTATGCTTTGCAGTTTGCTTGTTTTTCATATTATCCGGCAAAAAAAAAATATTCAATATCGTTAGAATTAAGTTTATTTAAGCCATTTTAGTGCATTTCTATTTTTGTTTCCATGCTGGAGATAGTAGCTTGCCTAATTCATAAATGTTTGTAAGTTTTGTGTTAAAGTGTTGATTGTTTGATGATTTGCTCGTAAATTCGGGTAATGAATTCTTGGCTTATGGAAAAGTTAAATGAAAAAAAGCCCCTTGCGAATGGGAAAATGCTCGATTTATTGACACGACTGATTAAGCTAAGAAAAAGAAGTCAGCAAACTAATCAAAAGCTGGATGAGTTGAAGAAGCAGTCCGACGAACTGTTACATTCCGATACTAAAAAATAGAGGGCCTGACTATTTCCAATGCGCATACCCTCTTCGTTTTTTACCATTAAATTTATGTAATCAAAATTGGTGCTGATTACAAAATGATAATCTCAAATTCAAGTTTACTTCATTTAATTTTGGCTTATGAATTATCCCGTATTTATCTTTCACGAATTAATGTTCAGGCTCTCAGAAATCTCTCCGAAAATTGGCACTTATGTTTCCAGTTTTGTTCAGGACAATACTTTTGTGATCCATTCCACTAATGGCAAACTCATTGTGGATGAAGAGACGATGACAATGCAGTATCACGATCCTGCATTGCTGTCGAGGGAATATTTAGACAATCTTATCGACAGGTTTCTTTTTAATGAGAGCGGAAAGTAGTGTTGTTGATTGCCGAAAAATTGGATGAATCTTTGGTATGAATTCAGGTCGGGAAAGTTTTCTGGTCAGGCCTTGGATAATGATAAAACAGGGACTTATGCAACGCTAAGTCACGATAAATCAGAGATAACGAAAGTTCACCCTGCCTTTTTTTAAAAATGCTGTTCATTTCCTATTTAGTTTCTTTAATAGCCACATTGCCATGGTGATCAACGTAGCCATTAAATAAAAAATCTCCTTTGGCTAACCAAAGAAGATGACGATGTTTGCTATAAAACTTATGGCTGCTTGCTATCCTGCTCCAGGTAATTTTTTAGTGACTTTCCAAGTATAAAATTCCAACCTTCAGTAAAGCTGGTGACAGCGAAATTCGGGCTGTCTTTAGGGAAACTGCCAAGCCCTTCATGGGTCAGTTTTAACCGGGTTTTTTGTTCTCCATCCTTAAAAAGTTCCCAGGTGACCACGGAATACCCATCGTTATGTTCAGGGTAAGTCCAGCTGTAACTTAGCTTATTGGGTGGATCCACAAAAATCACTTCGCAAACATGGAGGTATTGCTCCTTTTCATCACCTCCGCTAAATTGGAATTTGAATCCCTTTTCTGCTTTGAATTCTTCAAGTTCAAAGTACCATTCTTTCATCTGGTCCTTATTGGTAATGGCTTTCCATACCTTTTCAATTGGTGCATTATAGCTGCGTTCTACAATTAGTGGTTTTGTTTCCATAATTACTTATTTTTAAGTGGATTATCTTCTGATGATTTTTCGTTTTCCCCGCGCTCCAGAAAATCGCCAAGGGCATCTAGTTTATGGTTCCAGAATTTCCTGTATCGATTCAGCCATTTGTCGATTTCTTTTAGCTTATGTACATCAGCTCTGCAATAGCGCTCCCGGCCGTCCTGCTTCACCGTTATTAACCCGCACTCTTCCAGAATTTTGATGTGTTTGGATATAGCTGGCCGGGTGATGCTGAAATGTCCTGCAACTGCATTGAGGTTCAAGGATTGATCACTCAGTAAATCAATAATCTCACGCCTGGTGGGGTCGGAGATTGCCTGAAATACATCTCTTCTTAATTCCATATATTCGAAACCATGTGGTTACAAATATATGGGATACCATTTGGTTACGCAAATTTAAAATCAATTTTTTTGGCAATCGTTTATATATTTATATTTCAATTACCATCTCATGAAATTCACCAGGATATCACCTCATCCAAGTTTAGAAAAGTTGATCGAATGCTACTGGATGATGCACAGTGATGATCCTGCGCCACGGGTAGAGAAAATTATTCCCGATGGGTTTACAGAGCTTATTTTTAACTACGGCAGCGTCTACAGGGCCAAAACAAGCGGACCCTGGTATACGCAAACAGCAAACCTGCTGGCTGGGCAGATCAGCAGCAATTTTCACCTGGAGAATACAGCAGAGACCGGCTCTTTTGCCATTAAACTCAAACCCGCGGCGCTTACCCAGCTCTTCGGTCTGAACATGGAATGTTATCTTGATCAGATTGTTGCCCTGGATACCTTTCCTCATCCGGAGCTGGCCGGGTTGAAGGATCGATTTCTTCCTTTTGAAAACGAGCAGATTCTTAAACAGCGTCTGGATGACCATTTTCTCGCGCTTAGTAAATCAGCTACTGAAAATCCTTTAGAGGAAGTGCTGCAGCTTATCTTTGATTCCAACGGTAAGGCAAGTGTTAAGGATCTGTGTCTGGCAGGGAAGAAGAGCGAACGTCAGCTTCAGCGGCTTTTCAAAAAGTACATAGGGCTCCCGCCGAAATATTACGCACGGATCATCCGTTTCAATTATATATTTCAGCTGATCAGGGATAAAAAACGCAGCTGGTCAGATATTGTCTATGAGTCAGGTTATTACGACCAATCTCATTTCATTCGCAACTTTAAAGCTTTTACGGGTGAAGATCCCTCTGCTTATTTTTTTGAAGCGCCAAATATGGCCAACTTCTTTCTCAATAAATGATTTTCTGTAACCATCGTCGGTTTTGTACAATACACAAACATTGCTCAATCGTAATTTTGAAAGAAAAAGATTATGAAAATTCAACGATTCTCTCTCCTTATTTCTGTTATGTTTATTTTCGGCTTCAGTAACATGGTATGCGGACAGGAAAACACGGCTCAAAAATTTAAAAGACTACATTGGCTGATCGGTAAGTGGCAGCGCACAAATTCCAAACCCGGGCAATCAGGGTATGAAAACTGGTCTAAGGTGTCTAATACTAAATTCACAGGAAAGGGTGTGACGCTTAAGGGAAAGGAAATTGTTTTTGTAGAAGAACTGGAGTTAAGCATCAAGGGAGGCGATATCTTTTATACCGTTACTGTTACCGGTGATTCTGGACCTGTTAATTTCAAGCTGACCTCCATCAGCAAAGATGCCTTCGTATGTGAAAACCCCGAACACGACTTTCCTAAAAAGATTGCTTATACCCGGAAAGGTGGAACCGTAAAAGCAATCGTTTCCGGCAACGGGCAGACCCTTGACTATGAATTTATCAGTTCAGCCCCCTAAAAGGAATTGATAGCTATATAATGATATCTTTGCTGTCATCTCTCTATGTAAAACCACTATACGCTTTCTATGATCCGTTATTTCATTCTGCTTTTATTGCTTTCATCTACTTTTATTGCCTGTAAAAAGGCAGAGAAAACTGAATCTCTTGTACCGCCAACCGTTACTCCTCCGGTTACTGAAGAACCTAAGGTGAGTGCTAAGGCTTTTAAAATTGATTCTATAAGATCGGCCGTGAATAAAAACGCCTGGTATGCAGTGGTGTCCGATAGTGTTTGGGCAGATAGCGCTGGCATCTCTTTTAAGGTGCAAACGGCTGAAGATTTTAGGGATGGCGCTTTGTCTTTTCCGGGGTTGGTTAATAACAACATATTTCCAGGAGCCTTACTTCAGGGGGACAGTATGGAGAACTTGCTTTATAAGCCATTTGTGTTCACTGTTTACAAGCAAAATCCGCTGGTTATTTACAGTACCTCACCTAGTTTTGATCCATTTATGACAACGCTCATACCTTCATTGGCGGGCTCAAATGACTTTATTAAAAATTCTTTAAAGGCTAACGGAAAACAAGTAGATGGTTTCACTTATAGCAATGGCACTGAATTCAGGAATTATAGTGAAATTTCGATCACAACCGGCAAGAATTGGGATTTTTCCCAGTTAGTAATAAAAAAAGCTAACGATAAGGGTAATATCAAAAAGAAAACTGGTTTTTTTGTTAATTATGAACTGTCATTGTTCAATATTGCGGTTGACTTTCCTGCCAGTGAGCATAGGATTTTTGAGGCTGGTGTTGATCCGGCGTTAATATCTGGTAATCCGGTGTATGTTAGTAATGTAACTTATGGTCGCAGCGCCATCATTGCCATTGAATCTGATGCTTCTTTCCAGCAAATAAAAGCATCTTTCCAGAACGTTCAAAACGGCCAGGGAAGTGTTGAAGATAAAAATTTATTTACTGAGGCTGTTGTTACGGTATACATGCGGGGTTTTAAAGCTGTGGATGTCAGTAACATTGAGGCCGCTAGGGGCTATGATCAGGTTCAGCTGTTCGTTAAGTCCCTAGCGGCCGGAGGAAGCTATTCAAATGCAGATTATGGTGTTCCTATTAATTTCTATGTGAGTAAAATAACCGACAACAGTGATTTGAAGTTTAAGTTCAATTATCGCTTAGATTTTGATGTGCACTGATCTGGTGTTATCTAGTACTTTTCATTGTTGTTGTTGTTGTTGTTGAATTTGCTGCATAAGCTCGAGATTCCGACGGTAGCTATTGCCTTGTGTAGGAATCACAGACACTGCGATTAAGTCATTCTCTTCGGCGAAAGGTTCTTGTGTATCTGATGTCCCGTTGTCGTAACCAATAATTACCTGAACGGTAAGCTTATGATTGGATGGACCTTTGTAAACACCTTTTACCGGAGAACAGTCCGTAAAACTTCTGCCTAGCGCCAATCTTACATATGTTTCGTTAGCAATGCAGTTATTTGTCGGGTCTAAACCCAGCCAGCCATAGTCGGGTATGTAAGCTTCTACCCAGGCATGGGTGGCACCTTCTCCGCGAATGCCGTTTTTATTGGGACAAATGTAGCCACTTACATATTTTGCCGGGATTTTAGCCATACGCAACATCTGGCAGAGAATATGTGCGAAGTCCTGACAGACACCTGATTTGATTTGCCAGATTTCATCTATCTGAGTTTGTACTGTTGTTACACCCTGTATGTATTTGAAATGTCCATATACATATTGACAATAGTCCATGGCTACCCGATAGGGCGTTAAATCCGACTGCAGGAATTGTTCTGTGATCTTTTTGAGTTCATCAAGTTCATTAAAAGCTTCCCATTTCAGGTAATCAATATAGGGAACCTGATACCGTAGTTTTTCAAGTTCCATCCACTGCATCTCACTGAACATGGTTTCTGATGGGAGTTCTTTAGCTATGGTGGCCACAGTAAGTTCTGAATAGATTTCTAGCTCTCTGTGTCGCTCGCTATAAGCAAAGAAGCCAATTTTATTGCCATAATAGTCAGTAAATACATCTACTTTCGGATTGCCCGAAATTTTAAGGGTGTGCTTAATTACGCTCTGGAATTGATCTTCAATAGGGTAGAGGATAATGTGGTTTACGCTTTCTCTTACCGGAGATTCGTAAGTGTATTTGGTGATGTGTTTGATTTTAAATTCCGGCATGGTGCTTAGTATATGTTGAAACAAGTTTGATTAAAGGCATTTCCTATGCCATAGAGTTCGGATTTTATTTCCGCGAGGTATAGGTGAAGGTCTCCTTTTTTTAAACCCTTTATAGAACTGTATTTTACTTTGCTTTGGAGCCTGCCAATAAGGAAAGCAAGATTTCCTGCGGTAATGTGCCCGTCGCCTTTTAATCTTTCAAAATATTTGAACAGTTGATTGATACAATAGATAACAGACCTCGGAAATTCATTGTTCAGTACAACCTGGTCAAGTACGTTTTCGGCTTCAAAACCCTGTCTATAGGTTTTTAGGTACAGTTCGTATCCGCCTATAGAAAACAAAAGGTGTTTCCAGTAGTTGGTGTTTGTCAGTAAGTCCGGGTTGTGGTCTACCGATCCAAATTTAATGTCCAATATATTTACCGATTGAATACTGCGCTCCAGGTATTTCCCGATGCGCATAAAGCTACTTCCTTCGTTCCTTGCCATGGTGATTTCTGTAATGCCATAAAATAGCATTCCTTGTTTAATCAGAATGTCTAATACGGATATCGGGTCGTCTTTTTTCAACATGGCGTTTAGTTTAGGGTCCTTTACTGTATGGTAATATTCATTTAGACACTGCCATACGTCTTTGGTAATGTGGTCTTGCACGCTTCTTGCATTTTCCCGTACTTGCGTGATGATGTTGAGGATAGAGTTGGGGTTCTCCTTGTCAATCACCATGTATTGTAGTACAGTACGACTGTTAAATTCCATGGCCTCCAGTCTTTCGTCATTCCGGTCGCAAAATAAGTGCATAACCGGACTCCATGAAAACTCTGAGATCGCATCTTGCGAGGAAGCGTAATTTATTTTAAGCATGCGTAGCATGCCATCTGTTCTTTCGATATAACGGCTCAGCCAGTATAGGCTTTCAGCAACCCTGCTTAACATAGTGATTCTGTGTTTAATCTTATTGTTGTTTATTTAGAAAGTACCCAGGTGTCTTTACTGCCGCCTCCCTGAGAGCTGTTTACAACCAGTGAGCCTTCTTTAAGTGCTACTCTTGTTAATCCTCCGGGAATAATGTCTATCCCATTAGGGCCGCAAAGTGCAAACGGACGAAAATCGACCCTTCTGGGTTGTAATTTACCTTGCATGTAACATGGTGAGGATGATAAGCTGATAGTAGGCTGTGCAATAAATTGTCGTGGATCTTTCAGTATTTCCAACTTGTATGCTTCAATTTCTTCTTCCGTTGAAGCGTGTCCCATTAACATGCCATAACCCCCGCTGCCATTGGTTTGCTTAACTACCATCCGGGAAATATTTTCGAATACGTAGGCCCGCTCACTTGCGTTTCCTAATTGGTAAGTTGGTACATTTTTAAGTAAGGGTTCTTCATTCAAGTAGTATTTTATCATGTCTGGCACATAGACGTATACAGCTTTGTCGTCGGCTACACCATTTCCTACCGCATTTACAATGGTTACATTTCCTTTTCTGTAAGCATTCATTAACCCGGCAACACCAAGTAGGCTGGTTGGATTAAAGGCTAGCGGATCAAGGTAGTCATCATCTACTCTCCGGTAAATCACATTCACTTGCTGCAGTCCTGCGGTAGTTTTCATATACACCTTATGGTCTTCGACAATTAAATCAGGTCCCTCCACCAGCTCAATTCCCATTAAACGGGCCAGTGTGGTATGTTCGAAATACGCTGAGTTGAAACTACCCGGACTTAACAAAACTATTGTAGGATCGGCAACGTCATGTGGTGCAAGTGAAAGCAGGTTGTTGTAGAGGACAGTAGGGTATTCAATCACACTTCTTACTTTGCATTGAGGTAAAAGATCGGGGAATAGACGTTTGGTAATTTCCCTGTTTTCCAGCATGTAGCTAACTCCCGAAGGAGTGCGGACATTATCTTCAAGGATATAATAAGTGCCGTCGTTGTCCCTGATTAGGTCAATCCCCGCAATGTGTATGTAGATGTCGTGAGGGACTTTCACGTTGACCATCTCTCGTAAAAAATGTGGACAAGAGTAAATTACATCGATCGGAACAATTCCGTCTTTGATGATAAACTGGTCGCTGTAAACATCTTTCAGAAAGAGGTTCAGCGCGGTAACTCGCTGCTTAATTCCTTTTTCTATAAAAGCCCATTCCTCAGCAGTAATAATTCTGGGGATGATATCGAAAGGGAAGATCTTTTCTACGCCTTCGCCGCTATTGTATACGGTAAAGGTGATGCCCTGGCTCATGAAAAGTGCTTTAGATAGTTCTTCTTTTTTGTTGAGCTCTTCGGTCGACTCAAGATCGAGGTAGTTCATAACAGTTTTGTACTCTTCTCTTACCGTTTCTGAGTCATTAAACATTTCATCCCAGGTGTTTTTGGGTAGATCGTATGATTTTGTGTAGCTTTTTGTTTCCATATTCGATCATTTTATGTTAAAATCTTCTGAAATATAGTTATATCTTTATTTAAATTGATTTTTAAATCAAATAAAATGTTATTTTACTTTATTTATTAAATTTTTTGTGTGTTGAAATTGATTTTTTTTATCTTTTTATGTTTCTTTTTGATTTAAAATTGATTTTAGTCTATTTTTTATTTTGTATTTTAAATATTTATGAAGTTAGAGGTTTCTGTTAGGGTAGTTTACGAGGTAATTTCGTCTTCAACATTGATTTTGAATGTACAGCCCGTTAAATCTGCAGGCCAGTTTCTTGTAGAAGAACATATGGAACTGAATCAGCAACTGAAAATGAGAGAGCTGTTTTCTATTTCCGGTGAAAAGAGATTCAAAATCATAGAAATTCCTGATGCAGGGAACTTAATGATTCATTATCGGGCATTAGTAGAAACAGAGGTCCGTGCGGTTGATGCAGAACATTTGGATGATATACCCATTGGCAACATGCCGGTTAGCGCTTTGTCGTATTTAAATCCCAGCAGGTACTGTCAATCCGACAAGTTATATAAGTTCGCATTTCACAAATTTGGGCATATCGATCATGCTTTTTATAAGGTTATGGCTATCCGTGATTGGATTTATACTAACGTAGAATACAGCGGAGGCTATACAAATGCCCAAACATCTTCATATGATACAATTACAGAGCAAATAGGGGTGTGTCGTGATTTTGCACATTTAGGTATTGCTTTGTGCAGGGCGTTAACCATCCCGGCAAGATATTACACCGGTTATGCATATCAATTGCAGCCTGCAGATTTCCATGCCTGTTTTGAGGCTTATATTGGTGGTTATTGGATTATCGTAGATGCAACCAAACTTGTTCCGTTAAATGGATTAGTTAAGATTGCTACCGGAGTTGATGCTACCGATACCGCATTTGCCAGTATATTCGGGAATTTGCAGTTTGTAAGTTTGGACGTTACCGCAAATTTAATTGATACTGAGTTTCGTTACATAGATCAGTATACTGCCGAACAAGGGTATACTTATATGTAATAGCGCTTTGATGAGGTCCTATTTCAATATGTTAAGAATTACGTAATTTAGAAGATATTGAATAATCCCTTCAAGATGAAAGTAATTTTATGCTTAATTGTAATTAGCATGGCTTTAAACGTGCAAGCTCAATCTTATCATTCAGATAAATTGGAAGTAGCAGCTGAGTTTGGTCAGTCACAGCCTATCGGTGTTAGCGTTTCCTCCACCAACAGAGTCTTCGTTTCATTTCCCAAAAGGGAACCCTACCAGTATGGATTAATTGAGATTGTAAATGGAAAGTATGTTGCCTATCCCGATGAGCGCTGGAATCGGAAAGAGGGAAAGGAAACAGAAACCTTTTTAAATGTTCAGGACATTTACATAGATACGAAAGACCAACTGTGGGTATTGGACCCTAAACCTGATGAGCATAAATTTAAATTGGTACAGATAGACCTTAAAAGTAATCAGGTGAAAAGAGTCTATCAGTTTGACGACCTCGCAAAAGATAAATCAACATTAAATGATGTTAGAGTCGATACAGATAAACAACTGGCTTATCTTTCAGATCCCGGCCAGGCTGCAATTGTGATATTAGATCTTAAAAGCGGTAAAACAAGGCTGGCACTTCAAAATAAGCCTCAAACATTAGCCGTTCCTGGATTTAGTTTGTCTTACGGGGGGAAGATAATGGCAGACAAAAATGGCAATATCTTTAAATCTAATGTAAATGGGATAGCAATAACCAAGGACAATAAGTTCTTTTATTTCAGACCAATCAACAGCATGCATCTTTATCGTGTAGAAACAAAACATCTTGCAGATGCAAAATTAACAGCTGATGAATTGGCTAAATATGTTCAGGATTTAGGCGAAACAGGAGTTTGCCATGGTATGGAAGCCGATATAGCTGGCAACATATATCTCACCTCTTCTACAGATTATAGCATAAAATATTTTACCACAAATGGTGAACTTATCACACTGGTACAGGATAGCAGGTTAATATGGCCAGATTCTTTAGGAATTGGCAGCGACGGGTATTTATATTTCTCTTGTGCTCAGATGAACCGTTTGCCCCAATGGAATGATGGTATGAATAAGACAAGCTATCCTTATCGCATTTATCGGGTCAAACTTCCAAAATAACCTAAGCTATTGTAAGCAATAAATTACAAACAATCCTATCCTGTTTTAGTCTGATGATTTTTCAACAAAATATAATATCATATGTTTGTAACATAACTTTTAATCGAATCTAAAAAAGAAAACGGAATGTATTTACAGCGATTTTTTTATCTGTTTCTTATCATTTTGATGATCAGTAGTTGTGGGATCAGCAAAAAAGCGAAACATCAGGAAACCTCATTTGATAATGACATCAAGCAGATTAAGCACGTGGTGGTTATCTATATGGAAAACCATAGTTTCGATAATCTTTACGGGGAATTCAAAGGAGCAAATGGTATTGAAAATGCCAAAAGAGGAAATTTTGTACAGGTAGACAAAGATGGAAAACCTTATAAGTACCTTCCTGAGATTCCGAGAAACAACTCTTTCCCGACCAACCTGCCAAATGAGCTTTTTAATATAGACCAATACGTTCCGTCTGACAAGACAACGCCTGATGTTACTCACCGTTTTTTTCACAATCAGTTGCAAATTAACGGAGGAAAGATGGATAAGTTTGCGGTATATAATGACTCCAAAGGACTAGCGATGGGTTATTATAACACGGAAAAATTACCTCTTTATCCGATGGCTCAAAAATACACACTGTGTGATAATTTTTTTCAGAGTGTTTATGGCGGCTCTTATTTTAACCACGTTTATATGATTTCTGCGGCTGTGCCGGTTTGGCCGGATGCCCCTAAATCAATGATCGCAAAAGTTGATGCTGATGGTAAAATGATAGACGATGGCATAGTTACTCCAGATGGGTATGTTGTAAATCATGTTCTTTCACGAAACAGGCCTTACCCTCCTAAATCGGATACTTCCAAATTATTGCCATCTCAGACGATGCCGACTATTGGCGACAAACTGAGCGAAAAAAATATATCATGGGCGTGGTATTCTGAGGGCTGGGACGATGCAGTGGCAGGAAAGAAGAATAATTTTGCCTATAATCATGAACCATTCCTATATTTTGCCCAATATGAAGAGGGGACAGAAGGCCGAAAACACATGAAGGACCAAAATGATTTCATTAAAGCAGCGAAAGAAGGTGCCCTTCCCAGCGTTTCCTTTGTGAAACCAGGCGGAGGAAATGATGAACACCCGGGTGGTTCTGCTGTATATTCTTCAGAACAACTGGCAGTAAACCTGATCAATGCAGTATTGGAGGGGCCTAATGCAAAAGATGCATTGGTTATTCTGACCTATGACGAGTTTGGTGGCTTTTTTGATCATGTAACCCCACCAATTATAGACAGATGGGGCCCTGGTAGTCGTATCCCCGCAATTATTATAGGGCCATTTGCCAAAAAGGGTATTGTAGATCACACACAATATGAAACCGTAAGCATTCTTTCTTTTATAGAGCATAGATGGGGAATAGAACCATTGGCTGAAAGAGATAAAAATGCGAACCCGTTCCGGAATGCGTTGGTATTTAAATAAGTTACTGTTAATCAGGAGGAGGAGGGATATGTTATGTATAAGAAGATTGGAATAGTAGCAATTCTGTTTACAGTGCTACTTATTGTAAGCTTTACCTCCGTTAATTCGAATAAAACAGAACAAATACCAGCAAGCGCGCGTGAACGAAAAATTCAAAAAGAAGTTTTAAGTCAGATCGTATCCTTCCAGGAGTATGTAAAAGATACCTTATTTATTGAGGTCAGTAAAGAAAAGGTTGACGCACACCGTGTTCAGCAAGCCTTTTTAAAATCAAGATTACTGTTCAAAAAGTTTGAATGGGCGGCAGAGTATTTTACTGCCGACCTAACTAAGAGGTTAAATGGTCCTCCTGTACAAGAGATCGAAAATGCAGATTTACTAGATCCTTCTTTAGCCCGTGCTGTTGATCCAATGGGACTCCAGGTGATAGAACAGTTTATCTATCCGAAGTACGATTCAGCCGGCAAAAAAGTGCTGATTAGCGAAGTCAGACATTTAATAACAAATACGGACTATCTGATTTCTTATTTTACTGATCATCAGTTTGCGGATTGGCGAATATTGGATGCAGCCAAGTTAGAGGTATTCAGGATAATCGTTTTGGGAATTACCGGATTTGACAATTCTCTTTCTTTGAACAGTATGAAAGAATCGTCCGAATCCCTAAAAAGTCTGCGGGATATCCTTTATTTATATATCAGCAAAAAGGAAAAAACGACTTTATTGCAGGATCTGAATGGCTCAATAGCATATCTTAATCATAACCCTGATTTTGATTCCTTCGACAGAGCTACATTTATTACAAGCTTTGGGAACGAGATCAGCGCCGGGATAGCACAGTTGGAGCAGAATTTACCGGGCGATAAAATTAAATATAACCGGATGCTTAGGCAGGAGGTAAGGACATTATTTGATTCGGATGCGTTTAATGTAGATGCATTTTCACCAGGCCCTGAATATCGCATAACAGGTGCTAAAGTGGGGTTAGGGAAAAGACTTTTTTATGATCCATTGTTATCCGGCACCGGCACAAGAAGCTGTGCCTCATGTCACAACCCTGATTTAGCATTTACGGACGGAATGGCTAAGCATACAGATGTTCATGTTCCTTCAAAACTGCTGACAAGGAATGTACCCACGTTATTCAACGCGGCTTTACAATCAAATTATTTCTATGATATGAGGGCGCTAACGTTGGAGGATCAGGTGCATGATGTAATTAGTAGTAAACAGGAGATGGATGGCTCAATGGATGCGATCTTAAAATATGTTTCTGCAGATAAATCATATCATTCGTTATTCGTAACGGCTTTTTCTGAAAAGACCGGAAAAGGAATCAGTTCAGACCAAGTGACAAATGCCCTTGCCTGCTATATTCGCAGCTTAACAAAACTAAATAGCCGGTTTGATAAATATATGCTTGGTAATAGAGATGCTCTGTCAAAGCAGGAATTGAAAGGTTTTAATTTATTTATGGGAAAAGCGAAATGTGCCACCTGTCATTTCGTTCCTTTATTTAATGGAGTTACTCCTCCAAAGTATGTAGAAAGCGAAACGGAAGTGCTGGGCGTTCCCGTATCCCTTGCGGATTCTACGCTCGACTCGGATTTGGGTTATTATAACGTGATCGGTGTTGATTCCTATAAGAATGCTTTTAAGGTTCCTACTATTCGGAATATCAATAAAACTGCGCCTTATATGCATAATGGAGTATATAAGACTTTAGATCAGGTAATGGAATTTTATAATAATGGGGGAGGCGCAGGCTTAGGAATAAATCTTTCTAATCAAACGCTTTCCGAAGAAAATCTTCATCTCACTGAAAAAGAAAAAGAGGATATCATTGCCTTTATGGGGAGTCTGGAAAGTAAGTAAGATCGCTTTTGGCTGTCTAAAATAGTCCATCGTATTTGCAAAATACTCTATTGTGTTTCGTGCTATTAATTAATAGTTTAGTTGATTGTTTTAATCGTTTTTATGATAAGAAAAATTCAACTCTTGTTTTTTATTGCACTAATATGCTCAACACGGGTGTTTGCCGCGGAGGAAAGAATAAATAGTATTGCTGTTCAAAGGTTTAAAGAAAGCCCGGTAATCACTAACCAGTTTCTAACAGTAAATTATAATGCTGTTGAAAAGAATCTGGCGGTTGTATTTAAGGCAGGTAATAAAACTTTTTTGAAAAATATTATTCCAAAGAATGCCAATGGTATCATTAAAAAGAAGGAGCTTCTTAGCCCCGTTTTTGGTAAGGGTAGTGCATTGATTTTTTCGACTACCGATGGAGGTACTATATCGTTTACGCTTTACCCTTTACAACCATTTTTATTTGTAGAGCAAACTGTTAAAAATTCTGGAAAGGATGTTGTTGATATTCAGAAGCTCAATCCGGTTTCTTTTTCAGTTGATCTTAATAAGCCGGCGTCACGGTTAAAAACCTTAGGAACCGGAGGACTGCTTGCTCCAGATCAGAACCCGGGTAGCTATGTGTTTCTTACCACTGTTGATCCCGTTACGCGTAATGGAGTGGTGGCAGGTTGGCTTACAAATGAAAAGGGGAGTGGTGTTTTGTTTTCTGGAATTAATAATGGTTTGGTAGAAATAAAATCACAAATTGATTACGGGCGTTTTCTTTTACCTGTTGGAACAACTGAAGCTACGGAAACTTTGCTTATTGGTTATTTTGATGATGCGCGTTTAGGTGAAGAACGTTTTGCTGATGCAATTGCAAAGCAACAAAATATTAAACTGAAACCCAGAACTGCCGTTTATTGCACCTGGTATTCAGAAAAAAACGGAGGAGCGGGCACCGAACAATCAACTATTGAACTTGCAAAGTTTGTTAAAGAAAAGTTAAGGCCTTTTGGACTTGGAGCGATTCAAATTGATGATCAGTGGCAGGCAGGCGGACAATATAATGGACCTCATCGCGGCTTTGATCGTGTTGATCCAAAAGGTGGTTATCCAAACGGAATGTCGACAGTTGCTGCAACTGTAAAAAAAGAGGGTCTGATGGCAGGAATTTGGTGGATGCCTTTTGCACGAAATCATCAGGATATTGAGTATCGGGACAAACAACATTGGTTTGCACACAGGAAAAATGGGAAGCCTTACGAAACAACATGGGGTGGGACTTCTCTAGATCTTACTAATCCAGAAGTCCAGAGTCATATTTCTTACGTTGCAAAAAAAATGCAGGGATGGGGATATAATTATTTCAAAATGGATGGACTTTGGACGGGCACAGTTACTGAGCAGGTTTACATCAATGATGGTTATAAAAATGACAGTATAGGAAATAATAAACCGCTATTTAATCCAATGAAAACACAGATCGAAGCATACCGTGATGGCTTAAGATTATTGCGGCACGCAGTTGGAAATGAAGTGTTTCTTTCCGGATGTTGTGCTAGTCAGAATATGAGATCGTTTGGCGCTTCAATGGGATTGGTAAATTCAATGCGCATTGGCCCGGATTTTAATCATGATGGAGAGAGCATTCGTACTGGGGTAATACGTGCATCCAGATTATATTTTTTAAACGGAAGAGTTTGGTGGAATGACCCGGATCCGTCTATGTTAAGAGAAAAAGGTAAATCAGCAGCAGATCCTGCAGCTGATGGTATAGGAAGTTTAACCAGAGCACGGTTATTGCCATCCTATGTTGCTGTCTCAAAGCAATTTTTCTTAAGTAGCGACTGGCTTCCGGATTTGCCAAATGACAGAATTGAAATCATGAAACGCTGCATGGCCTCACATAACGGGGTTGCCAGACCCGTTGATGCTTTTGATAAATCTCTTCCTTCAATTTGGATTGCCACTGATCAGAAAGCCGGTGTTAAGCGAAATGTAATTGGTTTATTCAATTGGGCTACTTCTACTCAAACTATAAGCAGTTCAATAAAATGGGCCGGCCTGGCCGAAAAGACTGCTTATCATGCGTTTGATTTTTGGGAGAATAAACCATTACCTGATATTTCAGGTTCATTTGCAATGAGCCTTCCCGCTGAATCGTGCAGGATAATAGCGGTACGTGCAAAATCAAATCATCCGGTAGTGGTTTCAACCTCTCAGCATGTAACACAAGGCATCATTGATTTGATGGAAGAAGAATGGAAAAGCGGAACGCTCTCAGGCACGAGTAAATTGATTGCAGGTGATGATTATGAACTTAGAATTGCAGGACTAAATGATGGCGGAAAATGGAAGACAGATCGCGCCTCCCTAATTGCAAATAAAGATGAAACTACCATTCATGTGTTGCCAAAGCAAGAAAATGGATGGTTAAGGGTACTTATTAAATCAAATAAGAGTGGCTTGGTGAAATGGAGAATTAGGTTTAGTAAACAAGCAGTTAATATCAGAAATAAAAATAATGAAAGTCGTAAAGCTTAGTTTTTTCTTAATCGTATGTTCCTTAAATGGGGGGGCACAAAGTAGATCGCCTTTAAATGAGGAAAAAAGGTTTTTAAAAAATATCTGGACAAAACCCCCAACGCATATTCCAAATGATGTTTCAGTTGATGCTCCATTAATGGGGAATGGTGATGTGACCATGAGTGTAGGGTTTAAAGAAGACCGGTTGCGGTATTATCTTTCAAAGAATGACTTTTGGCGGTTGCGTTCAAAAGCCGATGGTTTATCGGGTCCAAGAGTGATTGGTTTTGTAGATGTGAGCGTTAATGGTTTTAATGGTGGCGAGTTTTCTGCGGAACAGTCACTTGAGAATGGTGTCACTTCTTGTGTGCTGCACAAGGACAGGCAAAACGTAACTGCAAGATCATGGGTGTCGGCGACAGAAAACCTGATTTTTATTGAACTGACTGCGGTAGGAAAAGCAACAAAAGTTTCTATTCGTTTAACCGCTCCTGAACATCAACATGCCAGGTTAAAAAGCGGTAAAGCAAATAATGTTTATTGGCTTACACGTTCTTTCGTGGATAGTGTAGATATTTCAACAGAAGTAGCAGTTGCTTTAAAAACCTTTAATCATAAAGACAGTACCGTTTTATTACAGCCGGGGAAGAAAATAGTTATTGGACTTTCTATTGAAAGTAAGTTTAAAAACACGAAACCCTTGGATGATGCATTTAACCAAATAAGTAAGCTTGATGAGAGGTCGATTGCAACAGTAATGAATAAACATAATAATTGGTGGAAACGCTATTGGAGCAAATCAAATATAGCTGTTGAAGATCCGGTATTAATGAAAGCCTACTATCAGGGATTATATACGATGGCTGCTTGCAGTCGTGATCCAAAGTTCCCTCCGGGAATATTTGGTTGGACTACTACAGATAACCCGGCTTGGAATGGTGATTATCATTTGAATTATAATTTCCAGGCTCCTTTTTATGCTTTATATGCAGCTAATCGCTTGGAACAGGGAGAACCCCACGATGCTCCGCTTCTTGATTTTATACCAAGAGGCGAATGGTATGCACATCAGATAACACACACAAGAGGTATTCTTTATCCTGTAGGAATTGGCCCTTTAGGAATTGAGGTTACCCGTAACTTTCCAACCTATGAAAAAGAAGCGGGGGGACTATTTTTTGGACAACGTTCTAATGCTGCATACGGATTGCTCAATATGGCACAACAGTGGCGCTGCACTTACAATGAAAAGTATGGTAAAAAGATATATCCTTATGCGCTGGCTGTGGTTAATTTCTGGGAAGATTACCTAAAATTTGAGAATGGCAGATTTGTTATTTATGGTGATGCAATTCATGAAGGTTCTGGGAATGATAAAAACCCAATTTTATCACTTGGATTGATTCGAAATGCTTTTGATCTCATCCTTGATTTGAGTTCTACCTTGAAAATGGATGAGAACAGACAGGAAAAATGGAAAGATATTCTCGATAAGCTTAGTGATTTTCCGATTCAAACGCGAAATAACAAGGATGTATTTCGGTACACGGAAAAGGGTGTTGATTGGTGGCCGGATAATGGATTGGGAATACAACATATTTATCCTTCTAATTCGATTAATTTGGACAGTAGGCCTGAATTATTGATCCGTTCTCGCAATACTATTGACGAAATGAAACGCTGGAAGGATAATAATACCAGTAGTAGTTTTTTTATGGCGGCAATCAGGGTGGGGTATGATCCATCTATTGTCTTAAATGAATTACATGAATATGCTTTGCGCACTTATCCCAACGGTTTCCAGCTAAATAATCCTCATGGGATAGAAAATAGTTGTACAGTAGCTAATGCCCTTAATGAAATGCTCTGCATGAGCGCAGGGAATGTAATCCGCTTATTCAATGGCTTATCAAAAAAACAGAATGCGAGCTTTGAAAATATCAGAGCATGGGGTGCATTTCTGGTTTCCGCCAGATTGAAAAATGAGGTAGTTACTGATGTTCAAATAGTAAGTGAGAAAGGAAGGCTTTGTACGATGGTAAATCCATGGCCTGATAAGAAGGTACTTTTGATCAGAAACGGGAAAAAGTCAGATATCCTTAATGGGACTCGGATTTCCTTTAAAACAGTTCCAAATGAGATTGTTAAATTGCAGGCTCTATAAATATTGTTCTCTTGAAAAGACGTATAAGTCAAATCACTAAGCAAAAAAAGCATCAATATTGATCAATATAATACAATTTTTGTAGTTTCTAAAATGTTTAATTTTAGAAACTAACTTGTTGATCTACAGAATTATTTTGAGTGTTTTTTAGGGTAGCCATATGATTGGTGGTACAAGTACAACCAAATAGAATCAGGAAAAGATTCACGTCATATGTCATGCCAATATCACTTAATATTTTGATTAAATGATTGAATATTCATACAATAAAAAAATGTTATTTGATGAACTTAATACTATGCAATAATGTTTACAAGACATAAGGAAGAGGATACTGAAATATTTCCGGAGGTGCTTTTTAAGAAATTTTATCCCAGGCTTTGTGATTTTGCTTGTTATTTAGTAAAGGATCAGGACGCAGCTGAAGATATTGTTCAGGATGCATTTATTGTGTTTTTAGAGCAAAAGGAGCATATTTCATCGAATTCTAATGCCGTAAAATCATTTTTATATTCATCAGTCAGGAATGCATGCTTAAATAAGCTCCGTCATCACAAAGTTGTAGATACCTACAATAAAAAATTCCCATTTGAGGTGTTTGACGATCCTAAAATATTAGATGGGATTGTTCATGCCGAGATCATGGCCGAAATACATCAGGCAATTAATATGTTGCCCGCAGATTGTGCTATGGTACTTAGATATGGATATCTGGAGGGATTGCAAAACCGTAAAATTGCAGAACAGTTGAATATAAGTATAGATTCCGTTAAATATCAGAAGCAGAAAGCGCTTAGCTTAATGAGAGTACTGCTCGGTGATGCTGTTTACTTGCTGTTTGTCAGTCTTTTATTGCATAAATAATTTTTCTAAAAAAAATCACCCATTTTTCAATTTCAGGTTTCTTTATAGATATAGAGATGAAACCAGTTATGAAAAACCAGCCTTACGAATTTGCCCTGCTAATTTCACGATATTTATGTAATGAGCTTTCAAAAGAAGAAGAAGCTCATCTTATGCAGATACTTGAAAAAGATGAGCATAAACGTAAAATTCTGGAATACTATAAGCAAACGGCTCCTGCTCAGGAAAGACTTGATTATATGAATAGTCTGGACGTTGATGCAGCATGGAATAAGGTTCGTCAGCGCCATGATGGTAATTTAGGTAAAAGCAGCAATTACAGTTTTCTAAAATATGTGGCCATACTTGCTATAACGGTAAGTGCTGTGGCATTGTGGTTGGCTTATGGTACAAAGGACAATAAGTTGGTCACATCACTTGCTGCCGATAAACAGATACTGGATGTGTTACCAGGTGGCAATGTTGCAGTGTTGGTTTTATCTGATGGAAAAAGAGTAAGCCTGGATAGTGGAGCGGTAGCACTGCGGGAAAAGGATGGTACCCAGGTATCAGGTAATCAGGGAGGCTTGGCTTATTCGAATGATATTGCATCTGAACAAGAGGAAGTATTGTACAATACACTAATTGTTCCTCGCGGTGGTACATACAACATACAATTGCCCGATGGTACTAATGTTTGGCTTAATGCGATGTCAGAATTGCGTTTTCCAGTAAAATTCGGCACAAAGGAAAGAAAGGTTGAACTTATTGGAGAGGCCTACTTCGAGGTTGCAAAAAATAAGGATGTCCCTTTTAAGGTAATTACAGCTCATCAAGAGATTGAAGTAAAAGGTACTCATTTTAATGTGAATTGCTATGCTGATGAAAACTTTGTCCGTACAACTTTATTGGAAGGCTCAGTTAAAATATCAGATCCGGCAGCTCCTGCCAGGTCCTGGTTGTTAAGTCCCGGAGAGCAGGCCCAAACCAACAAGAAAACTGGAAAGACTGCTCTAGAAAAGGTAAATATGAAAGAAGTCTTTGCTTGGAAAAATGGCTATTTCTTTTTTAATGATGAGAAGTTGGAAAGTATTATGGCCAAAATCGCAAGATGGTATGATATCGAGGTAGTTTATAAAGGTCAACTGGAGGAGCAATCATTTTTGGGACAGATAGAAAGATCAAAAAAAATATCATCCATATTAAATGTCTTAGAATTAAGTGGGAATGTTCACTTTAAAATTTCAGGAAGGAGGGTCGTCGTTATGCCATAATAGTACTCAGGAATACGGTGATCAAAAAAAGTCAGAGATGCTTCGAACCATCCCTGACCATATGTTTAGATCTACCCATTTAAAATTGTTACTACACAACCAAACCAGTTTAAACCCAAACAAACAAATGTATGAAAATTTACGATCTGTTCAGAGCTAAGCTTTGGGCTTTCAGTACTATGCAATTATTCCGCATAATGAGATTAACAGTCATCATAATTACTGCTTGTTTTTTGCAAATAAGCGCTGCGTCAAAAGCGCAGGTGATATCATTAAATGAAAAAAATGCTTCTTTGGAGACCATTATCAATAAGATAATAGACCAAACAAATTATTCTTTTATAGGAGACACTAAGTTAATCAGGCTGGCAAAGCCTATTGATATTAATGTTCAGAATGTTTCCATAGAAAAAGTACTCAGTCTTTGCTTTACTAATCAGCCTATGGATTATTCTATCACAGATAAGACAGTAGTGATTAGAAAAAAGGAGAAACAATCTATAGTGGATATTAAAATAACCGGTGTAGTCACAGACTCAACCGGAACCACATTGCCTGGTGTTAGTGTGGTTGTTAAAGGAACCGCTAAAGGGGCTGGTATCGGAGCGGTTACCAATACTGATGGGAAATATGTGCTTAATGTTCCTGATGGAGCTAAAGTGCTTATTTTCTCATCTGTGGGGATGAAATCTCAAGAAGTGGAGATTAACGGCCGTACAATTATTAATGTAACCTTGAAATCGGCTGATGCTCAGCTTGATGATGTAGTTGTTGTGGCCTTTGGAAAGCAAAAGAAAACTGAAGTAGTAGGATCAATGACTACAATAAAGCCTGCGGATTTAAAAATACCCTCAAGTAATTTAACTGCTGCTCTTGCAGGAAAACTGGCAGGTGTAATTGCCTATCAAAGAAGCGGTGAGCCGGGCGCTGATAATGCAGATTTTTTTGTTAGGGGAGTTACCACTTTTGGTTATAAAGTGTCTCCTTTGATTTTAGTTGACGGTATTGAGTCAACGTCCACTGATTTAGCGCGACTTCAGGTAGACGATATTGCTAGTTTTTCCATCATGAAAGATGCTACATCAACTGCGTTATATGGCGCTAGAGGTGCAAACGGAGTGATTTTGATTACAACTAAAGAAGGTAAGGAGGGTAAAGTGAATTTATCTTTCAGAGCGGAGAATTCTTTATCACAATCAACCAGGGACGTAGAGTTTGCAGACCCTGTGACCTATATGACTTTAGCTAATGAAGCCAATTTAACCAGAAATCCCTTGGGAGGATATCTTTATCAGCAGAGCAAAATAGACAATACCATAAGAGGAACAGATCCGGTTGCTTACCCAACTACTGACTGGCAAAAGATGTTACTGAAAGATTACACCATGAACCAAAGGTATAATCTGAATGTTAATGGTGGCGGCAAAGTAGCAAGATATTTTGTTGCGGGGGCATTGTCGCAGGATCATGGTATCATGAAAGTTGATCCTATGAATAACTTTAATAGCAATGCCAATTTAAAAACATATTCATTAAGAAGTAACGTAAATATTAATCTAACCAAAACTACAGAGTTAATTACACGTATATCAGGTGTTTTTGATGATTACAGAGGGCCTATAAATAGTGGGACAGCAATATATAACGAAATCGTTAATGCTAACCCAGTTCTATTTCCAGCCCGATATGCTCCTACAGAAGATACCAGATTTGTGAGACACATTATGTTTGGTAACTATGGAGATGGACAGTTTAATAACCCTTATGCAAGTTTGCAAAAAGGTTATAAAGACTACTCTCAGTCAACAATGTCAGCTCAGCTTCAATTGTCGCAGGATTTCTCTTTTATAACAGAAGGACTAAGTGCCAGAGCTATGGTTAATACTCAGCGTTATGCTTTCTTTGATGTTAGCAGATTTTATAATCCATACTATTACTCACTTAGTAACTATGACAGGGTAAACAAAACTTATTCACTTAGAGGGCTTAATGAACTTCAATCAACAATTTCCGGAGTTCCTGCAGGTACCGAATATTTGGGATATGATGAAGGAGAGAAAAAAGTTTCTACCAGTTTTTATAGTGAAGCAGCGCTAAACTATAAACGTACTTTCAATCAGGTACATAGCCTCAGTGGTATGTTAATAGGTATTGCCAAAAGTAGCTTAACAGGAGGTGCCGGAGATTTACAAAGCTCTCTTCCTTTCAGGAATATGGGTTTGTCGGGTAGATTTACTTATGTCTATAATGATCGCTATGCTACTGAATTTAATTTTGGCTACAATGGTTCTGAACGTTTTCATAGCTCTCATCGTTTTGGATTTTTCCCTTCAGCAGGTGTAGCCTATACCGTGTCAAATGAGGATTTCTGGAAGCCACTCAAAGAGGTTATGCCGACATTGAAATTAAGGGCAACCTATGGCTTAGTTGGGAATGACCAGATAGGAAGTCCGGAGGACAGGTTCTTTTATTTGTCAAATGTCAATATGAACAGTACTTCAAATGGCGCTGTTTTTGGAACATTAACTGATAATTTTCTTAGTGGAGTTGATATTACCAGATATGCAAATAATGACATTACCTGGGAGACCGCTAAAAAATTCAATTTCGGAATTGAATCCAACCTTTTCAATAAATTAGGCATTCAGGTAGATATCTATAAAGAAAGAAGAACAAACATCTTAATGGATAGGACTTCTATTCCTAGCACAATGGGATTGTCTGCAAATGTAAGGGCTAATGTTGGCGAAGCGTCATCGCATGGTGTAGATGTTTCTATGGATTATTCTCAAAATATTGGTTCAGATATATGGATCAAAGGAATGGCCAATTTTACTTATGCGACAAGCAAATTTGAGGTATATGAAGAACCTGAATATGCCGAGAAAAACAAATCGCATGTTGGTTATTCTTTATCACAAAACTGGGGATACATTGCTGAGCGCCTGTTTGTTGATGATAATGACGTTGCGTATTCCCCAAAACAAAACTTCGGAATTTATGGTGCAGGTGATATTAAATATAGAGATGTAAATCATGATGGACAAATTACCTCGTTAGATCAGGTGCCAATAGGGTTCCCGACATCTCCCGAGATTGTGTATGGCTTTGGTCTTTCTGCAGGTTACAAACGATTTGACCTATCTTGTTTCTTCCAGGGGTTGGGACGTGAGTCTTTTTGGATCGATGGCATAAAAACTTCTCCTTTTGTAAATAATCAGGGGGCATTGTTAAAGGCTTATGCTGATAATCACTGGAGTGAAGAAAATAGAAATATTTATGCCCTTTGGCCAAGATTGAGTACAACGGTCAATGTTAATAACACCCAGACAAGCACCTGGTTAATGCAAAATGGCGCATTTCTTCGTTTAAAATCGCTTGAACTTGGTTACACATTGCCAAATAGGATCACCCAAAAAGCTCATATGTCGAATGTAAGGTTCTATTTAAATGGAACAAACCTTTTTCTATGGAGCAATTTTAAATTATGGGATGTTGAAATGGGTGGCAACGGTCTAGGCTATCCTGTTCAAAGAGTGATGAATCTTGGCGTGCTCATCTCAATTAATTAAAACAATGTCCACTTTCCTTAAAATTAAACTGTAATTGTATGAAATTTTATAAAATTATAATACTCGGATTGATGGTAATTTCGCTCTCTTCGTGTAAAAAATATCTGAATGTCGTTCCAGATAATATAGCCACCATCGACAATGCTTTTACGCTACGTAATCAGGCTGAAAAGTATTTATTTACTTGTTATTCATTTTTGCCAAGGCTTGGTGATATCGAAAATCCAACATTTATGGGTTCCGGAGAAATGGTTACTCCTAATCCGGGAATATCGCCAATGGATGGCTATCAGAATATTATTGATCTGGCTTATGGAGGCCAGAATGGGGTATTACCAATTGGCAATACCTGGGATGGTGAAAATGGAGCCAGGTCTTATTATATAGCGATACGTCATTGTAATATTTTTCTGGAAAACATTGTTAAGGTTCCTGATATACAGACTTCTGAAAGGAACAAATGGATTGCAGAAGTGAAGTTTCTGAAAGCCTATTATCATTTCAGTTTATTAAAGATGTACGGACCTATTCCGGTAATCCGTAAAAACCTGCCAATATCTGCCTCCGTAGAAGAGGTAAGGGTAAAACGTGAACCTGTGGATTCTGTTGTGAACTATGTTGTACAAACTTTGGATGAAGCGATTCCAGATCTGCCTCTTGAGATTTCTAATCAGGCGAAGGAGCTTGGAAGGGTTACAAAACCTATTGCCTTAGCTATAAAAGCCCAAACACTGGTATTGGCCGCGAGCCCACTATTTAATGGAAATTCTGACTACGCAAATTTCAAAAACAAAGATGGACAAGCCTTGCTAAATCCTACAGTTGACAATATAAAATGGAAAAAAGCCGCCGATGCGTGTAAAGCTGCAATTGATGCCTGTCATGAGGCTTCGAATGCAATTCATTATTTTGAGAAGCCCTTTAACATGGGGGCAATAAGTGATGCCACAACCTATTGCATGAACGTAAGGTCTACAATAACAGAAGAGTGGAACAATGAAACAATCTGGGGGTTTTCCAATTCTAAGGGGAGCACAGGAAATCTTCAAAATATGTGCACTCCACGAAATGATGTGCAGCAGACTTCAGGTGCGCTTCTTGCAGCATCTATAAATGCAGCTGAAATGTTCTATACACGAAATGGAGTGCCTATCGATGAAGATAAGAACTGGGATTATGCAGGTAGGTTTACCAAATTGAAAACAATTCCTCAATCTGAAAGCAGTTTGCTGAATCCGAATTATATTACTGCAAGTTTTAATATGGATAGGGAATATCGTTTTTATGCCGACCTGGCTTTTGACAGATCTTCGTTATTTGGTTTTGGGCGCACCGATGAAACCAATTTATTGTACATCAATACCATTTGGGGACAAAGTAATTCTACCGGTACTAATAGCCGATTTTCTTGTACGGGTTATTGGCCAAAAAAATTGATTAACTATAAGAATAGCGGTAGCAGTGGTAATTACAACATTGTTTCTTATGTGTGGCCTGCCATCCGCTTAGCTAGTTTATATCTTTTATATGCAGAGGCACTTAATGAGGCAGAAGGTCCTTCAGTTGAGGCTTATAAGTATATAGATTTGGTGCGCTTAAGAGCAGGCTTAAAAGGTGTCATTGAATCCTGGGCAACTTATGCGAAAAATCCTTCAAAACCAAGTACAAAAGAAGGCTTCAGGTCAATTGTTCATCAGGAAACGATGATAGAATTGATGTTTGAAGGCGAGAACTATTGGAATGTAAGAAGATGGAAAAATTTGGATATTATGAATAGACCTATAAAAGGTTGGGACGTATTTCAAACTACTACAGAGAATTTTTATAGGCTTAAGACCATTTTCACTCCTAATTATAGCTATAGAGACTTTCTATTTCCTATAAAGGAATACGACTTGTCAGTAAATCCTAACCTTGTTCAAAACCCTAAATGGTAAAATATAATTTCAAATGATTATGAAAAAGATTAATATTTTTTTAATGGTCTTATTTCTTGCAGGATTTATTTTTTCCTGCAAGAATGAAGTGTTAGATCATGCTCCCTTGTTTGGCGACAAAACAAAACCTTCGCCTGTAACCAATATAAAAGTAACTAATGTTGAAGGAGGGGCTATTATCACTTATGATGTTCATGCCGATCCCTCTATACTGTATGTACAAGCAGATTATTCGGTAAACGATAAAGTTAGCAGACAGGCAAAATCTTCGTATTATTCTGATACCATCACGGTAAGTGGTTTTGCTAAAGCCGGTGCTTATAAGGTAGTATTACATGCCATAAGCAGGAGTGAAATAAAATCAGATCCTGTTGAGGTTACCGTTAATCCACTTACGCCAAACTACCTTACTGTAGGTGCCTCATTAAAACTATTTGCAGATTTCGGAGGTGTAAATGTGAGCTATTTAAATCCTAGTGAGAGTGAGTTGGGCGTCGTCGTTATTGTGGACTCCCTTGACGGTTTTGAGTATCTGGATACAAAATACATGAAAGAGCCTGAAGGTAATTTTTCGGTGAGGGGGCTTCCAACAAAAGAGAGAACTTTTGGTGCCTATGTGAGAGATAGATGGGGGAATGTGTCGGATACAGTATACTCAAAATTATCTCCTTTGAGGGAAGTTGAATTAGACAGATCAAAAATATCCGGGTTATACTTACCTGGAGATATGACTGGATGTTGCGGCTCGTCTTTGAGTGTTCCGTTATCTAATAATGGAGCTTCTGATTGGGCCCTTTATGGAATTACCCTCCCTGATACAAAAGTCCCGTCACGTATAACATATGATTTAGGTAGAACTGTTAAAATGAGCAGGTTTAGGTTGTGGTTTAGGGTAAATGGTATTGCAGAATTTGCGAATGGTACTCCAAAAACCTTTAAATTATATGGTAGTAACAATCCGAATCCGGATGGAAGCTTAGATGCTACCTGGATGCAATTGGGAGGTCTTTATGAATTGAAAAAACCCTCAGGATTACCATATGGCAAAAGAAATGCTGAAGATGATGCTGCCAAGCAGGAGGGATTTGAATTTACCTTGCCATTGCCAGCGCAGCCTATCAGATATTGGAGATTTGTAATGGTATCAAATTATTCACAGAGTCTTGGAATGGAGATTTCATGCTTAAAGTTCTGGGGTGATCCTCAATAATCTTAAATAACCGTTTCAACAAAAATATGATTATGAAAAATAAAATATATTTTCTTATAGTGTGCATCGGGATAATTACCTCTTGCACCAAAATGGATAATACCTACAAACCATACCTGGCAGAGGGAGAAAAATATTACCCCGGAAAGCCGAGTGGGATAGAACTCCATTCCGGAAGAAACAGAATTGAAGTACAATTTCAACAAAGCCTGGATCCAAATATTGCTAAGTATGTAATTTACTGGAACGATAGAGCTGATTCTGTAATTACATTGCCTACAGCTGAATTGGGTATTCTTAAAACCATTATCCCCGGATTAAAAGAGCAGTCATATAATTTCGAAATTGTTTCCTTCGATAAATTAGGGAATTCCTCTTTAGAGGTGATAAAGAGTGGTAAGGTTTATGGTACTACCTACGAATCTGAGCTTTTGAATAGGGGAGTGATTATTGGGAATACCCTGGCAGGATTAGAATTGAGTTTTTCCGGTGCTGAAACTTTTAATGTGTCAACTGAAGTAACCTATACCAATGCCTTAGGGAAAACTGCAACTGTTCGTGTACCATCAACGGTTGATACTTATACTATTGCTGACAATAAAGGAAAGCAAATAGAATTGAAATCTGCATTCGTACCTGATAAAGGCATTGATACATTTTACAGTCCTTCGGTTATTCAAACATTTAATGCATACGCAGGGAATTACCAGGCCACAGGTGTGTTTCATCATCCGGACAATGGAGATCGCAATATTGACGAAGCGAAAGTCCTTGCCCGGATAACGGATGAAATTGTTCAATGTAATTTAGGTGACCTGGGCTCCTCAGGTTATCTCATGCAGTTGAAAGTTAATGGAGATTTATCAGTGACCATTACTCCTGCTGGAGCTACACCTAATATTGACCAGCATTGGGGGCCAAGTTATTACGATCCTGCAACTAAATCTTTTCATTTATTCTACTCTTATAATACTGCTGCTCCACGTAAAGTAGAGGAAACAATCACATTAAAATAGTGGATTTATAAACAATAATAATGAAGCGCAGCAATCCGGTTGGGGATGCCCCAGCCGGATTTTTCTACCTAATAGCTTGAATCGTCATGTAAGTACATTGAGTTGATGAGCAAAAAAAGCATCGATATTGATCAATATAAGACCATTTTTATAGCTCTTAAAATATTTAATTTTAGCATTGAACAGACTGATCGGCAGTATTGTCATAAATTTTTTTTGAGAATAAACAAGCGAACAGTTTGTACATACAAACAAATGAAACAAAGCGAAAATTCGCACAAGACAACACACAAACACTATGAATAATTTTAACATTGTCATGTTCAGGGTAATTATTGCCTGGATAATGGTGTTCAGCTACAGTAACCTATCACATGCGCAGACCATCAATTTAAAAACCCGATATTCATCTATCAGTATAGATGGTAAAGGTTTTATTACATCCATTAAAGACGTCAATACGAAAAAAGAATATAATCCAAAGGGGTTTTCTTCAGCATTGATGAGCCTTTCTAATCACAAGGGTTATATTCATCCGATAAAATCCTTTTATAGCCCGAAGCGCAATCAAATCTTGCTTAGCTTTAGCAATGGTGCAGTGGCAACAATAAAAGCAGAACAGAAAAATGAATATTTTAGGTTTCAACTACTTTCGCTAACCAAGAAAGAACAGGTTGATAATATCATATGGGGCCCTTATAAAACGAATATTTCAAAAACCATTGGAGATGTGCTTGGAGTGGTGCGGGATGATGATTTCGCGATAGGTATGCTGGGACTGAATGACAATACTACAGGAGGCCCACCAACGGACGGTGATATGTCTTTCATGTATTATTTTATACACTCTCCTGACCCTGTAAAATTCCCACTTCCTCCTAACCTAAAAGAAGGGCAAACTTTTACAATTGGTGGCGATGGTATTAGTGATGTGGCCTTTTACTCGCATCCGGAAGAATACTATAGGATGAACTATGGAAATGGTGCTGTTCTAGAACCAACATTTGGATCTTCGATTTCCATGCACTCTCGAGACAGGAAAAAAGAGCAAATGATACGTTTTCCTGTATTGCCCGACAACATGGATGGAAAAGCAAACTCTGCCCGTTACCAACTCGTATTGCCTACAGATGCCGGATTTATCGGTTCTGCAATGGCATTGTATGCTTGTCCGGATTCTCTTGGCCTTAAAACGATAGAGAAAATAGTTTTAGCCGAAGGGCTTCCTCACCCGGAAATAGATGGCAAATGGATTAAAGACCCCAAAGCTTATCGTCCTGATATTGCATGGAGTGGTGTTCATGACAGCCTTGTAAATTATGCTCAGCGTTTAGGACTTAAATCTGTTCAGGATGAAGGCATGGGCGAATATTATCCGAACAGGCAAAACAGATGGGGCGGAAAAAAAGTTAATTTTAAATCTGCTCCTGCAATGACCATACCTGAATATGGCGCATTAATGAAAGAAAAAGGTATACGCTGGGGTTTACATACCCTTTGTGAATTCTTACAACCGGATAATAACAGTGATGTTGCACCAGTTCCTAATGATAGCCTTTCCATCATGCAGCGCACGGTGATCACCAAACAGCTTTCTCCTCAGGATACAGTTATTACAGTAGCAGACCGGGCCTATTTCAATGAATTTGGAGGATGGGAAGGAAATCATACCAATGTACTTAAGATAGGTAAAGAGCTTATCGAGTATAACGGCATAACAGAAACCAAGCCCTATACCTTTTTAAATGTTAAAAGAGGATTTCATGGAACAACCAGAGGATCTTTTGGCCTTGGAACAACCATTGTTAAGCTGCAGCCTAATTGCTATCATGGTTTTGCACCAGACATGAATTTGCAGGAGGTTTATGCAGATTTTTATGGAAAATGGTTGGTTGATGGTGGTATGGATTATATTGATTTTGACGGGCTTGAAAGCTGTATTTATCAAGGGCATGGGCAGTATTCGTTTAAGCGTTTCTTTGGTAAGCTTTTCGAAAGTTACAAGAGGAACGGAGGTAAATATTTGCGTGTAATGGGTAGTGCTGTTGGCGAAGGGAGCTGGCATTATATGAGTGTATGCAACGTAGGGGGTGGCGATCATATGTTTAGTCCGGTAAACAATAAGTGGGGTATAGAAGGTAAAGACATGCGTTACGTTTTTGAGAGCAGTTACCTGCCGGCAACATTTGGTATTATTAACCTGGACAGTGAATGGACCATGTACGATGCTGAAAACCTACAGGCGAAATCAATTGGATGGGATGCTACCTATATGCTAGGTTTAAGTGAAAGGGCTGTAGAGAATTGTAGTGAAAAGAATGCGATTTTTAAAGCTTACCGCACCTGGGAAAATCTGAGAAGCGAAATAGATTTTTCAAAGACATTAAAGGAGAAATTGAAAGATCTTAATTACAAGTTTCATCTGGAACAGACCGGAAAAAAAGCATTTATCTTATACCCCGTACGTGAAAACCGTTTCAGAAATGAACCTTATACCTCAGAAGGAAAGTTGTACCAGTTAAAAAATGAATTTGAGAGCCAGCCACTTGAATTTGCAATTCGCATACATACACCAAAAGGCGAACAAGCAAATGGAGTCAAAATTACCTTGCAAAATGGAAAGCAATTTTTAATTGACAGGAAGTTCTCTGATGGGGAGTTCATCATATTTAAAGGAAATTCGTTATACGTTGCTGACCGGTTTAGAAAGAAACGTGAAGAAATATTGAATGAACGAAACCTGATGCTGCCAAATGGCCAATCCGATATTGCTGTTGCAGCATTGCATGAAGGAAGCGAGAAGATTAAGATTGATTTAGTAGTGAATAGTATTGGTAAAGGTGAAAAAATCTAATGTTGTAAAAATTTAGTAAGCATCATAACTAGATATGGAAAATGATATCCCAGTAAATTATTGGAAGGGTAAGGGAAGGAAGATCATTGCAATTCCCCAACAGATATTAGACAAGCAACGGCTAAATAATGCATTGCTGAATGGATTATTCATTAAGGATTTAGGATATTATCCCGTTGCGTCAAAACATTATACCCATCGAAAGAACGGAAATGCACACAATATTTTAATTTATTGTGTTGCAGGAACAGGTTGGATTAGAAATGCAAGTGGAATTCAAAAGGTAACTGGAAATAGTTTTTTTATTCTTCCTCAAAATATTGAGCATGAATATGGCGCATCTGACGATGATCCATGGACAATATACTGGATGGAATTTGGAGGTAACATGCTGGCTAGCATAAACGACATGTCTTTTACCAGGGATTGCTTTAACCCCAAGCACTTCCCTTATAAAAATGATGCGATACTGTTGTTCGAAGAGATATTTAGTGTGTTGGAACAAGGGTATAATAAAGAGTATCTTGCTTATGTAAATATGAAATTGATTAATTGTCTAACGCTGTTTCTTTTTCAAAGAGGTTCAATTATCAAAAAGAATATAGCAAATTCTCATGATGCTATTATTCAAAAGGCAATGGCGTATATGAAATCTAATCTTCATCGGGCAATTCTCCTTCCGGATGTATCAACTGCTGCGGGATGTTCAGACTCCCAACTTTCAACCATTTTTAAGAATATCACAGGTTATTCACCTATAAATTATTTTAATCAGTTAAAAATACAAAAGGCCTGTCAGTTGTTTTATCGAACCAATGGCTTGGTAAAGGAAGTTGCAGCCCAGCTTGGTTATAACGATCCCTATTATTTTTCAAGACTATTTACCCAATTAATGGGAACTTCTCCAAATGCCTATAGAAACAGGAATGCAAAATAATCCATCTTTTTTATGATAGCAAAAACGAAGACTTTATCGCTTATTATTTTGTTAACTGCTGCAGTGGCAGTTGCCCAAAAGCAAAAAACAAGTAATGCATTTACCCCAAAAGTGACTGATGTATGGGTAGTATTTAAGACTCACTTTGATCTTGGCTTTACTGATTTACCTGAAAATGTTTTTGCAAGGTATCGGGGAGAGATGATGGATAAGGCATTAAGTGTAATTGAGAAGAATGCAACCTTACCTAAGAATCAGCATTTCGCATGGACTGTACCAGGATGGCCTCTTTATGCACAAATATTGGGGCCTCAACAGGATTCGGAGCGTAAAAAAAGGATAGAAAAGGCCGTTAGAGAAGGGTCAATTGTGGCTCATGGTTTAGCATTTACTACCCATACTGAATCTCTTGATTACGAAGATTTGGTTCGTGGATTGGTTTATTCATCCAGGGTTGCCCGTAAGTACGGGCAACCCTTACCAATAAGCGCTAAAATGACTGATGTTCCCAGCCACTCCTGGGTGATGCCAACTTTATTGAATAACGCTGGCATCAAGTTTTTGCAACTGGGATGTAATCCGGCAAGCCAGAGTCCACGTTTCCCTCAAATTTTTTGGTGGGAGGGGGCGGATGGGTCTAAAATCCTATGCCAGTACACCGCTGATTATGGATCCGGAATAAAAGCACCATCAGACTGGCCATCCAGGAATTACCTCGCAATGATTATGACCGGCGACAACCATGGGCCACCAAATCAGAAAGAAGTTGAAGCTATCATTGCTCAGATTAATAAAGAAATGCCCGGCGCAAAAATACATCTTGGAACCCTTGATGATTTTGCAAAAGCAGTAATAGCAGAAAAACCAGATTTGCCAACTGTTAAAGGCGATACACCAGATTCCTGGATTCACGGATTGCTTTCAAACCCACGGGAAGCAAAGATCGGACGCAATATTCGTCCTCTGGAATCTGCTCTTGATGGATTAAATACCCAGATGGGAATCTGGGGAATACCTGTTAACAGTATTGCAGCCAAACTGGATAAAGCTTATGAACAAAGTCTTTTGTATGCCGAACATACCTGGGGCATGAATGCAGAGTATGGCCCGCGTTATAGTTATGGCGAAGATTGGAAGAAATGGCTAACTGAAGCAGCAGCAGAACCCGAGCCTGAAAATGGCGATTTTTCGAAACTGAAAAACAGCAATGCACATAATACAAACACAGGAAGTAAAAAGAAATGGTTGCATTCTTACGATGTAAAACGGCAATACATCCATAACACCAATGACATTATAAATGCTGAGTTAACTACTGATCTTGATTTACTGGCCAAGTCAGTAAATGTGGCAGGGAAACGTTTGGTAGTGTACAATCCTCTACCATGGAAGAGATCTGGAATTGTTGAAAATCCATGGAAAAAAGGAAGTTATTTTTATGTTAAAGAAATTGCGCCTTCTGGCTATGTTGCTTATAATCAAGATGATTTAAAGGAAGCAACTATTACGAATGATCAGAATGCTGAATTCAATACGCCCTATTTTAAAATTGTATTAGACTTAAAAAGAGGAGGAATATCCTCTTTGACAGAAAATACGACTGGTCGTGAATTAGTAGATCAATCCTCTAAATATGTTGTTGGTCAGTTTTTGCATGAACGATTCAGTACCACTGAGGTTGGCCTATGGTTTAATGTTTATAGCAGGATAAAAGAGGGATGGGGTTTAAATGATCTAGGGAAGCCGGGTATGCTTGGTGCCGATAAAGCTCCGTATATGGCGTTTACTCCTGATAATTGGGGAATTTCAGTTACTCATTCAGATATTGCCGATGTGGCTACCCTAACTGCAATGGATACTAAAGGGCTTGCAAAGAAGTACACTTTAGTGTTTTCATTTCCTAGAAATTCAGCTTATGTTGATATAGAGTGGTTTGTAGATGGTAAAGCCCCAGATAAACAACCTGAAGGTGGTTGGTTGTGTTTTCCTTTTGCTGCTAAGGACCCTAAATTTACAGTTGGTCGTTTGGGAGGCCCGATAAATCCCGCAACCGATCTTATTTCGGGTAGTAATAAATATTTGATGGCAGTAAATTCAGGTGTTTCAATTACCCAGAAAGATAGATCAGGAATCGGGCTAATGCCCCAGGATTCTCCTTTAATTTCTTTAGGTGAACCGGGATTGTGGAAGTTCTCTTTAGATTATGTTCCAAAAATACCTTCTGTGTTTGTAAATGTTTATAACAATATGTGGAATACGAATTTCCCATTATGGCAGGAAGGTTCATGGAGTGAAAGAGTGCGAATCTGGCCTATAGATAAAAATTCCGAAACAGTTGCAAACTTAACGGAAAAATCCTGGGAGGCCCGTTTGCCATTATTAACTGGGGTTTCAGATGAAGATGCCGGACAATTACCTTTAAAAAATGAAGGTATTTCTATATCGAGAAAAGGAGTGTTAATTACGGCCTTTGGAGAGAACCCTGATGGTAAAGAAATTGTTTTGCGCTTATGGGAGCAAAGTGGCATTTCGGATAATGTTAGTGTTAAACTGCCTAAAGGATCAGGTTATCGCAAAGCTACGCCTGTAAATCTTCGTGGGGAGGCAATTGGCAAGCCACTCAATATCATTGGAGGTAAATTGTCTTTCCTGCTTAAAGCCTATGCACCTGCCAGCTTTATTTTGAGTACCAATACTTTAACGAAAAAAGTGAAGGGTGTCTAAAATTCTTGCTGAATAATCTATTTTAGATTGTAGGATAATTGATTGAACAGTTGATTAAAATATTTATATTAGAGATGTTATATCTCTGGATAAACTTAGGGCTTTATGGTATATGTTACGATTGGATAAGCAAAATGCTGATGATGACAATTTACTGTTAAGACAGATTTTTGCCGGCGATGAACGGGCATTTAATCAAATGTACTACCAGACCAATAAGAACATTTATAATGCTATAATGGCTTATGTGAAAAATGAGCACATAGCCATTGAACTTGTACAACAAGTTTATGTCAAATTCTGGAACAATCGTCAGAAATTAAAAGGCGTACAGAATTTAAAGGATTATCTTTTTATCATCGCCAAAAATTTAACACTCGATCACTTTAAGAAAGTCACCAAAGAGACTAAATTTTTTGCTGAATTAACCTTAAGGGCGAGTGATGTTGTAAATACGACAGACGAAAAGATTGAGCAAATAGAATACGACAAATTATTGCAGAATGCGATAGGACAATTACCTCCTCAGCAAAAGGAAGCATGGCTTTTGGTTAATGAACAGGAGCTTAGTTATGCTGAAATTGCTGAAAAAATGAACGTTTCTAAATTAACAGTTAAACGGCATTTAGAGTTGAGTCGCAAAAGTGTACGCGATTATTTTAAATCTCATATTGATACCGCTATTAGTCTTTCCTTTCTTGCTGTTTTAATTATTTTTTTTTCCTGATTGGGCCATTTGCATTTTTGAATCGTCTTTAGTTAAAATTCAATTACAATAATGAAGAGCGCCCGTTTTCATATACTATTACAATACTTTAAAGAAGATATCATTTCTGAGGAAGAATGGCATGAATTGCTGGCAATGATAAAAACCGGTCGTTATAAAGACCAGTTGGAAGATGATATTTTAATTTCGCTGGATAGTGCAGGAAAGAGAAATAATTGGACAACAAATATTGAGCAAGAAATGTGGGCTGGTATTCAAGCCGAAATACAGGGGAACTCAAAAAAATCTAATTACAGATTATGGATAGCTGCGGCGGCTATTCTTCTGATGATGCTTGCCGCAGGATTAATTTTCTTTAAATCCGAACATTTATTGCCGATAAAAACAAATATAGCCTATAAGAAACAGGATATCCCGCCTGGAGAAAATAAGGCCACTCTTACGTTGCCAAATGGCGAACGTGTGGTGCTCACTGATTCAACTATCAATCAGCTCGCTAATCAAGCTGGTGGCTCAATTATTAAAGCCGCTAATGGTATCCTTGTTTACAAGGCAAATTCTATGACTGGAAATTCTGAAACAGGAGAAAAAGTATTTAATATCATTAGTACACCTCGCGGAGGACAGTATCAGGTAATATTACCTGATGGCACTCATGTGTGGTTAAATGCGGCATCATCACTTAAATTCCCGGCTGCTTTTAAAGGGAAAAAACGTTTGGTAGAACTTAGTGGAGAGGGATATTTTGAAGTAGCTAAAAACAAAGAGATGCCGTTTATAGTACATGCTGAAAATCAGGAAGTAGAAGTATTGGGTACTCATTTTAACATCAATAGCTACGCTGATGAAGCTTCAACAAAAACAACTTTATTAGAAGGGTCAGTTAAAGTAACAGCCCAGGGCAACCAAAAGGTGCTTACTCCTGGTGATCAGGCTCAGATTAATAAAAATGCTAAAGAGATTAAAGTTATGCAGGTCAGTCTGGAAGAAGCCGTTGCATGGAAAAATGGTTATTTCGTATTTAATGATGAAAAACTGGAAAGCATTATGCATCGCGTGTCCAGATGGTACGACGTTGATTATGAATTTGAAGGTAAGCAAGGAAATTTATCGTTTTTAGGTGTAATAGAACGAACAAAAAATATATCATCCTTATTAAAAGTGTTAGAATCAACAGGGAATGTTCACTTTAAAATAGAAGGGAGGAAAATTATCGTTATGCCATAATAAATACAGAACTAACGGTAGTTTAAACAAAGTCAGGGATGCGGGAACACCCCTGACCGATGTTTGGATTTGCCATGATAAAAAATTCAGCTAAACAACTAATCAATTTATCGACGTAGACTTTCTTCTTAAAAGAGTAAAGTGCTTCGTTGTACCACCAAAACAAACCAAATGTATGAAATTTTACGATCAATCCGGATTTAAGCTGCTTGCATTAAATTCTGGACAAATTATACGTATAATGAGGCTAACCATTCTCATATTAGTAACATGCTTACTCCAGGTAAGTGCTTCAACTAAGGCACAAAAGATATCCCTGAGCGAAAAAAACGCTTCACTGGAAACCATTATCCGGAAAATCAGAAGCCAAACCAGTTATTACTTTATTGGCAATACAGATCTAATCAGAAAGGCTAACCTTATAAATATTAACATTAAGAATGCATCTATTGAGGATGCACTTAACCAATGTTTTTTAAATCAACCGCTGGCTTATTCTATTGTTGATAAAACAGTTGTAATTAAAACAAGGACAATACTTTCCCTGTCGGAAATAATTGGACAGAAAATATTGATAAAAGGTAAAGTCACGGATGAAAACGGTACTTCACTTACAGGAGCGTCTGTAAAGATAGAAGGCACAGCGATAGCAGCGACCACCAACCAGAATGGAGAATTTCAACTAGATGTCCCTGATAACGGTGCCATCTTATTGGTTTCCTATGTGGGATATGAAGTAGCCAGAATAAAGGTCCAAGAAGGAGGAGTAATGAATATCCGCCTTAAACCTCAGTTGCGTGATTTAACTGAAGTAGTTGTAATTGGTTATGGAACCAAACGTAAAACCGAAATTACAAGTTCAATAGCATCTGTAAATGTAAACGAACTTAGCGCAAATGCTTCTAACAATGTAACTGATGCACTTCAGGGACGTGTGGCCGGCGTCTCAATTGAATCAAGTACAGGTGCACCTGGTTCAAAGTCCAACATCACAATTCGTGGTACTGGAACTCTTGGTGCCAACGGTCCATTAGTTGTTATTGATGGGATGCCTTTTGGTAGTTTGGATGGGTTGAATCCTTCTGATATACAGAATATTGAAGTGCTGAAAGATGCCGCGGCCGCCAGCATTTACGGATCAAGAGCCGCAGGTGGAGTTATCTTAGTTACTACAAAATTGGGTAGAAAGAATACGGAACCTAAAGTTCAGTTTAACGCAGTTTACAGTAGCCAATCTATTGCTAAGCGCATGGATGTGCTTGACGGTGAGCAATGGACTAAATTATTAAATTCTGTTGGAGGAAATTTTCCTGCTTACAATGGAACGAATACCAATTGGCAGAATGAAATTTTTAGGAACGCTCCAATTTACAAAGCTAATGCCGATGTTACTGGAGGATCAGAACATTTTCAATATAGCCTATCAGGAAGCTATCTGAACCAAAAGGGTACAATCGTAAAAACTGATTTCAATAGTGCTAATTTTAGAGCGAAATCGGTATACGAAAAAGGTAGGATAAGAATTGGCGAGACCTTTATTTACAATAAAACCGGCGGACGCACACTACCTCCGGGAGGAGATCAATCTCATAGTAACATATTGAGTGCATTGATTGTACCTCCAACTGTTCCGGTTTATAATCCTGCAAACCAGCCAGGCGGTTGGGGTGGAGTAAACTCTGGGATGAAAAACCTTTCAAATCCTGTAGCTATTTTAAATTCCAGTGATTATAGAAATAATAATAGCTCTGTAACTGCGGATGTATTTGCCGAAATTAGATTGATTGATCAATTGAAGTATAAAATCAATGGTGCAATATCAGAAAATAGAGGCTTTGGTAATAATTATGACTTTGCCTATAATGATGGTAATGTAATACTTGCCAAACCAAGACTAAGTCAAAGTAGCGGAGTTTCTAGTTCATGGTTATTAGAACATACCCTTAGCTACGATAAAAAGATTGGATTACATAATATCTCATTGCTTGCCGGTTTTACTGCCCAAAAGGATACAAGCAATAATTTTAATGCAAATGGAAATAACCTCCCAAATGGAGTTTATTCATTTGGATCTGAAAAGTCCAACCAATCAGTAGGAGGAGATTTAGCCGATGTCAGGAGGAAATCTCTTATCGGAAGGGTTTCTTATTCTTATGATTCCAGGTATATGATCAGTGGATCAATTCGCAGAGACGGATCTTCTAAGTTTGGTGAAGGTTATTATTACGGTGTGTTCCCGGCTTTATCCGCAGGTTGGAATATCAGTAATGAGAAGTTTTATGGTAACTCAGGAGTTTCAGCCTTTATGAATTCATTAAAAATTAGAGGTAGCATTGGTTTGCTAGGAAACGATCAGATACCAAACTATTCTACAATTAATGGGATTAGTAACAACTTAAGTTTTGCTACCAACGGTGGAGTGATCGTGGGATCTATTCCTAGTGGTAATGCTTCTCCTCAAAATTTAAGATGGGAAGAATCAAAATCGGTTGATGCAGGCCTTGATGCAACATTTCTTAACGGGAAAATGTCATTGGTGTTCGATTGGTTTAACAAAACAGCAAGTGGTGTATTGTTGGCGGTTCCAATACCGCTCAGTACAGGGATTAGTGGCACACCAACAGTTAACGCCGGTACAATTAATAACAAAGGGATCGAGTTAGCTTTGGATTACTCAGATGCAGCCGGTGATTTTTCTTATAAAATAGGTTGGAATATGACTACTATGCGCAATAGAATGACCGCCATTACTATAGGAAGTGGTAATCAGGAATTTGGTGATTTAGAACGTGCTAAAGTTGGCAATCCAATAGGAAGTTTCTTCTTAATAAAAACTGACGGCATATTCAAAACACAGGCAGAGATTGACGCTTATAAAGGATCAAGCGGTCAAAAAATACAGCCTAACGCTTCGCCTGGAGATATAAAATTTGTTGATTTCGATAATAATGGTAAAATTGATAACAACGATCAACAATATAGCGGAAGTCCTATTCCAACTCTGGAAACAGGAATAGCGGCGACACTGGGTTGGAGGAATTTCGATTTTAATTTATTGGTGCAAGGGGTTTTTGGGAATAAAATCTATAATGGAGGCAGGATCTGGACAGAGCAAATGACGGCTTATACCAATTTATCTACCTCAGTTTTAAATGCCTGGACGCCTGAAAACAGCAACTCAAATTTTCCAAGATTCACACTCGCAGATGTAAATTTAAACTCCCGTGGAAATAGTGATCGTTGGTTGGAAAACGGTGCTTACGTTAGAGTTAAGAGGCTCGAATTGGGTTATACAGTAGGAGAAGATATAGCAAAACAGTTAAATGTTGGGAAAATAAGGGCATATCTTTCAGGTCAAAATTTATTTACTTTTTCAAAGTATAAAGGGTATAATCCGGATTTAGGAAATGATGGTAATCCACTTAATAGAGGTTTCGACAGCGGTGGTTACCCGCTGCAGCGAATTGTTTCCGTAGGCTTAAACGTATCTTTTTAACTGAATAATTAAAGAAATTATGAATAGAAATATAATTAAAACAATGGCAGTGGTACTTCCACTTGCGTTGTTAACGATATATGGTTGTAAAAAAGATTTTCTTAAAACAACAAATCCAAATAAAATTACTGAAGAACAATTCTGGAAAACTGAAGCTGATTTAAAATCGGCTGTAGCTTCCGTTTATAGTCTTTTAAGACAGCCTTTATATGGTTATTGGGGTGCATTTACTGGTATCCAGAACATCAATTCGTTGGGCGATGATGTGCTTACATTTCCAGGTGGTGAAGCTGCTACTACTAATATTGCTTTATTCACAAATGAAGCTACAAATTCAGATGCATCTTCTACTTTTTCATCGCTTTATAAATCCATTTATCGCGCAAATTTAGTATTGGCTAATGCCGATAAGGTGGAGGTTAGTGATGATTTGAAGAAGTCATATATTGCTGAGACCAAATTTCTGCGTGGACTTTGTTACTTTACATTGGCGTCTAATTTCGGAGACGTGCCACTTATTATTGCCCCGGCAAAAACTGCCGATGATCAATTTATGCCAAGCAAACCTGTCGCGGAGGTTTATGCACAGGCAATTTCAGATTTTACAGATGCCCAAAATGGGTTGCCAACTACAAGGCCTTCTGCAGATTTGGGCAGAGCAACAAGTGGTGCTGCCATTGCTTATTTAGGTAAAGCATATCTGTATACCAAAGATTATCAAAAAGCGGAGACCACGTTAGCCTTGTTAAATACTGCTCCATATGCTTACGATTTAATCTCTGAATATTCTGAAAACTTTACCGATAAAAATGAGTTTAACAAAGAAGCTGTTTTTCAATGGGTTTATGGCCCTTTTGGCGATCCTTATGGTCCTTGGGGTGTAGAAGGAGCAAACTCACCTATGTATAATTATTTACCTCAGTTGATTGGCCCTCCTGCTGGAGGCGGATGGTTTAAATATGTTCCAACCAATTATCTTATCAATCAATTTATGTTGGAAAAAAGACCTGCTGGCTCGGATACTAAGTTCGACAAAAGAATGTATTATACCTTATCATGGAAACGTTCGAATTTCGGCGAAACCGATATCACCTGGTATGGCGGAACCAAAACTTTTGATGACCTATGGGCTTCTGCTCAGGCTAATATATCGAAAATCGACCCCAAATCATTGTTAGATATATCAGGAACTAATCAGTTCTTGATCAATAAATTTACCAATGGTTGGAGCGGTAAAGAGAGTGCAGACAATTATTGGTCGGCAACGCCTTCTACTGCTAATAATGTAATTATGCGTTATGCAGAGGTATTGCTTATGCATGCCGAAGCTGCTGCTCAAAATGGAGATTTAGCAAAAGCAATTGCTGATATTAACAGAATTAGAGTAAGAGCAGGACTACCAGAGAAAACTGGGGCAAACCTTCCTGACTTAACAAGTGTTATGAACGAAATTAGTCATCAAAAGTTGTTAGAGATGTTTTTTGAACAAAATAGATGGCAAGATTTAAAACGCTGGTATACACCTGCACAGTTAAAGGTGCATTTTATGGAAACAAACAAGCAAGGTGCCCAATATTTACAGCCTAGGAATTATGTTTTCCCAATTCCGACAGCTGAGTTACAAACCAATAACAAAATTGAACAAAACCCCTTATGGCGGTAGTTCTTTAAATAGGCTCTCAAAAATGGGTGCCCATTTTGGGTGCCTAAAAAAGGTAGGTCGTCATTATGATGATTGTGGTCATCATGATGATGACGGCCTCACCTTTAAACCCACAGATTTAAAGTCATATATATTTATATTAAATGTTTTCAAAAATAAACCGCTCAAGAATATTTGTTATTGGAATAATGATCATTGTAATCTGTGTTAATGCGTGTAATGATGATGTATTTAGTACTTTCAAAAATATTTCATTGAATGAAACAGCAGATGGAAACTCACTAAGAGTTGCAGTTCAATTTTCTTGTGCTAAACCTGAAGATGCATACATTGAATATTGGCTAAATGGCCAAAAGGATAAATTAAATGCAACTCCTGTTTCTAAACAAAGAAGTGACTTTAAAATTGTGTTAACCAATTTGAAATTTAATTCCACTTATCAATATCGTATTGTATCGGGAAATGGCGGTGTAAGGTTCGAATCTGAGATATATACTTTTAAAACAAAAGATGTTCCCGACCAATTACTTGGCTTGTATCATGTAAATCTTCAAAATGAGCAGGAATTACCAACTGAATTTAAAGCCGGTAGCATGTTGGTTTACAACAGAGAAACACCGGGTTGTATTGGGATGATAGATTTTCAGGGTACCTTAAGGTGGTATCAGAGATTCCATAATACCGGGGTTAAGGTAGCTCATTTTACACAAAACAAAACTATTCTTTCAATTTTAGCCCCAATGGACTATCCAACGAGCTATGGAAATGAAATTTTGGAATTGTCTCTAACCGGTGATACCATTTTTCATTTAAAGAAAGGAGTGATGGATTTTAAACAAACAATTCATCATGAAATATTACTTAATGCGAAAAATCAATACGTTACCTTAAGCGCAGATGAAAAACTTATCGATTTAAGGGCTGTAGGAGGCAAAGAAGCCGATACAGTTAAAGGGGATGGTATCTTGGTGTTAGATAAATCAGGAAAAAAAATATGGAGCTGGAGTGTATTTGAAGCGCTTGATCCTTTAAAAGAAAAAAACATTTTAAAAGAGGCAAAAGATTGGATGCATGCCAACAGCCTTTTTATTGATACGGATGGAAACTACATCATTTCATTTTACAATAACGGCCAGATCTGGAAAGTTAATGCCACAAACAAAAAAGTGATGTGGAAGTTCGGAAAGGGAGGAGATTTTGCATTGCCTAAAGGTGCTGAGTTCGATCAGGGACATGCAGTTCATATAAATAGTAGACGCAACCTCGTGCTATTTGATAATGGGACCAGCAAAAAGCGTTCGCAGATATTAGTCTTTGATTTAAATCCGGTATCCAAACGAATATCTTTAAAATTGCAGACTCAATTACATGAAGGAACTTTTACAGATAGAATGGGAAGTGCCTATCTAATTAACGATAGTACTATTTTAACCTGCGTTTCTAAACAAAATCAGGTGTTTCTTATCAATAAAAATGGCAAAGTGTTTTGGAGTATGATGTGTGCCAACACACCTTACCGTGTAGAGTTTATTCCATTTAGTAAATCAAAACCTTATATAGGAGCATTGTAAAATATGAATAAATTTCTGCTGGTACTGTGTTTTATAAGTAATTCTCTAATACTTCAGGCAAAAGAGGTAAAAGTATTAAGCCCCGATAAAAAAACAGTATTAATCTTTAGCACAGGCAATTCTTTAAGCTATTCTATTTCTTATGCAGGTGTTCAGGTTATCGCTAATTCTCCTTTAGGACTCGAATTTGAAAATGACAATCCATTGTCAGAAAACCTTGCAATTGTTTCCGCAAAACGAAAACTTGTAAATGAGCAATGGAACCCGGTATACGGAGAAAAAAATACGTATTCTGATAATTATAATGAAGTTACCATTCAATTTAAAGAGCATAAAGAGCCTTTTCGTTTGTTCTCGGTTACTTCAAGAGTTTATAATGAAGGTGTCGCATTTAAATATAATGTGCCTGCCACTAAGCAAGTTATTGTTTCCCGTGAACTTACTGGTTTCAAGTTTACTAAGGACTACCCTTCCTGGATTACCGGAGCTGCGCAGGCAAAATACAGCCGGGGCAATATCAGTAAAACTGTGAATGGAACTGAGCGGCCATATGTAATTGAAATGGAGCAAAACCGTTTCATTGCTTTGGGGGAAGCAGCATTGGTAGATCATGCTAGAATGAAATTTAGCCGATCTGCAAAAGATAGTTTAATGCTTGTTGCTGCTCTTGATGGTAAAGCAGTTTATAATACCGATTTTTCAACTCCGTGGCGCTTTGTCATGATTGCAGAATCAGCCGGTAAACTGTTAGAAAACAATTATTTTATTCTGAATCTTAATCATTCTTCTGCCCTAGTAGATGCATCATGGATAAAACCTGGCAAAGTAATTCGTGAAGTAACACTTACCACAACAGGTGGTAAAGCGAGCATAGATTTTGCCGCCAAACACAATTTACGATATATAGAATTTGATGCTGGTTGGTATGGCCATGAGTACGATAACGCATCAAGTGCATTAGCTGTAAATGTCGATCCTTCGAGATCTGCGGGGCCATTGGCGCTGCAGGAAATAATAGATTACGGAAAGCTTAAAGATGTTGGTGTAATTCTTTATGTAAATCAGAGGGCATTATCCAGACAGTTAGATTCGATACTGCCATTATTTAAATCTTGGGGTGTAAAAGGTATTAAATACGGTTTTGTTAATGTAGGATCGCAACAAAATACGTCCTGGTTGCATGAAGCAGTCAGAAAAGCTGCCGACAATCAGCTGATGATTGATATTCATGATGAATACCGGCCAACAGGATATTCCAGAACTTATCCGAATTTATTAACTCAGGAAGGAATACGTGGAGAAGAAGAAAGTCCAGATAACCATCAGGTATTAATTACCATGTTTACTCGGATGATTGCAGGTGCTGGGGATTTTACCAATTGTTATTTTGCCCCCAGAGTAAACAATATGGGTTCTCATGCCTCTCAAATGGCAAAGGCAATTTGTATTTACAGCCCATGGCAATTTGTGTATTGGTACGACCGACCCGACGATTCACCTAGACAAAAAGGTGGAGCGGGATCTACTGCTTCTGTTATAAGTGAAATTCCTGATCTTAGTTTTTACGATGCTCTACCTACTGTGTGGGACGATACAAAAGTGATAGAAGCAAAGATAGGGGAGTTCGGAACTATCGCACGTAAAAGCGGAGACGATTGGTATGTTGGAACTTTAACGTGTAAAGCAAGAAACTTCGCGTTGCCACTCCTTTTTTTAAATAAAAATAAACAGTATGAAGCCACGGTTTATAATGATGACGCCTCTCTTTTAACACCAACCAAACTCGCAATAAAGAAAATGAATGTAAATGCATCAACTGTTTTAAATATTCAGTTACAGCCTAAAAATGGTCAGGCAATAATTATCAGACCTATAAAAAACTGATCTACATTTCATGCAAAAAAAACATTACTAATAGTCAAATTATGGGTGGTATTAAGCCACCTATAGTTTAATCTTTACGCTAAACTAGTAAAATAGATTATGGGAATGAAGAATTTAAGGGTGACGTTGATTGGTTTTCTTTGTTTAAGCAGTGGAACGGTTTCATTAGCACAAGAACCAGTTGGATCCCTTAATGAATTATTAAGAGATATAAACGGTTCATTAAGATTGTCGGTAAAGGAATTTAATGGAACAGACTTACTATCCGAACAGCCATTTAACAAAGAGTTGTTGCAGACAAAAACAGGTAATTGGAGTATGCAATTTAAGGCAAGTCCGGTTTCGAAGCATCCCGGAGTTATGGATGTTTCTACGTCATTTCGCTTAAACAGTGGTGTTGCTAAGTCATCAGCAGTTTCAGTTTCCTTTGATTTTAGTAAATGGAATCCAGAAAACTATGTGTTAGTACCTGCTTCTGTTTACAATGGAAACCGTTACCGAGCAATTGGAAACAGTTACAGTCCACAATACCCAAAGGATATGTATTATAACCCTTCCGTGCCGCTTACTATTTCTAACAATCCCCGACTTTCAATTGAATCAAATAAAGCCTCGCTTGTAGAGTTGACAACAGGAAATGTGGCTACGCCCGCATTGTGTTTTTTCTCAAAAAAGGAACAAAAAGGATTTGTTGTACTTACTGAGCAAATGACCAGATTGGGTAGCAGCGGATTAACTATTACGGAAAATGCAGCAAAAGACAGCTGTTCTTTCAGTATTTCTGCACCTGCAGTTCGTAAAATGGCAACCGGCTTTGGTGATTTTCACATAAGTGGTGACAAAGCACCCGATTGGAATTCTGGTGATGAGATAACGTTAAACTTTAAAGTATACGTTTTTAATGCTGCCAACATTCCAGATCTTTTAAAGAAGTTTATGCAGGTACGTAAAGCGCTTTCAGGTTTAAACCACCCTCGTAACATAATACCTATGAGTAAATTGTTTGAAGTAGCTACAAATATATGTAAAGGGAACTTTGTTGATGTTCCTGCAGGATCATTTTATAGACCTGAAAACAATAAGAATTTTCAGCTTGGATGGGTTAGTGGAATGATGAATACCTACCCAATGTTAACCCTTAATGATAAAAAGGAGAGAGATAGGGTTATTGCTGAATTGGATTTTGTGGTAAATAAATTGCAAGGAAAAAGCGGATATTTTTATGGAGGAATTACAGCTGGCGGAGAAATTATTCCTGAAAAGATGTCTCCTGATTTTAAACCAATTCAGGCCATGGTAAGGAAAAATGCGGATGCGTTGCTTTGGCTCATAAAACATATGCAACTGTTAAAAGCTCAGGGCTATGGCAAAAGTGTTAAACCGGAGTGGGAAAATGCAACTGAAAAGCTCGCTGCTGCTTTCGTAAATACCTGGAATAAAGATGGAGAATTTGGTCAGTACATTGTTCCTGAAACGGGCGAAATTGCTGTATATAATTCAACGGCTGGTGCTATTGTTCCGGCAGGCTTGGCAATGGCATCCGATTATTTTCACAATAAGGAATGGATGAAGGTGGCTCGGGATGCAGCTAAATTTTATTATCAGCGGGATGTTGAAAAGCAAGGTTTAACAGGAGGTCATTGTGGAGATATATCTCAAGATGCCGATTCTGAATCCGCATTTGGGTTCTTAGAATCGCTAATGGCTTTGTATTATTACACAGGACAAAAAGAATGGTTGAATAGGGCAGAAGTTCAAGCTGCATTAGGTGCTACGTGGACGTTTTCTTATGACCCTGTTTTTCCTCCAAATAGTGAAATAGGAAAGCTTAAGAGCAATATGGCCGGCGCTATTTGGGCCAGTATTCAAAATAAGCATGCGGCTCCCGGTATTTGCACGGCTTCGGGAGATTATATCTTTAAGCTATTCAGGGCTACAGGTAATCCGCTTTATGCAGATTTGATCAGAGATATTCAGCACGCACATGCCGAAGCAGTAAATATGCCGGGGCATTTAACAACTAATAACCTGATTGGTTCTTCAATGGAAAGAATTCAGCTAAGTGATGCCGAAGGGAAAGGAAGTATTGGTAATTTTATAAACACGCGTAACTCGTGGACAGAAACAAATGGGGTACTGATGGCTTTGGAAATCCCTGGCATTTATGTTAATATGAATCATAAAAAATTATACGTTTTTGATCATGTAAAAGCTCAGGTATTATCAATTGATAAATCAGGTATTACCATTCAACTCAAAAATGAAACGGAATACGATGCAAGTGTGTCGGTACTGGCCGAAACTGAAAAACAGGCCAGAAAACCCTTAAGTTATACGGCATTTTTAAGATGGCCTAAGGTTAAGGTTAAAACTGGCGGAACTATAATGATTAAAGTTAACCCTGCAAATGGCATAACAATGCTATAATTATGATAAAGGAGACAAATAAATTGGTGCTGGGCACTGCCGGACTTGGCGGTATTTGGAGGGAGATTGATGCTCAGGAATCAATATTGACAATTCTGGATGCCCTTAAATGCCGAATAGTGGCTATAGACACTGCTCCTGCCTATGGAGATGCGGAGGAGCTGGTAGGAAAAGCTTTAAAACAATGGACTGGTAAAAGACCGTTGATTAGTACAAAAGTGGGTCGCTTAAAAGGTTACAAGGTTGACGAAGCACACTATAATTACACCGCCGATGGCATGAAAAGGAGTGTGGAAAACAGCTTAAAATCATTAAACATTCCGATTATAGACATTCTATTTTTACATGACCCTGCTGCAATTCCTCCATCTGATATAGAACAGGTTTTGAAGCAGATGGAATTCTTTATGCATCAAGGCTATGCAAAAAGAATTGGTTTGGGTGGTAACGCACCCGAATGGTTTGAACCCTATTTTAAATCTAACCAGTTCGATGTCATTATGGAATATAACAGGCTTAATGCTTGTTGTATTGATGCTTTGGACAATACTATCCCTTTTTGTAGAGATAACAATAGAAAATATTACGCGGCCAGTCCTTTAAACATGGGATTGTTAGGTTGTAGATTTTCTGAATTCACAACTTCTCCTCCCAACTGGCTCGGATTAAAAAATATTGAGCAGGTGAAAAGAGTTAATTCAATAGCAGATAAATATAACATTTCGCTGCAGGAGCTTGCACATCGATTTCTTTTAACCATTCCGGCTGAGTTTAAAATTGTAATTGGTGCTGCAGACAGGATGCAATTAAGGGACACCCTTGATGCAATGAAATTGGGTGAATTGCCTACGGAAATTTATAATGAAATACTACTAACGCTTAATTGACAATAGATGTACGACATAGATAATGAGATTTTTAATATAAAAAGAATTAGGATAAGAGTTCTGGAGCAGGTTGCAGCAGTAACTCCTTTTCAGGATGCTACTATGGGGCCTTTCCCCAACTTCGGAATATCAATTATAACCATAGAGGATGAGGATGGGAACTTGGGAGAAGCCCCGGTTTATAATAGCTATATGAACATTCTGGAATCCTGTATTTTCCCAATACTTTTTCACAGCCGATCGGTTCCTTATAAAGAGTTTTATCCTAAATTATATTGGTCTATTAGAAATGAAGGATTTAAAGGTGCGGCTGGGGCAATATTGGGCCAGGTTGATATGGCTTTGTATGATTTGGCCGCAAGGCGTAGAAAAGTTCCATTGTATAGATATATTGGCAGTACTCAAAATGATGTGAAAATGTATGGCAGTGGAGGAGGTACCAATTATACACTCCAGGAACTGGAAACCGAAGTGAGTTTTTTGATGAATAAAGGTGTTGACTGCTACAAAATGAAGATTGGAAAAGACTTTGGGGCAAAAATAAATGAGGACATTAACAGAGTGAAATTTGTAAAGAGTTTGGCCGGTAATAAAATGAAGATCGCGGTGGACGTAAACCAGATTTGGAACTGTAATGATGTGTTTAAATTTGTTGATGCCATTGGAGAAGAAAATTTATGTTGGTTAGAAGAGCCTATACATTCAGCTGCTTATGATCAAATTGAACTACTTTGTGAAAAATTATCGGTTACTGTAGCTTATGGGGAATCCGAGCGGACATCAAAGATCTTCCCAACCCTTGTTGATTCCGGAGTTAGACACCTACAGCCTGTTCCAACACAATTAGGTGGAATGAAAGAGTGGATGGAAATAAGAGACCTTTGCGAAAATAAAAATTTGCAATTCTCTTCTGGTGGATATTCCCTATATTCAGCGTTTCTCATGACTTCCGCAAATAGGGATAGTATGATTGAGTACTTATATCCGCTGATGTATGGGTTAGAAAAATATTTTTTAGTCAGACCAGTATGGGAAAACGGCAGATTCTACTTGTCCGAAATAGAGGGGCTGCCGGTAAGAATTGATTGGGATTATTGTTATAAAGAAAATAAGATAGTACAAGAGCGGTTATGGGAAAAACAAGATGTTTCAAAATATAACCCTGTTGTGTCTATGTAACTAGGGGACCAACTTTGAGTTTATCATTCAATTACATCGATTATATAATTTTAGGGCTATACGCCCTTGCTTTATTTTGTATTGGTTTTCGCTTTAGTAAAAAAGAGAAAAATCAGGAAGATATATTTTTGGGTGGCCGAACGCTGAAGTGGTGGCAAATTGGTTTTTCTATGTTTAGTGCCAATGCCGGCCCTATGATGTTAATTGGATTTGCAGGTATTGGTTTTTCTCATGGTATTGTTGGCAGTAATTTTGAATTGCTGGCCTGGGTCTTTTTAATGCTGTTATCCATGGTTTTTTTGCCCTACTACTTAAAAGCCAAAATAAGTACTATCCCCCAGTTTTTACTGATTCGATTTGGTAAAAGATCGTATAATTTTCTGGTTATCTATAGCTTAATTTCAATATTAGTCGTATGGTTAGGCAGTGCTTTGTATGCGGGGGGGCTTTTAATTTCGGGAATATTTAATTGTTCTTTATTTATAGCCGTTGTTATAATTGCTATTGTGGCCACTAGTTTTACTGCTATTGGAGGACTAAAGGCGGTAGTCCGTACAGGGGTTTTTCAATCGATAATTATTATAGTTTCTTCAATACTGCTTACTTTTTTGGGTTTTCAGAAAATTGGCAGCGTAGATTTACTGGTTAGCCAAACGCCAGACTCTTTTTGGAAGTTATTTTTGCCTGCGTCAAACCCCGAATACTCATGGATAGCTATTGTTTTAGGTTATCCGGTGGTGGCTATTTATTATTGGTGTGCCGATCAGACGATTGTGCAAAAAGTGCTGGCGGCAAAGAATTTAAAAGAAGGCCAGTATGGAGCAATATTCATTGGAGCGCTTAAAATCATAATGCCATTAATATTTATTCTTCCTGGTATTATGTGTTATGTTTTATTTAAAGATACAGCCCAGGCCGATAATGCCTACATTACTATGATTAAAGAATTAATGCCTCATGGTTTACTGGGTCTAAGCATTGCGGCATTAATAGCATCATTGATTGATACGGTATCTTCCAGTTTAAATTCTTTTTGTACAGTGTTTACATTGGATGTTGTTTCGCAGATTAAGGTGCTTAATCAGAAGCAACAGATAAAAATGGGAAAATGGATAACTATTATTGCCGCAATAGTAGGTGTAGGTATCGCCATGGTTTTTTCCTATTCAGGGAAAAATTTTTTTGAATTAAGTCAAGGCTTGGTTTCTATACTTGCTCCACCGCTGTCTGTCGTATTTCTGGCAGGCATCATTTGGAAACGTGTGAATAGCACATCTGTGGAGATAGTTCTTTATGGTGGTGGGTTGGTTTGCTTAATTCTTGGGGCATGTCATGTATTAAATTATCCTTATAAAGGTTATTGGCCTCATTTCCTTTTGCTTTCATTTTATCTGTTCGTAGCGTTAAGTATTGTTATTATAGTAGTAACATTAATTACAAAACCGGCAATAAACTCGGTAATCCCTTCACTTCTTGAGTCAAAAAATGAGCCGACAGAAGAAGATGCTTACAATTCCAAACCTATTTGGCTGGCATGGTTAGGCTTGGCATCTGTCATGATTATAATTTACTTACTTTTTAACTAATACTTTGATGAAAAAAAAAATCCTTCAGTTGGCATCAATAATTTTTACTTGTTCCTTTATCATGTGCAGCCCGGCTAATTCTGATAAGGAATCTGCACTTGTTGAAAAAGTATTTGTAGTAAATACAGTGGATAACGATAAAAAACTGAATGAGTATTTGGCATACCATAAGCAAATTTGGCCGGAGGTAGAGGCTGGCTTTAAGAAAGCAGGTTATAAAAGTATTACACTTTACCATTTTAATGATCTTATTGTGATGACGATCATGGTTCCTGAAAATGCAGATTTAAACGAAATGGGAAAGTTGGCAGAATCTTATAGCCCCCGTTGTGCAGAATGGAATAAATTAATGAATACTTATCAAAAAGGAGTTAATGGTACTTCTGAAGGACAGAAATGGGTTGAGGTAATTCCTTTTTACAAGTTTAAGCAGTAATTTTATATTGCTTAATAAAGTCTCTTGGCGATAAGCCCTTTACTTCTTTGAAGTGCTTATTGAAATTAGAGATGTTGTTGTAGCCACTTATGTAGCAGGTTTCTGTTACATTATGGTTGCCTTCAATTAACAATTTAGCGGCATGCCCAACCCTTATTTCTTTTATAAATTCAACTAAAGTTCTGTTGGTTTTAAGCTTAAAAAACCGGCAGAAAGCGGCTGTAGACATGGGGATGATTGAAGCAACATCCTGTAAAGAAATGTCTTCTTTGAAATTATTGAATATATAATCAAACACACGGTTGATTTTATTTGCTTCAGTTGAACTTTCTATGATATTAAAAGAAGGGGATGACAGCGTTCTACATGAGTTAGATTGAGATAAAACATCTAAAAGCTGGAGCATTAATGCAGCCCGGGATAACCCTGTTTCAAATAACATTTGATTCAGAATCATTTTTGCTCTTGCTACTGTAGGTCCTGAAAATAAAATACCTTTTGAAGCATTTTCGAATAGATGATTTAGAGCAGAGGCTTCTGGCTTCGATAGTAAATCTCTTCCCAAAAAATCCGGGAAAAAGTGTACAACAATTGCTTGCGGTTGTACTTTGTCGTCTATAGTATTATAGTATTGCCAGCAATGTGGTAAATAACTTCCCAAAAGCACGAGTTCTGTGCCACTGAAATCTTCGATATGATCGCCGACAAAACGCTTACCAAAACAATTTTCAATTAATGCAATCTCAAAATTAACATGAGACTTTAATGAAGTATACTTTTTTACTTCCAGAATTTCTGATCGCACAGTAAATGATTGGTCAGGGGGAAAGGTAAAGTTCTCGTAGATATACTGCATTTCTATGGTTTATTGGGTCTAGTATATAAAGCTAATTAAATATAGTCTATTTATGGTTAGATGTAAGGGCTTGATGCAAAAAAAACATTGCAATTAATCAAATTAACGGTAGTTGTAAATAACTATTGTTAAGAGATTTACTCCGTAAGCAATCGATTGTTTTCGTATAGGAGATAAAACAGTCAAATAACCAACAACCAAATAATTTAAATTATGAAACAGGTATTACAAATGCACTTGCGGGTGCTCGGAATCGTCTTCATGTTACTACAATCCCATTATGTTTTTGCGCAAGAAAAAATATCTGGGACAGTAGTTGATTCAGAAGGGAAGGTTCCATTGGCCGGGGCAACTATCTCCGTTACGGGGACACAAGCCAACGAAGCTGAGGTTGCATCATCAGTAAAAGCGGATGGATCTGGTAAATTTACAATTGCCGTGCCTAACGGGTCAATGCTAAAAATTACAATGATTAGTTATCAGACTGTAACTGTTGCACCTAAACAAGGAATGATAATAGAAATGGTTTCTACTACTATTGGATTACAGGAAACGGTAATTGTTGGTTATTCAAAGCAAAAGAAAACCCTCATGAGCGGTTCAGTAGCTTCCGTCAAATTTATAGAACAAGACACTGAAATTCCGACGACCTCAGTTGGTAACTTATTAGCAGGTAGAATGGCAGGTTTATATGTTTCTACCCCTAGTGGTAAACCTGGAGAGCAACCTGGTATTAGTATAAGAACACCAAGTTCGTGGAATGCTGCGCCGACTTTATATGTAATTGATGGAAAAGTTACTAGTGATGCTGCGGAATTCAACAACTTAAGTCCTAATGACGTTGAAGAAGTAACTATTTTAAAAGATGCAGCTACTACTGCTGCTTATGGTGCCCGTGCGGGCGCAGGTGTAGTATTAGTTACTACCAAACGTGGTAAAGCAGGTAAAGCAACTGTTAATTACTCCGTGAATACTGGGCGAGATGTCCGGGGAAAAAATATGGAGCTAACAGATATTATGGAATGGGGAGTTATTCAAAACAGAATTTGGGGTGAAGCCGGCGGACCGGCAAATACCCCCTGGACTGAGACTGCAAAAGCGTATTTTAAAGATACAGATTTTGGTGGGGGCAAGGGATATGGTTTTGATCTATTAAAAGATGTTTATGTAAACCCTTCTATTACTACACATAATTTAAGTGCATCTGGAGGTACAGATAAACTTCAATATTTTGTTGGAGCTTCTTATGTAAATCAAGAAACTTTCATCAAGAATACTAATGAAAAAAAATACAATGTTAGGGCAAATATAACAGCTAACCTTACCAAAGATGTAACTGTTTTTGCTGGTCTTAGCTTAAATAATAATAAATTTAATTCCCCTCAGGGCGATTGGTCAGGAGATATGTATCCTAAGCTCCTACTGTGGCAACCTTATATGCCCTCGTTTACCGCGACTGGTTTACCGGTCGATTATTTTTGGATTTCCAATAAATCTGGTGAAGCAGATGGATTGGCAGGATATAACAATTCTGAAGCCATTAAATCTGTTGTTAATTTAAATTTAACTTACAAAGCACCCTTCTTGCAGGGGTTAAGTGCTAAAGTGGGTTATATAAAAACTTTTAACAACAGCAATCAAAAAATATATACACATCCTTTCACCTATTACCAATTGAAACAGGTTGAGCCTGTTATTTGGGATTTGAATACGATTGTAGGACAGCGTCTTACTGCACATTCACCTAGTTTAGAAAAACTGTCGGCCTGGAATCAGGAGGGACAGTTGAACCTTCAGGTAAATTTTGAAAGGAGTTTTGGTGAACATCACGTAAATGCGGCATTGGTGTACGAGCGTCAGGAAAGGAGTTATGATGGTATAGATGCCGTCATCAATGGTTTTCCTATTTATATGACTGATCAATGGTGGGCATCTACCGGAGGGGCGGGTGTAGTAAATAGTACACCTACAAAGGGGATTAGTAATACTTACGGTTTCCTGCCTACAACTGGTCGTAAATCGTATATTGGGCAATTTGCTTATGATTATGCTGATAAGTATGTCGCTACATTTACTTATCGTTATGATGGTTCGGTAAATTTTCCAGAAGATAAACGTTGGGGTTTCTTCCCCTCAGCTTCCGCAGCTTGGATCATTTCAAAAGAAAATTTCTTTAGCAACGTAAAAGGGGTAGAGTCATTAAAATTAAGGGCTTCAGTTGGACTAACCGGGAATGACTTTGTGGGAATAGACCCAAATGGTGCGAAAGATGATTCGAATGCGAAACGCTGGCAGTATGAAGATAATTACATTGCAGGGAATAATGCAATTTTTGGCGAGTCCCCTTCACTTAATCCGGGAATACGATACAATGTATTTCCGAATCTTAATATTACCTGGGAAAAATACCTGAACAAGAATTTTGGTGTTGATATCAGTTTCTTAAAACACTTCACTGCCACTGCAGAATATTGGCATACCCTTACCTATGATATTTTAAGTACAAGGATTCAAAGTACACCCCCAACTTTTAGCCGCCCTTTACCATCAGTAAATTATGGAAAAATGAAAGCAAATGGTATTGATCTAAGTTTGAACTATAGTAATAACATTGGAGAATTTAAGTATGATATAGGTCTAAATGCCACCTACGGTAATTCCTGGTATGTCCTAAGGGATCAAAATATCACCTATGATTATCAAAATATTATAGGAGGTGGTCGTTCTGCCAATATGATTACAGGTTATACTGTTGATCATTTGCTTCGATCACAAGCTGATGTTGATGCTTTGCTAGCGGCTCATCCGGGGTATAATTTCAATGGGAATGTGCCCAAACCTGGCCAGTTTGCCTATAAGGACTTCAATGGAGACAATACTATCAATGATAATGACATCACTGTACTCAATAAAAGCAATAACGCTAAAGTCCTGGGCTTAAACCTAAATGTGGGATGGAAAGGGTTAAGCGTGACGGCTAATTTTAATGGCTCATTTGGCTACAAAAAATCTTTTCGGGATTTGTCAGGGGGGGTAGAATGGAACAGAATGTGGCGTCCGTGGTCTGATGAATCATGGAGCGAAGAAAATCCTAATGCCTGGCTACCTTTTCGCTACAGCGCAAATGACGATGTAAGATCGGTTAATACAAGTGGAAGTAATTTTTGGCTGGCTGATGCAAGTTTTCTACGCCTAAAGTTTTTGAATGTTGCCTATAATGTTCCGAACAGATTGTATAAGAAATATTTAAACAATGTTCGTTTCTATGCATCAGGATCTAACCTTTTTGTGATCAGTAAATTCAATAAAAAATTCTATGATCCGGAAATGAATGGCGGCACGGCGTTCCCTATTGTTAAATCATTCAATGCCGGTGTTAGTGTAACGTTTTAAATTTTAACATTAAAAGGAAATCAAAATGAAGTATCTAAATAAAAATAAATTTATCCTTTATGTGGCCCTAATTGTGTTCGGCTCGTCTTGTAAAAAAGGATTGGACTATGAAAACACAGGTGCCATAAATCCACAGAATGTATGGACCGATTCCGTCTTAATTAAGGCTTATTTGAACGACGTGTACGGTGGACTTATGCCTAGATGGCCACTTGGTAGCGGAGCCAACGCTGACGAGGGTATCAACGCATCGGGGGGAAACTTAGGTAATTTCCAACAAGGTATAGTCGATGTGGCAGTAAATTTCACTAGTCTGGATTATACTTATATCGACAAAACCAATTATTTTATGGATCAATTGGCAAATGTATCGGAATCGGTGTTAAGTCCAAGTACCAAAAACAGGTTGATAGGCGAGGCCAAATTTTGGCGGGCCTGGACTTATTGGGGAATGGTAAGTTCAGTTGGGGGTGTACCATTGATCTTGCACACTCAGAATGGTAACGACCCAAACTCCTTGAAAGTAGCACGCAGCAAAACGTCGGAATGTGTCACACAAATCATTAAAGATCTGGATGAAGCTGCTCCCGTTTTGCCACCCAATTATACCGGGGCTGACTACGGCAGAATTAACCGCGCTGCCGCACTTGGTTTTAAAGCCAGGGTACTTTTATGGTATGCAAGCCCATTATTTAACCCCACAAACGATCAGAATAGATGGGTAAATGCTTACAATGCGGCTAAAGCTGCAGTGGAGGCTGCAGATGATGCAGGTTTTGGCCTGTTTGAAAACTACAAGTTGATTTGGTATTCGAGGAATAAAGAGCAAATTATGACCAGGCAGTACTACTACCCGGACAGTTACATGAACTTTAACTCCATAAGACCACTTCCATTTACAAATGGAGATACCAATACGGATCAGCCAATACTGCCACTATTGATTGCTTATCCAAAACGGGATGGCAGCCCTATGCAGTTTGATAAAAACCAATTGTCTAATCCAGCTTATAATCAACAGTTTTTAACAGACTTTTATACCAACCGTGATGATCGTTTTTACGCAACTATTTGGTGCGGCGGTACAGTATACCCTACACCCGATGTAAATACGATTGGCATGACAAGCCCAAGATCACATTCTTACTGGCAGGCCTGGACCTGGAAAGCAGCAGCAACACCGAGTACGGTAGTTCCGGCAAGAGATAATTCTTTATTCTCTGGTATTTCTCCACTTGTCCAAAATGGCGATGAAAACGGGGTGTCAGGATTTTTCCAGCGTAAAGGTTTAGACACGCTTTTAGACAGAAATGCCTTAGTGGGTGTAGCTGCTGGTGCTAAAAGTTGGTTTTCGCCAATGCGCTATGCCGAACTGCTCTTAAATCTTGCTGAATGTGCCAATGAAACAGGTCGTACTAATGAGGCATTAACTGCTTTGTATGCTATTCGCCAACGTGCAGGCATCTCTCCTGGTGGAGGCCAGAAGTATGGTATTACTGTGGCTGGGCAGGCCGATGTCCGTACTACGATCATGAATGAGCGTCAGGTGGAGCTTGCCTTTGAAGGATTTAGATTTAGTGATTTAAGAAGATGGAAACGTTACGATATCCTGAACACGCAATCTACCAGAAGGGGTTTATTCCTGATGCTAAATAAAGGTCAGGCGTTGCCCGGGAATACCGATAATATTATGACCGCTTCAGTAAGATCTAAATTTTCTGCCGTTATTGTAGAAAGCCTTGATAAAACGGCTTCGACTAATCAGACTTACAAGTTGAGTTTGAATCACTGGTTTAATTCTTTAAATCCTGCGCAGATTTCTATTGAACCTGATCAATTGCCGCAAAACAAAGAGTGGGGTGGTTCTTTTGATCCCTTACAGTAGTTTTTTAAACAGTTAATCCACTTAAAAATGGAGATTAGCGCTCCAGTCGTGGTCGGAAGAAATTCTGGCCATGATTTTATATTTTATGTAAAGAATAAGTCAACTTTAGTAAAATAGTAGAATTTAGATATAAAAACACACAACTGAAATAACACATCCATTATGAAACTAAACTTCATAAAATTCGTAATTGCCTTTTTTGTTGCGACAATTCCAATATCGGTTTTTGCGCAATACAATTTTAATACCGATTATTTTAAAATCCAGATCAATAACAAAGGCTTGATCACCAGTATGAAAAACATTACGGTGAAGCCTAATCGCGAATTTAGTCCTTCAGATAAGCCATCGCCGGTGATGAGTTTATATGATAGTAAAAAGAATGTTTACTACCAGCCCACCAGTGCAACCTATACTCAGACCAGCCAGACAATGGTACTTAAGTATCCAAATGGTTCTGTTGCCAAAATTAGTATTGTACCTAAAAAGAAATATTTTAAACTTACGTTGCAATCACTCTCACCACGTAATGGAATTGATGTGATCCAGTGGGGAAACTACCATACCAATATTACCAATCTAATGGGTGAAATTATTGGCGTTGCGCGCGACACCAGCAAAACGGTTAACTATGCAATTGGCATGCTTGCCCTGAACGACAAAACCCTTAGCGGGCTAGCCGAAACTATTGGTGATGCAGCTCCTTTTCAATATATAATACATACACCAGACGCCAAGCGCTTTCCTTTACCTAAAGATCTACACGAAGGACAGATTTTTACACTAGGAGGAGATGGTATTAGTGATGTAGCTTTTTATGCGCACAAAGAACCTTGGTATAGAATTATGTATGGTAATGCAGCCTTGGTAGACAAAAAAGGCCAAATATCTATTGCTTATCAATCAAGAGACAGGTCTGTTGAAAGAGAAATCAATTTTTCACTTATGCCGCTTATGGCCGCCAATAAACCAAACCATATACAGGTGCAACCACTGCCGATAGATTATGTCGGATCATCTGTCGCGTTATGGGGAAGTCCGGATAGCACAGCTTTGTTGGATGTGATTCAAAAAATTGTCTTGGCGGAAAAGCTCCCTCATCCAACTATTAACGGCAAATGGATAAAAGATCCAGCAGCTTTTGTTCCTGATGCCCTTACCAGTGGTAATTTAAATGATAGCATTATCTCTTATACTTCAAGATTGGGTTTTAAAACAATCAGTTTATATGATCAGGGCTTTCTGAAAGCTGATCGCGGTAACAATGGATATATTGACGGAAAGAATTTTGAGAAAAAACCAATAAAATTAACAAGCGGGAATGTTTCGCATAAGGAATTTTCGGATATGGCCGCTAAACATGGTATTACCATAGGCAGAACTCCTATTACAAATTCTTTAGCTCCAGGTACGCTGGATGCTAGTCCAACGCCCAGCGATAGTTTGTGTTATCAGCAAAAGCGCTTACTTGTAAAAAGTATCAGTGCAACTGACACGGTCATTCTTGTTGACGATCCAACGCATCTTGATGAGATTGCCAGTTGGGAGGGTCATTGTGCCGACTTAAATATGATAAAAATTGGTAAAGAACTTATCCATTATATTGGAGTTTCGAAGGATAAACCTTACCGACTTTTAAATGTAAAGAGAGGATACTGGAAGACCACTCCATCAAATCACGCTAACAGAGATACCATTTATAAACTTCAGGTCACGGTTAATTATGGTTACGATGGGCTTATCCCGAATATGCAATTGCAAGACAAAATTGCAGAGCACTTTGCAGAGATTTGTAAGATCAATGGCCTTGCTTATTACGATTTCGATGGACAAGAGTTTTTGTTTAATAATGGACACGGTTACTATTCGACCAAACGCTTCTTTGGAAAAATGTTTGAAAAGGCAAAGCAATTAGGCGTTCCATATATCCGTTTCACAGGCGCTACTTTATCTGAAGGATCCTGGCATTATCAAAGCATTTGGAATGTTGGTGGCGGAAAGAATTTGTACGATGCTGAAACCCGCGAATGGGGCAGCACAACCAGTCAGGGAAAAGACCTTCGTGACGTAACCTATGCTAACTATTTCCCTGTGGGAATGGGCGGTAATTTCCCTATCAATCCCAAATCTAAAGTTGAAGAATATGAACATATACAAGCCATTTCAGTAGGGGTTGGCACAACATACAGTTTAAAAATAAATCAAAAGGATGTTGAAGGCTGTCCTCAAAAAGACGCCATTTTTAAAGCGATAAGAACATGGGAAGATGCGAGAGCGGCCAATGCTTTTCCGATATGGGTAAAAAATCAGCTGTCGGATCCTGCGCTATCATTTCACTTGGAAAGTGTTGATGCCAATAATTGGAATTTATACAAGACTAAAAGAGATGGCTCGAACAAAAAAATGTTTGTAAAGCTAAAAAGAGCTGCAGGGTATTAGTAATCTTGTCGCGGCTCTTTCGATAATTTTTTTGGGAAAATGGTCAATAATCCACCCAGGATTAAGAAATGGCTATCAACATTATTAACCTGGTTAATAATGTTGATAGCCATTTTTTTTTGCGCAATCCGTCAGATATTTTCTGCGGCATACGTATATAATGAAAGAATTTGTCTAGGCTACCATTGATAAAGCTAAGAAAAGAACTTGTAGAGATAAAAATGCAGGTATTTGCGGTTTTTTGCAATGAATAAAGTACATGGATACTTGAAATAGTTTGTTTTTAGCTATTTTTATTAAAATTATTATGGATATTTACTATAAGGATTACTATTATGCAGGTTAATGCGTGTTATGTAAGTTCCTACCAGGCAAAACCAACCAATAAGCATTACAATCGTTAACTAACAGTTTAAATTTTACTAAAATTGGCATTTTATGAAAAGAAAACTACTCTTGTTATTTCTGTGTATAGGATTGTGTATTACACATGTCGCCGCCCAGCAGATAACCGTATCAGGTAAAGTCACCTCGGCAAACGACAATAGCCCACTGCCCGGTGTTTCAGTAAAAATCAAAAACAAGTCCGGTGGATCCAGTACCGATGAATCGGGTAATTATTCCATCAGCGCACAAACCGGGGATGTACTGGTCTTTAGTTTTATTGGTACCATAAGCCAGGAAGTTCAGGTAACAGGAAACAAGGTGATCAATGTAAAGCTGGCTGAGGACAGCAGAATCTTAAATGAGGTTGCGGTTACGGCCTTTGGTGTAAAACAGGAAGTGAGGGGACTGGGCTTTTCTACCCAAAATGTTAAGGCCCAGGATATCGTAGATTCTCAGCAACCCAATATCGTAAATGCATTACAAGGCAAGGTTGCAGGTGTGCAGATCACCAATTCCAGCGGTGCTGCTGGTTCATCTGCCAACATCATGATCAGGGGAGGAAGTTCACTGAGCGGCAGTAACCAGCCCTTGTTTATTTTGGATGGTATTCCTGTAGATAACAGTACTCCCGTTTCTCAGGGTGGTTTGGTGGCTTCAGTGGCTCCAGCTTCAAACCGGGCAATAGACATCAATCCGGAAGATATTGAAACCATCACTGTTTTGAAAGGACCTGCGGCTGCGGCATTATATGGAATCAGGGCAGCTTCAGGAGCAATTGTTATTACCACTAAAAAAGGTTCGGGTGGAGCTGCAAGAATTGTGTATCAGAATAATTTTTCATTTGATCACATCAATAAACTTCCTGAACTTCAATCGCAGTTTAAACAAGGCGAGCAAGGTGCTGCCAATGTAACAGCATTGGGCTCCTGGGGACCAGCCTTTTCTTCAGGGGAACCTATCTATGATAACCTTGGTGCTATTTTTAAAAATGCCTTTGCACAAACACATGATGTTTCGGTAAGTGGCAGCACAGACAATTCCCATTATTATACTTCCGGATCTTTTTTAGAACAGGGATCGATTATTGACAATTCTACCTTTGGGAAAAAATCGTTCAGAATAAATGCAGATACCAAAGTTGGAGAAAAATTAACCGTCGGAGGAAGTGCTAATTATATCCGCACAGACAGGAAGTATCTTTCTCAAGGAAGCTTTAATGGCATTATGGGAGCGCTTTCCTGGCCTCGTAGTCTAGATATGAAAGATTACCTTAATACTGATGGCTCTCAGAAAATTATCAACTCTACGGGGACAGACAATCCTTACTGGACCATAAATAATAAACCTTTTACCAGTAAGGTGAACAGGATAATTGTACAAGGTAACCTGGATTATAATCCCGTTAGCTTTTTAAACTTTACCTATAGGATAGGTACAGACTATTATACTGAGAATTTTAAATCTGTAAGGATGCCGGGAACATTGGAACCCAATGTAATCAAAGGGTCTATTGCACAATCCGTAGCCAATAATCAGATCACTACGTCAACAGCTATTCTGACAGGTAAAAAGAAAATAGGAGCCGACATAAATCTTAGTCTTTCTGTAGGTAACAATATTGAAGTCAGCTCTCTGCAGACTTCTACCTCCAGTGCGCTTAATTTTATTGACCCTACATTTGCCAGTCTTAATAACACCAAGCCTTCTGATAGAACAACTTCAGAAGATTTGAGACGCAGAAGGATATTCAGCTGGTTTGGGGATTTTAATGTGGATTGGAAAGGGATCGCTTATGTGAATTTTAAGGGAAGGAATGACTGGTCGTCTACTTTGCCGGTAAAAGATCAATCGTTCTTTTACCCTTCGTTAAGTGGGGCATTGATTTTGACCGACCTGCTAAAAGAAATGGGAGCCAAATCTGATGACCGTATTTTTTCATACGGTAAAATAAGAGCTGCTTATTCTAATGTGGGTAAGGATGCTTCGCCATATTCACTTACCACCTCATTGGCTACCCTAACAAATGATTTCACTATTAATCCACGAGGGTTTATTATCAACTCTAATAATGCTTTTGGTAACCCGTTGCTGGTTCCTGAATTTACACGTGCCTTTGAAGTAGGGGCAGACCTGAGGTTCATTAAAAGCCGTTTAGGGCTAGATGTAACTTATTATTCAAGCAAGTCTGATAACCAGATTTTGCAGTTGCGTACGCCACCATCTTCAGGCTCTTTTTTAGCAACCCTAAACGGAGGGTCTATACGAAATAAGGGCATAGAGGTGATACTGAATGGAAGACCAATCGTGGGCAATGATTTTAAATGGTCAATAGACATCAACTTTGCGCACAATACCTCTGTTGTTAAGGCATTACCCGCAAAAATTGACAGGATTGAACTGTCTGATGCCTGGGCCGCTTCTAACGTAGCACAGGGAGCTGCTTTTTTAAACGGTAGTTTATTCGGTATAAATGGAAATATCTGGAAACGAAACGCACAGGGACAACTATTGCTGAACAATGCTGGTTATCCACAGGTTCAGACTGCCCTGGCTAATATTGGTGACAGAAATCCTGATTTTACAATGGGAATTACCAATACTTTCAATTATAAGGACTTTATGTTCTCGTTTATGGTCGATGTCCGTTCGGGCGGCCAGGTATTCAATGCAACAGAGAATGCTTTGGTAAGATCGGGCTTGAGCCTGAAAACCCTGGATAGAGGAACTAAGGTGTTTGAGGGAATTATTGAATCAACCGGCGCTCAGAATACAATTGCAGTTCCTTTAAACCAGAATTACTACCAGACCATTTACGCCAACCAGGGTTACGATTTTGTAGAAGATGGGAGCTGGGTAAGACTGAGATATGCTACACTTAGCTATAATATGCCCACAAAGTACCTTGGTAAATTAAAAATCAAAGGACTTTCATTTACCGTAACAGGTCGTAACCTATTATTGATTACAGATTATTCCGGTGTTGATCCGGAAGTTTCGGGTAGTGGTGCAGGAGTAGGGGGAACGGGTTCTTTTGGTTTTGATAATCTGGGTGTTCCAGCTACCAGAGGGTTTGATTTAGGTTTAAAATTAACATTGTAATAAGGAGGACTAATTATGAATACGATATATAAAAAAGGGCTGGTTTGTCTGGTTTTGGTCGCTGCCATTATAGCCCCTTCATGTAAGAAATTTCTGGATGTAAATACAGATCCGAATAACCCCACTAAGGTAACTGCAGCAAACAGACTGGTCGGTGCCATTACCACTTCTAATGGTGCCGCAATGTGGCGAGGAGGCAGAGAGATTGCCGGCTTAACCCAGTATGGTGTAACCAAACTTTTAACGGGAACCAACCTGAATGCAGAGACCTGGCGCTTTACCGCAAGCTATTTTGCCTGGCAAAATACGTATGTGTTTACGATGCCTAATTGTATCGATTTGATCAATCTGGGAGAAGAAGAGGGGAGCCCGTGTTTTGTTGGTGCCGGAAAAACTTTATTGGCGATGAACTTTGGCTTGCTTGCCGATCAGTATGGTGCCATTGTAATTGATGAATTTTATAATGGGAAGACTCAGCTTTCTTTGACACCTAAAATGCAGGATCAGCAAACCGTTTATCAACGGATAGATAAATTGCTGGATGAAGCCATTGTCGCATTTAATAATCCGACAAACAATACAACCTTAAATTCTGCAGCAGGGGACATCATATACCAGGGAAATGTAGATAAATGGAAACGTTTTGCCTGGGCACTTAAAGCCCGGTACCTAAACCATCTTTCTAAAAAAGGAGCGCTTTATAATTCCACAAAGATTATTGAAGCCTGCGGAAATGCGTTTAATGCTGATGGAATGGATGCCGAATTTCCATATCTGGCAGGTGCATTGCCGACCGATGAAAACCCATGGTACAGCTGGGGCGGATTTACCGTGCCGGTGGGCTCTACACCAAATGACAATAGCTATAATCCCAGATACTTCGCATGGAGCCAGTTTTTTGTGAATATGCTTACAACATTGCCTGTCACCAATGCTACTCTTCAGGATCCACGGATCAGCAAGATCATGCAGCCAGCCGTTTCCGACGGCCAGTACAGGGGTCTAAGATCTGGAGGCGGTTTGGTTGGAGGACAAGGTATTTTAGCTAATGGGCAGAATGGTGATGCGACAAAAAAGAACGGTAATGATTATGGGCTTTTTAGCAACAGCGGTTTCTATACCAAGCAAACTTCACCTTATCCCTTCATCACTTACTCTGAAGTGAAATTGATTGAATCGGAAGCTCGATTGAGATCGGGGGATATACCGGGGGCATTGGCTGCCTATGAGGAAGGTGTGAAATCTAACATGCGCAAGCTTGGAGTTACAGGTGCAGATATTAATACCTATTGGACGGCGCAGTTGGCTGACGGCTTGAATGCACATTTTGCGAACCTGACCCAAGGTTTAAGTCATATCATGAGACAGAAATACATTTCATTATGTTTAAATCCTGAAACGTGGGTAGATATGCGCAGATCCGATTTTAGCCAGGCCATATATGGACCTTCACTGGTTAGACCTTTAAACCTAAATACTGTTATATTTGATGCCAATAACCCAACCCAGTGGATTAGAGGGATGGTTTACGAAAGTAATGAACAGACCCGGAACCCTGATAATGTTGGAGATAATTCTGAAAAATATCGATTGCTCACACCACTTTGGTGGGATGCAAATTAATTACATAGCCTGCGCTCCCTAATTCAAAGGGCGCAGGCTATTTCATGATGCGAATAGTCATAAATAACTATTGCAGGTGTTGTGAGGGATTGCTATGTTACCTATGTTGAGTGTATTGATACTGGCTTAGGAAATGAACGAGGCAAAGAATAAGAGAATTGTGATCTGCTGCGACGGCACCTGGAACGAACCCGGCAAAACCGATAAAGGTTTCCGGGTAAAAACCAATGTGCAGAAGACTTTCGAGAGCATCTGTAATATTGGTAAAGACGGTGTAATGCAGCTCAAATATTATACCGACGGGGTGGGCACCTCGGGGAGTAAACTTCGGAGGCTGATTGATGGCGCAACGGGATTTGGACTGGATGAGAATATTCTGAATGCCTATAAGTTTCTGGTCTGGAACTATCTTCCGGGAGATGAGATATACTTTTTCGGTTTCAGTCGCGGTGCTTATACGGCAAGAAGCATTGCAGGCCTGATCCGAAATTGCGGGATCATCAGGAACGATGATCTGACTTTGGCCAAAACAGCATATACACATTACCGTAGCAGGAACGAAGGCTGGGCACCTAGCGGTAAGAAGGCAACGGACTTCAGAAAACAGAACAGCCACGAAACCAATATTAAATTCATTGGAGTTTGGGATACAGTGGGGTCGCTTGGCATCCCGTTTTCAATCTTTAACCTATATAACCATAGAAAATACCGTTTCCATGATACCGACCTTAGTTCGTATGTGGATAATGCTTTTCAGGCCCTGGCTATTGATGAACACCGGATGAGTTTTGAACCGGCCATATGGATTCAGCAGGGAAACTCACTTCAAAAAAATCCGGTACAGATACTTGAACAACGCTGGTTTCCGGGAGTACACTCCAATATAGGAGGGGGTTATCCTGATGCTGGAATAAGTGATATTGCCTTCAGATGGATGGTTAATCATGCAAAAAAGACAGGACTCGCCTTTGATGAAAATATGCTCTCCAGGATTATCCTTGAAGACCCTGAGAATGGGGTATTATATGACTCCCTGGGCTTTTGGTTTAAGTTGCTGCCGAAAGTGAGGCGGGAATTGAGCAGGCTGCCCCAATATTATCAGCGTGTGGACGCTTCTGCATTTTACCGCTGGCATAAAGATGCCGATTACAGACCGGAAAACCTGAATCGCGTGATTGACGAACTGAGCTGCGATGCCGCCGATAGTTATTGGTGCTGAACATCACATGGTTAGAATTTCAGCGGATAATTCATGAACTTAGCCATTTAGTCCATTTCTTATAACGTAAATCTCATTTAATTTAGTTTCTTTAATACTAAGCAATTAATATCAATCCTCTACGTCAGATACCATTCACACCATATGAAACTTATAAGAAAGCATATACTTACAACTCTTCTATTGGCTTGGGCATGTAATTGCTGTGTAGCTCAATTATTGGTTCCGGCTACAAAACCCAATTCAGCACAGCAGGCAATGATTAAAAGGGGCTATGGCATGTTTATCCACTTTGGTATTAATACATTTAACAATACGGAATGGTCTGACGGAACGTTGCCATTAGAGAGTTATAACCCTACAAATCTTGATCCTGATCAGTGGGTGCTCACTGCAAAAAAGGCAGGCTTTCGTTATGTATTGCTGGTCACTAAGCACCATGATGGATTCTGTTTATGGGATAGTAAATATACAGCTTATGATGTGGCGTCATCTCCGGTAAAAATGGATGTTGTAAAAGCAGTATCCGATGCCTGTAAGAAATATGGAATCAAGTTTGCAGTTTATTATTCATTGTGGGATAGGAAAGAACCTTCATATAAGGATAAGGACCCGCAAAAATACATTAACTACATGCTCAACCAGCTAACAGAATTGTTCACCAATTACGGAACAATTGGTGAGTTGTGGCTGGATGGGGGATGGGATAAAAAGCCATCAGACTGGGGTATTGATCAGATTTATAGCTTGGTGAAAAAATACAATCCTGATTGTGCAGTGAGTGTTAACCATACCATTGTAAATGAAGAAGGAAAACGAAATTACACGCCTCCAGCCAACATGACTGAGGATAATAAGTATTTCTTTCAGTACTTCCCTTCTGATTTTCGTTTATGGGATCCGGAATTAGCAGCCAAATCAGATAAGAAACAATACTTGCACGAAGGGAAATCGTATTACCTGCCTTTTGAACATACCATTTGTATCAGTAAACGATTGAATTGGTTTGAAAAATCAGAGCCATTACCAACCCGGGATTTAGATGAATTGGAGGAACTGTTTTACTGGAGTACAGACAATGACAATTGTCTTGTGATGAATGTTCCTCCGGATCAGACCGGACGCATACGTGAATATGTAGCTAATACTGCCATTGGACTGGGTAAACGACTTAATCTATCTTTGAATAAGCCCTTACCTAAAAATGGCAAATTCATTTCAATGAACAAGCCGGTTACAGCAAGTAGCGTTTGGGATGATAAAAACGGGCAATATGCAGGTAATGCTATAAACGACGGGAAAATGAATAGTCGTTGGGCAGCTAAAGATACTCTGGCTATAGTCGAAATGGAGTTAAATCCCTCAGAGTCGTTTAATAAGATCAGTATATTTGAATATCAGGATACAAAGAGATTACCTGATGGCTTTTCTCAGGTAAGAGTATCACGTATACAACAATATAGTATCGATATTATGCAAAATGGGCAATGGAGAACCGTCTACCTTTCCGACGAACCTATGGGAGATTGTAAGGTGATTAGATTGCCATTTAGTTATAATGCAAGCAAGTTGAGACTAAAAGTCCTAAGAGCAGCTGCTCCTCCCTCAATTTATGAATTGAGCGTGATCAATATGCCTGCAAAATAATATTTCTGCTCTTCTTATTAGAACTTATCTTTTTACCCGCTTTCTAATTCGACTCAACGAAGGATTAGTTATACCCAAAAAGGATGAGATATGATATGCAGGAATCCGCTCGATGATATTCGGATGTTCTTCCAATAACCTCAGGTATCGTTCTTCATGTGAGAAAAACATGAATTCCTCGGCGCGTGTTTGTGCATAAGCAAAAAACAATTCCGCCAGCAGCCTGCCGAATTTCAGCCAGTTGTTATTGGATTCATAGAGGCTGCTGAGATCTTTATAGGAAATAAAGACAATTTCAGAATCTTCCATAGCTTCTATGAAGTACCAGCAGGGATTTTGAGAGATAAAACTTCTAAAAGAAACAACGAACTGATTCTCAGAAAAAAAGAAAATATTTTTGTCCGCTTTCGCTTTTGGATCATGGTAATAAATACGGAAAATCCCTTTTATCACTAATCCAAGGTCATTGCAAACCATACTCTGCATATTAAAAAAATCACCTTTATTGATTTTTCGTGGTTTCCAGAATGCCTGACCCTCCTCAATGTCTTTATCTGTCAACGCGGCGAAATCCCGCAGATACTGTGCTATGATCTCGTTTTTTTTAGTCATGATAGTCTTATTAGTAGATGAAGCGTTTCACTGCTATTAATTCTAGCTGGGAAAACAACTCAAATTTAGGTAAATTACATTCCATCGTATTTTAACTTAAGTGAAAAAAACTCATTCTGCTTTTTCCGAAACTTGTAAAAAAAATAAAATGGGATTATCAAATTTAGGCATTTTTCATACCGTAGTCGGTATCATTGCCATCATCGCAGCATTAGCATCTTATGTAAAGCATGGAAAAATAAACCTCGCAAGCAAAAGTGGGAATACGTACTTGGTCGGAACCATAATTACATCCGTAACTGCTTTGGGCTTAAGTAAACATGGAGGATTCAATCCAGGGCACGTATTGTCACTACTTGTACTGGTTCTTGTGGTTGGCGCATTTGTTCTTCACCGGAGAAAAACAGGAAATAATAAAGCCCGGTATTTTGAACAATTTTTCCTTTCGTTCAGCTTTTTTCTCTCTATGATTCCTACAGTAAACGAAACACTTACCCGTGTTCCGTTAAGCGCGCCACTTGCAAATGGGCCTACTGACCCATTGATTGGTAAAACCTTACTGGTTATACTCATTTTGTTTATAGCGGGATCTATATACCAATATAGACAACAAAAGAAAATCAACAAAGGCGCTTAGTTTACAGCACTCTCATTGGGAAGCGGGTTAAAATGGCCTGAAATATGGCCGGCTTATTAGTGGCGAAAAAGCCCAGGGAACCGAAGAAAGTATGATCAAAAGCCCGGCGCTAAACCATAGCGCCATTGTTTGAAACTTTTCGGGATCTGTTAGTTTGCGTTTTGCCCTGGCCGATCCTATGGTGATTACAACAATTGCTATGACCATCATTAGGCTGTGCTCCATCCCAAAAAAACGGATTTCCCTCCGATGAACTGCGTCGTTGAAATTGTGCAAAAAATAATTGACAATGGGGCTGATGAAATAAAGCACAAGACCGAAGATAAGTTGAATATGTGCTATGGTCGCAGTCCAATGTCTTACGGCGTTATCGACTCTGGAGAAACTTCTTTTTGAACTCCAGCCGCTAAAGGCACGGAAAATAGCAAAAAGTAAACTTGCCAATACCAGCCAGCGAACCAGAGAATGTAGTGCTAATACTGTTGAGTACATTTTATGTTATTGATCATTATTTGTTGGCGGAGCTAAGGTAAAACAAAAGTATATTGTACAGTGATCATTCTAAAATGTTTAGAATGAATTGCTAAAAAAAGATGTATTGAGTAGTTTGCAAAAAAAAATAGCCATCTGCCGGGTAAACCCCAGCCAGCACAAATTAATATACGATCATGAAAAAAATTATCCTTGTTTTATTCTTGGCTGTTTTAAGTAACACAACAATCAAAGCACAGTCGCTTCTACCTTTTGCCGATGGAGATCGAGTCGCCTTTTTGGGGAATAGCATTACCGAGGCCGGATACTACGGATCCAATATTTGGCTGTATTACATGACACGTTTTCCGGAACGGAAGATTTCAGTAATTAATGTTGGGATAGGAGGCGATGTTGTAGGGCAAATGAACGAACGCTTTGAGCAGGATGTATTGCCGAAAAAGCCGAATATTGTGGTCCTTACCTTTGGAATGAACGATAGCGGCTATTCTGAGTTTAATGAAACAAATGCCGACGAAACAGCAAAACAGCGTGTAGCAAAATCACAGCAGAATTTCGTTCTGCTTGCAGATAAATTGAAGGCTCAATCCAAGATCAAACCTGTGATGATGTCCTCGTCGCCTTATGACGAGACCATGGAAAACAAAAACAATTATTTCAAGGGCAAAAGTAAGGCCATGGAGCAGGTTATCGCCTTTCAGCAAGAAGCCGCAAAAAAAAACGGGTGGGCTTATGTAGATCTGTTTCATCCCATGACCGAAATCAACGTAAGGGAACAAAAGAAAAAGCCTGATTTTACCATTACAGGGCCAGATCGTATCCATCCAGGTAGGGGTGGACATCTGGTGATGGCAGCATTATTTCTTAAAAGTCAGGGTCTGTCCGGTAAACCCGTGGCAAGTGTTCACATCGACACAAAGAATGGACTTGTTGAGGCAGAGAATGCAAAGGTTAACATTAAGAAAAAAAGTGAGCAGGGATTAAGTTTCAACTATTTTGCCAGTGCATTACCTTTTCCAATAGATTCTGTTAATGGTGTATGGGAAAATCCACAAACACAGGCAGATGTATTGGCCGTATATCCTTTTATCATGGAGTTCAATCAGGAAAATTTAAAAGTCGAAAATCTGGAAAATGGAAATTATGACCTGATGATTGATGGTAAGAAAATAAGGACATTTAGTGCTGATGCGTTTGCAAAGGGCATCAACATGGCTTTGTTGAGCAATACGCCACAATACCAGCAAGCGGTTTCGATCATGTATCTTAACGACTTAAGGTTGGAACTGGAGAAAAAAATTAGGGAGTACTATTGGTTGCATTTTAACTATTTCAAAGCACAAAATATGTTATTTGATGATTCGCAGCAGGCATTTGATAAAGTAGCCGAAAAAGCTAAGACCGACTGGTTTGTGAGAAGTAAGATGGGAACTTATCAAACTGCCCGTTTTCCGGAAGTGAGGGCAATGTGGGAAGATAATATCAAACAATTAACCGAGAGGATTTACCAGATCAATAAGCCAAAATCGCATCTTGTGGAAATTGTGCAGTTGAAATGAGGAAATTGAAATCGTTTACGACAAAGCCACCCATTGGGTGGCTTTGTCAGGAGAATTGCCCCGAAAATAAAATTGCTTAATTCATTGATCTTGCCGCATCACGTAATGCCTTAATTGCATCATGGGCAGACTTAATCTCTGAGGCCTGGTTGCTAACCGTTTCTAATGCTGTGCCGCTAAGGTCACCATTTTCTAATGCCACTTTGTAGGCTGCTTTTATCGCATCTTCTCCACGCTCTGCCTCAGAAAGTATGCTGGCACGATCACTGCCACCAAAGAGTGATTTTACATCGATCCAGGCACGATGTAGGGTGCCTGCAACGCTATTGCCTGTTTCCACATCTTCACCATATCCTGCGACAATCGCAGTCAATTCCTGACTGAATTTACGGCTCTGGCTGCTGTACTCCTGAAATAAGGCTTTCAAATCCACATTTTCATCTTTAATGTCTGCGATAGCTTTTTCAAATCCCGCGATGCGGTCGTTGTTGATCTCTGTGAGATCGTTTAATACTGATACTGATTTTGTGCTCATGGTAAATGGTTTTAGGGTGGTAGAACAACTGAAAACGCAGGCGGTTTTAAATAAAAAAATAAAAACACGTGTTTCCGTTATTGTGAGGCACACAGTAAATTTTTTTAAAAAGTACTTTGTAATACAAAGTTATTTATTTACCTTCATATTTGAATAATTTGAAAAATCTTAACCATTATCAATCATGAAAAACAAAGCAGGTAAAATTAGCGGGTTTATCTTAGGGGCAGCAGGCTTCCTTTTGATGTTTAAAATGATCTTTCTTAGAAATATTGCTCCATCAGATGAGCTGGCACCGGGAGTTGTAGTTATTACTGCGGTATTAACTGGAGTATTATTTGCCTTTATAGGCTCATTAGTTCAAAACTATCTTGTTAAGAAGAGCACCTGAGTGCATTATCATTCTTTGTTATATCTTAATTGGATAACAGATTACAAAGGAATCTTTTTTAACAGCGGAATGATATTTTCTAATGACTTTTGGAGCATAGCTTCCTGTTTTTTTTGACCTGATGATCCTAAAATAAAATCTGTAATCCAGTTGCTGACTTTATAGATATCTATGGTAAGTTTGGTTTCCTTGTCTGCCACTTTTGTCAGCGTGAAGTAAGTCACCTGTTCTCCTTTTTCATCCGTTTCGCTAAATTCAATCTTATCATCCGAATAGGAGTAACTGCTCGAATAGTAAAGTGTTTTTCCGTTGGTAAATGTCCACCTGCTCTTCATACCCACCCGTGGTAAAAGGTGATTAAGGGCCTCTATTTTTTCTACGCCTTCCCACCAGAGGTGCCGAAATTCAAATGCACCTGAGGCATGAAATAAAGTAATGATGTCGGTTTCGTATACTCTTGATACGGAGTGTGTTTTCTTTTTTCCGGAAAGATCTAATGGAGGTAAAGGGTCATCAGGTATTTCATTTTTTAATTGGCTCAGCTGAGTGTAATGAAAGTGTATTTCCCCCGTTTCTGTCTGTTTCATACTGTCAGTCCAACTCATCCAGTCTGTAAAATCAGCCGGTGGGTGATTATCCAGAAGGTCTTTGGTTACCAGCCAATATTCATGTTGTGCGATGTCGTTCTTCAAAAGCTGGTGCGCAACAATAACATCTTTGCCAATCAGTTTACTGAAATTCTTTACATTATACCCGGCAAATTCACCGTAGTGTGTAATTACTTTTAAGGAAAGATTGGCAGCAGAAATACAGGCCTTGCACTGGCAATACCTCCTTTGATCATAAGTCATAAGGTTCTTGTGAAACAGACAAAACATCTTCTCTACCTGCTTGTACAGCTCTTTGAGTTGCGGCGGTTCTCCGAATTTGTAAAAAAGAATGGCATCACCTTCTATTTCGGAAACTTCGAGACCAATTTGATTTGCATTAATAAGCAATTCAAGCAATTCCTGTATGATTATGCGGCTGTGATTAATTTCTGATTCTGTTACAAATCGAGTGAAGCCACTAATGTCAGGGATAAAAAGCAGACCCTTTGTTTCCATTTCATATTAAAGTTACAAACAATAAATCATTAGGCAATCATCAGCGCAGATCTAATGTTTGATAAACAGCTTTCGAAAAGAATTTTACATTTCTTCGTAACCTATTGGCGTAGAATTCATCTTATTGTTATAAATACACACATCGATAATGAAAATACATTTACTTTTTGCATTCTTTTTATGCTTATATATTTTGCCTTTTGAAGTTGTAGCGCAACAAAATGGCAAAATAACCGGAACGGTTAGGGATGACAAGCAAACCCTGCCTTCGGTAAGCGTACTTTTATATTCTGCCAAAGATTCTGTACTGGTTACCACAGGGATGACCGATGGAGAGGGTAAGTTTAATCTTCCAGCAGTTCCGGGAGCTTATTATGTTTTATCAACTTTTGTTGGTTATAATAAAGTGAAAACACCGGTATTTGAACTTAAGGGTTCAACTTATGAGCTGCCAGCAATTGTGCTTAAAGAAAACACAAATAAATTAAATGAGGTAAGTATTACAGCATCAAAGCCTGTTTTGGAACGAAAAGGGGATAAACTGATTTTTAATATTGAGGCTACACCCTCTGCCGCCGGACTTAATGGCCTGGAGGTGCTCAGAAAGGCACCGGGAGTTACCATTGATCATAATGAGAATATCTCTCTTGCCGGCAAAGGCAATGTACTGGTAACTATTGACGGCAAACAGACTTATTTGAGTAGCGCCGAAGTAGTAAGCTTGCTTAAGTCTATGCCAAGTTCTGAGATCGAAAGTATCGAGATCATCAACAATCCGGGTGCGCGATATGATGCAAATAGTACGGGTGGAATCATCAACATCAAAACAAAGAAAAGTCTTGCCATTGGCTTTAATGGTAATTTGACGCTTGGTGTTGGTTATAATAAACGTTTACAAGCCAACCCAGGTATTAACCTAAACTATCGCAGGCAATTTTTTAATGTATTTGGGTCTTATGACTACAATAGATGGCCTTTTCAGGAGAACCTTACCATTGACAGGGTAACTCCCGGTATGAATTCAAAACAATTGTATTTTAGCCAGAGAAATAGGGATACTTCAGTTTTTGCGTCGAATAATTTTAAAATTGGAACAGATTTCTTTCTGACCAAAAACCATACAATTGGTGTTTTGCTTAAGGGTAATTTGAATGGATTTGATCAAAATGGTTTTAGCAGAATTACGATTGGCGATTCGTTTGCAAAACCAGATTCCATATTGCAAACTCCGGGCAAAAACTCAACAGATCGTAAGAATTTTTCGTACAATATCAACTATAAGGGGATATTGGATACCGCAGGGCAGGAAATTACTATTGATGCAGACTACTCAACATTTAACGGGGATAACAAAGCGAGTTTTGTAAATCGCTTTTTCCTTCCTGATGGAACTTTTTTTAAGGACGGACAGATATATAGGAATTTTTCGCCTTCGGATATCAACATTAAAGCCATTAAAGCAGATTATGTATTACCGCTTAATAAAGTGTTCAAGCTTGAAACAGGTATCAAGGTAGCCAGTGTGAAAAGCGATAACAATTTCGTTTATGAGAATGATGTTAATGGAGAGTGGATAAAGGACAACAGCCGTAGCAATCGCTTTAAGTACGACGAACAGGTAAGTGCTGCTTATGCGATTTTGAACATCAGTACAGGTAAATTCTCGGTGCAAACTGGTCTTCGTGCAGAACGGACTCAGTCTACAGGTAATTCGGTTACAATAAATCAGTTGAATAAGCGAACCTATACTGATTTTTTCCCTTCGTTAACATTTAGCCGAAATTTCGATGCGGATAATGTTGCCAGTGTGTCTTATTCGAGAAAGATTAACAGACCAAATTATCAGAACCTTAATCCATTTATTTTTTACCTTGATCAGTATACCTACAACGAGGGTAATCCTAACCTTAAACCGGAATATTCTACAAATTTTGAAGCGACTTATTTATGGAAACAAAAATATAGCGTTGCGTTTGCCTATTCACATACATCGGATGTAATCACACAGATCTTATTACAGAATGAAGCCAAAAAATCGATGTACCAGACGGTACTTAACCTTGCTTCTAATGATGTGGTATCACTTACGCTTAATTTCCCCGTAAAAATAAGTAAATGGTGGAACCTGAATAATAATCTTGTTGGTTATCATAAACAAATCCAGGCACCGGATCTTAACGGAACAGATCTTAATTCGAAGCAATTCAGTGCCAGTTTGTATACTCAGAACAATTTTACACTAAACAAGCTCTTCAGTGCAGACGCTTCAGTATATGCCAGTACGGCACAGATAGATGGAGGATTTAAAGTGAAAAGTATGCTGACCGCTGATGCAGGCCTGCGTTACAGTTTTCCAAACCAGAATGGTAATTTGAAACTCGGAGTTGGTGATATTTTTCATAGTCAGAGGGGCAGGGTATTTAGCACACTGGCTGGTAATGTATATAACCTTGAGCAATGGGGTACTTCGACCAATGTGAGGCTAACTTTCACCTATCGTTTCGGAAAAACCAGTGTTAAGTCTGAACGAAGCAGACAGACAGGGCTTGACGCGGAACAAAAAAGACTGGGAGGGAAATAAAACACCAATTTCTTATCGGGTCGAAAATCAGTCTTTTTTGGAAAATTGAATTTCTAAATCCCGGAGTACTTTATCATATCCTTTCCTGTCAATAAAAGCATTAGGATTATAAGCGCCACCGGCTTTGTGCTTCTTATAAAGCCCAAACTGGCTGGCATGAGAGGAAAGCCAGATATCGAATGTGAGCTTTTTCATGGCGCCTATTGTATAAGCATAGTCCTTAGCGATTTCAGGATAGGAAGTTACTTCGGAGAATTTTTTCTCCGTCACGATTGTAGGCATATTGGCAATTAAGACCTTATAAATCCGGTCTTTGTCTTTTACATCGAACAAGAAGCTACAAGAACCCTTTGTATGACCTGGATGATGGAGCATAACCAGCTTCATATCATCCAAACCCACGGTATCACCATTATGCAATAAACGATCAGTTTTTATTGGTTCATAAGTAGGTCCATGACCTCCTAATGCATAATCTGAACTGCCCCCATCCGCTGCAACCGCGGCGTCCTTTTCATCCACCATAAATTTAGCTCCGGTTGCTTTTTTAATTGCCGACATAGCTCCCATATGGTCATAGTGTGCCTGCGTGGTCAGTAATATCTTGATATCATTAAATTTGAAACCCAAGGTTTCAACATTTGCCTTAATCACTGACAGAGAAGTGGCAAGCCCGGTATTAATGAGGATATTCCCTTTTGGGGTCACAATGAGATAGCAGGCCAGATCTTCTGTGCCCACATAATATAAATTGCCGGCAATGCGAAAAGGCTGATAAGATTTAGACCATTCTATTGGCGTATCTTTTGGTTCTTTTACCTGTTGAGCTGTTGCAAGAAAAGAACTAAAAAATAAAATAACCGTAAGAGTATTGAAATAGTGTCTAAACATAGGAAATGATTTTAAAGCTAATATATGGGAAATACTTCTGAAAGCATCATAGTCCAATAGCCTGAAGCCATGCCACTAAAGCTGCACCTACCTGAACTGGAGAGTCTTCTTGTGGATAATGAAGACCCTTTACGACAACTTTTGTGGTATTGGGCAGACTGTTGCAAAACTGTTTTGCATCGGGAGAGCTCATACCGGGATTCGCCTCGATATACAGTTTTGGTACCGCGCTTTTCTTTAGCCAAGCCGTATACCTGGTAGCTACAGATGTAAATGCATTTGGTTCTGCATCAAAGGGGAGTTGACGTGCCCAGGATAGCATTGGTCGCCGTGATTCTCCAGGTACAACAAAGGGCCTGCGGTATTCATCGTGTTCTTCTTTTGTTAGTGGATTTATGTGCGATAAGGGGATGTTAACTTCAAGAAATGAGTTTTCCTCGAGTATCATTTTTTCACCTTCAGGAGAGCGTAGGGCCTGAAAGATTTCCTTTCCTTTTGGAGGCATCTGTTCCCATTTGTAGGGAACGGTAATAGATTCCATAAACGCGATCCCTTTAACGGCATTAGGATGTCTGCTTGCCCAGTAGAATGCCAATGCTGAACCCCAATCATGAACTACAAATGTTATGTTCTTTTTAATTCCAAGTTTTTCGTAGAAAGCATCCAGATATCGACTGTTTTCGGCGAAAGTGTGTGATTTCGGATCTGAAATCTTTTCTGAATCGCCCATCCCAATTAGATCAGGAGCGATACAGCGCCCTAAGTTGGATACCTGTGGAATGATGTTTCTCCATACATAAGATGAAGTGGGATTGCCGTGTAAAAATACAATAGGATCACCAGTTCCGGTTTCTATATAAGCGATATCTTTTCCAAGTACGGTGACGTGTTTTTTTTCGGATGCCTGTGATGTGAGGGCGCTGGTAATAGCGATAATTAAAGGTAAATGTTTCATGTGCTGGTAATTTAATAATACAAAATTATGCTACACTGAAAATCAAAAATTGTACAAAATCAAGTTTTATCCTATTTCGGGATTCACCATTTCGGGAGGCCTTTTTTAAAGAACTGACCAGGGCTTTCGCCTGTAAATGTCTTGAAATCCCTATTGAAATGGGCTTGATCGAAGAATCCAGTTTCCTGTGAAACTGCAGTAAGATTTTGATGAGATTGGTAAGTGCTGATGACGGAACGGATTCTGATGATGGATGAGAAGTGTTTAGGAGAGGTACCTATCTGGCTGCGGAAACGCTTTTCGAAAGAATCGATGTTGATGTTCAGTGTAGCGGCAAGATCTTTTATTTTATAATTACCGCTTGTGGATTTGATGATATCAACAGCCTTACTGATCATAGGATCTTTACCATTTCTTTTAAGTTGTGTGATCAGAAAGGTTTCTACTGCGGCTATACGTTCGGCATGCGTTTGAATCGTTTCCAGGTTTTCTTCAAGTCGCTGAACCTGTCCAATGGGAAATACGGTGTCGAGATTTGTGGTCAGCCCCAAAAATTCGTTTAGGGGAGTGTTTATAAAAGCTGTGGCACCGCCTTCATTGAAAAGCACCAGTAGTACTGCTGAGCCGGAGGTATAGTATACCGGGCGTGCAACTTTAGACATTCCAGTAATCCCAAATCCCAGATTATTGTGGCTATTGTTTAGGTATATTGCGCCTTTAAAACGTAATGCCATAACAGGCGCGGTACCAGGTAATAATTGCCTGGTTAAATCACCTTCACTTTCTGTAACCAAAAAGCGGTTTACAAAAGGCTTAAGCACATCGGATGGAAGAAATTGATGAACTTTCATTACGTTTGCTATAACCAAATATAACTCTTTGCCTGGATCTTATTACGGATCGATGTAACTTTATAAAATGAGGGAGTATCATAAATTATGATACTCCCTCATTTTATAAAGTTACATGGCCAGCTTAGTATAACCTACCAGAATTTTACATATAATGCAGCAATGATCAGGAGCGTTATCACAATCAGAGCCAATGTAGATGGAGAAACTTTGAACATGGATTTATCCAGTTCAAATGCTTTAGGATTTACTTTAGGACCAGCCAAACTCATTACAATCATAATGGCCATAGTAAAGAAGAAAGAAAGACCCATGCAGATATGGAATGGAATTTCAAAACCACCTTTGCCATTAGGGTAGGCCGTATATAAGAAAGTATCGTTACCCAGCAGACTCGGTGCCATTTCGTTAAAGAATACCGAAAACAGGAAACCTGCCAATACCCCGGCGATGGCCGCACTACCAGTGGTTCTTTTCCAGAACATACCAAGAATAAACATGGCAAATACACCCGGACTAATGAAGCCAGTATATTTCTGAATGAAAGTAAAACCACCTTCACCACCAATGCCTAATAAATCGTTCCAGGTAAAGAGAACTGCCAGAATCATACCTATAAATACTGTTGATCTGCCAACTAATACGAGGTTCTTTTCTTCTGTACCTTTCTTGAAATATTTTGCATAAATATCGAGTGTAAAGATTGTGGAGATACTGTTTACTTTACCAGCAAGTGAGGCTACAATAGCTGCGGTAAGTGCAGCTACGGATAGCCCTTTAAGACCTGTAGGTAAAAAGGTAAGAATGGCTGAATATGCACCATCTTTGCCACCGATCAATTGAGGCAGGTGCCCGCCTTTGTACAATACATAGGCTGCAATACCCGGCAACATCACGATCAATGGCATCATCAGCTTCAAAAGGCCAGCGAAAAGTATTCCCGTTCTTGCGGTTTGCAGATCTGCACCAAGTGCGCGCTGAGTGATATACTGGTTACATCCCCAATAATTGAGGTTGATGATCCAGATACCAGCTACGTAAGAAGCTAGTCCCGGGAAAGTCAGGTATTTGCTGATCTCATTTTGGGTGGATTCTGCGGTAGGTTTAGGGATGATCATTTTGAAATGCTCTGGAGCCTGTTCCATTAAAACATTGAAACCGGCAATGGCATTTGCTCCAACACCGAACTTCTCGCCCACAACAGTCAGTGCGATGTATGTGGTTACTAATCCACCAAAAATCAATACCGCCACCTGGATTACGTCGGTATAGGCAACTACTTTCATTCCCCCTAAAGAGATGATCAGTGCAAATACCGCAAGCCCGATCATAATCACATGCAGGTAATCTCCACCTGTGAGCCCGTTAATGGCCACTGCACCCAAATAAAGAATGGACGTTAGGTTTACAAACACATATAAAAACAGCCAGAAAATGGCCATGATTAATGCTACCGACTCATTGTACCTGGTCTTTAGAAATTGAGGCATGGTGTAGATCTTGTTCTTAAGATAGACCGGGATGAACCATACGGCTACAATAATAAGTGCGATTGCTGCAATCCACTCGTATGCGGCCACTGCAATACCAAGAAAAAAACCCTCACCACTCATTCCAATAAATTGCTCGGCAGAAATGTTGGAGGCAATAAGGGAGGCCCCAATAGCCCACCAGGTGAGTGTTCCTTCTGCTAGAAAGAATGCTTTGGCATCATGCTCATTCTTTTTACGCTGGCGATAGATAAAATATCCATAACCGGAGACGATTAAAAAGTAGATGATGAAAACTACATAATCTGTAGTTACTAAATTGTTGTTCATATTGGTCTTATTTGGTTGGTTTGAGCAAATGGTTAATGTGCCGGTAAATTACGTTTATCCGGCACATCTTCCTTATTTATAAAAGATTTCATTCCATTGAAGTTCGTTTCTGAACTGGTTGATCCTGGTATCAGCTCCAATGTTTACGTATTCTATACCTGCAATGTTTGCAAAATCCAGTAAATGCGCTGTTGTCAGATTCTGACTGTATGCAGTATGGTGTGCACCTCCGGCGTAGATCCAGGCTGCACAGCCAGTCTTCATATCAGGGAGCGGCTTCCATAAAACCTGTGCTACAGGGAGCTTTGGTAACTTATGCTTGGGTTCCACTGCTTCTACCTCGTTTACGAGTAGTCTAAAGCGGTTACCCATATCGATAATTGAAGCATTGAGTGCATTTCCACCGGCTACAGTGAATACTAGTCTGGCAGGATCTGCTTTCCCGCCGATACCAAGGGGATGTACTTCAAGTCTTGGTTTTTCGTTGGCCAACGATGCATCTACTTCCAGCATGTGAGAGCCCAATACCATTGAATTAGCAGGGTCAAAGTGGTAGGTATAGTCCTCCATAAAGGCGTTTGCCCCAGGTAATCCGGCACCCATTACTTTACAAGCACGTACTAGTGCAGCGGTTTTCCAATCGCCTTCTCCGGCAAATCCATATCCTGCCGCCATTAATCGCTGTGCAGCAATACCCGGTAGCTGAATCATACCGTGCAGATCTTCAAAGGTATCACTAAAGCCTTTAAAGCCGCCGTCTTCCAGGAATTTCTTAAGACCCAGTTCTATCTTTGCAGCTTCATAAACAGAACCATGTCTATCTCCGCCACGCTGGAGGTCAGTTGCCATAACGTAGGTTGCTTCATATTCTGTTAACAGCTCCTGGATAGCTTCCTCTGGAATGCTGTTGATAACGGCTACAAGGTCACCGATGCCGTAGGTGTTGACCTGGAAGCCAAATTTGAGCTCAGCCTCTACTTTGTCGCCATCTGTAACGGCTACATAGCGCATATTGTCTCCAAAGCGCGCAAATTTAGCACCTTGCCAGTCATGCCAGCCAGCTGCGGCTCGTGTCCAGGTATCAATTTCACTTAATACTTCCTGATCCTGCCAATGTCCAACCACTACTTTTCGATCTTTGCGCATCCTGGTTACAATAAAGCCAAATTCACGATCTCCATGTGCACTCTGGTTCAGGTTCATGAAATCCATATCAATGGTATCCCAGGGAATGTCTCTGTTGAATTGAGTGTGTAGGTGTAATAAAGGCTTCTGAAGAATATTCAGTCCTCTTATCCACATTTTTGCAGGTGAGAAAGTATGCATCCATGTGATTACACCAATGCAATTGGTAGTTAAGTTGGCCTGTTGCAAGGTTTCAAATATCTCGTCAGGTGTTTTTACTATTGGTTTATAAACAACTTTAACGGGAATTTGCGGAGCAGCGTCTAGTGAGGATGCCACTTGCTTTGCGTGATCAGCTACTTGCTTTAACGTCTCCTCTCCATACAGGTGCTGACTACCCGTGATGAACCAAATTTCTAATTCTTTTAAGTTTATCATATCTTAATACTGTGTTTTACTTAATTGCTGAAATACGGAACAGACCTGCTCCATGTTTATTGATTGTTGCTGTATATGTTCCTTTAGCCCTACCCTTATTACTCTTGCTCCAAAGATCTCTCACTTTGCAGACCCCGGTAAATCCAAGGTCATTCAAGTTTACAGAAATGTTTGCTGCTTCATTGCCATCACCCGGGTTAAACAAAGCGACGTATTTATCTCCAGTTTTTGGATCATCTGCCACCCAGCAGATTCCATCCTCATTACGAAACAATTGTTTGTTATTGGTGCTGTTGTTTAGGATATTGAGCACCTCTGTGTTGTTTAATAGGGAAAGGGTAAAGGCGTCATTGCTTGGCAGGTCACCTCCAAACATCAATGGGGAACGGAATATCGTCCACAGTGTCATCAGTGTGTATTGCTCATCTTTGGTAAATGCCGTCATTCTTGGATTTCCTCGTTCTGCGCGAATTCCAATTTTCCCAAGAGGAAGCATGTCTCCATCAGGCCAGGCACCAGGTGCGCGATATTTGTTCCATCGCTCAAATACATGAAAATGATCTTTCAACATGGGCCAGTTGTCCCAAAAATCGTCTACTGTGCGCCACATATTGGCATGACCCTGCACATGGGAAGCACTTGCCATAGGTGTTTCTCCCGGCGAAGTACTCAGTACGATCTTTCTACCTGTGAGTGCGATTGCTTTACGGATCATTTCTACCTCTCCGGTATGGTAAGGTCTGGAAAGGTCATCCACCTTAATGAAATCTACACCCCACGATGCATATAGCTTAAATAGCGAGTTGTAATATTCTTGTGCTCCATCACGTCCGGCCACTACAGTGTACATGTCATGTAGCCACTTACATTGCAGATCTGTGCTGTAAATGTCTTTGGCGGTAGCCTTACTCCCCATGATTGGCAGATTACGTTTTACCGCCTCTATCGGAATGCCCCGCATGATGTGAATACCAAATTTCAACCCCTTTTTATGAATGTAGTCGGCAAGGGGCTTAAACCCTTTACCGCCTGCTGCTGAAGGGAAGCGGTTTACTGCTGGTTGAAATCTGCCGTATTCATCCAGTACATAATCTGGATCCGTCTCATTATAACCATGCGCTTTGTCGTTTCCAACATACCAGCGAATGTCTACCACCACATACTCCCATCCAAAAGCTTTCAGATTTTTAGACATATATTCCGCATTGCTTTTCACCTCAGATTCCACTACAGTGGGGCCAAAGCAATCCCAGCTGTTCCATCCCATAGGAGGCGTCTTAGCCCAATCATGAAAGTCTTTTTGCTGTGCATTTACGCCTATCAGGGCTCCAATCAGGAGTCCCCCTGTTAATATCATTTTTTTACTGACCATAATAACTGTCCGGGCCATGCTTACGTTCAAAATGCTTTTTTATTAATGCATCTTTTAATTTTGGTGAATGCATATTGATTTGCCTTGTTAGCAAGGCCATATGTGCAATTGATTCCAGTACTGCACTATTGTATACCGCTTTTTCTGCTGTCTTACCCCAGGTAAACGGAGCATGATTTCCCACCAGTATCATTTCAACCTCATGATGACTATAACCGAGCTCAGTAAAGTGATTAATGATCTGAAAGCCCGTTTCGTATTCGTAGTTTCCTTTAATCATCTCATCACTCATTGGTGGTGCACAGGGTACATCCACAGTGAGGTGATCGGCATGGGTAGTACCAAAAATGGGTATATCCATTTGCGCCTGTGCCCAGGATGTGGCATAGGTTGAATGGGTATGTACAATGCCATTGATTCCTTCCCAATGTTTGTATAACACAGCATGGGTTTTGGTATCAGAGGATGGTCTGAGCGTTCCTTCTACAGTATTTCCGTCAAAATCAACGATAACCATTTTATCTGGTGAAAGATCTTTGTATGGCACTCCGCTTGGTTTGATAGCGAAAACACCTTCATCTCTGTCGGCCGCGCTAACATTTCCAAAAGTGAATAACACAAGACCTAGCCTTGGTAATTCCATGTTAGCCTCATAGGCAGTTTCACGTATTATTTTATAAATGCTCATGATACATAAGGTTTGATTTCTCTCTTATTGTACTTCTCCAGATATCTACCTAAAGCCAGATATTCCTGGTAATGCTGGCGATACATTCTTCGTTTATTCAGATTGGGCTGGTATTCTGCTTCGAATCCTGTTCCCATTGCTTCCATTGCAGTTTCAATATTTGGATGGATACCGGCTGCTACTGCAGCAAACATGGCCGCTCCGAGTGCGCAGGTGTGCTCAAATCGATGAATTTTTATTGGCATTTCTAATACATCGGCCATCATCTGCATGATGTAAGGTGATTTTTGGGCTACTCCGCCTATACCAATTATTCCTTTTACAGGTACACCCTGGTCTTCGAACCTATCAACGATACTCTTTGCCCCAAAACAGGTTGCTGCAGCTAAGGCTCGGAAAAATTTTGGCGCGTCGGTTCCCAGACTTAAACCGGCTATGGCTCCTTTAAGTTCTTGATTGGCATCAGGCGTTCGTCTTCCATTTAACCAGTCCACGGCCAGCTCTGCGTAATCTTCGTCGCCTAATTGTTCAGCCTGTTCGCTTAGACGGGAAATAATTTTTGCTTCCAGTTCATCTTTTAAAGCAACGGCTGTAGCCTGATCGATTAACGCAGATTCAGTGAGCAGATGATTCAATGGCCAGCTGATTAAGTTTTTGAACCATGCATATACATCACCAAAAGCCGATTGACCAGCTTCAAGTCCCATTGTTCCTGGGATAACTGAGCCATTTACCTGTCCGCAAATGCCTTTTACCAGTTTGCCTTCCAGGTCTTGCAAGGGGGCAACAAGAATATCGCAGGTACTTGTCCCCATGATTTTGCAAAGGTGATATGGTAATATCTGTCCACCAACGGCACCCATGTGTGCGTCAAAAGCACCTACACCAACAACTACATCTGTTGATAATCCTAATCTCTCGGCCCATTCCTCACTTAATCTTCCAGCAGGTTCGTCTGAAGTATAGGTGTCCTGAAATAGCCTTTCAGTAAATCCAGACAATAGGGGGTCTAATTTACTAAAAAAATCATTTGGCGGAAGGCCGTTAAACTCTTCTGCCCAAAGGGCTTTATGTCCCGCTGCACAGCGGCTCCTTTTCATTTTTCTGACGTCATCGCCTCCAGTTAGCAAGAAAGGGATCCAGTCACAATGCTCCACCCATGAAAAGGTAGCGTCACGAACAGCAGGATCTTCTCTTAACACATGAAGCAGTTTTGCCCAGAACCATTCTGAAGAGTAGATTCCTCCCACATATTTAAGATAGTTTGTTTTAAATTTTGTGGCATGCTCATTAATCTGCGCTGCTTCTTTGATTCCTGTATGATCTTTCCACAATACAAACATGGCATTTGGATTTTCTTCAAAGCCAGGAGTGAGGGCAAGGGGTGTTCCGGTTTTGTCAACCGCTACCGGAGTAGAACCTGTAGTATCTACGGCAATTCCTTTTATGGAATCTGCTATTGCTGTACCACCCGCTTTTGCGATACACTCTTTAATGGTATGCTCCAATCCCTCGATGTAGTCAAGTGGATGCTGTCTGAACTGATTTAATGATGGCTTACAGTAGAGGTTTTTTTGCCACCTTTTATAATAATAAACTGAAGAGGATACCTCTGCTCCATTTTCGGTATTAACAATTACCGAGCGAACAGAATCCGATCCGTAATCAACACCGATGACATATTTGGTTAAATTCATAGTAACTATAATAAACGTCTAATTAACGTTTATTTTTTTAACAAAAGAAAATTATTATGAAATTTATTTCACATTATTTTGATTATCAGCTAATAAGATTCTCTGGGTTGGGTATGAAATTTAAAAAAGATTGGAATTTAGCTTTGTATTTGGTTTTATCCAGAGTGTAGTAAAAAGCCCCACGTTTGGAACTGGACTTGTCTTTTTCAGTAAGTTTGATTAGTAAGTCCGTAGAGTTGACTTTGCGGATAAAATTCCGGTTGTCAATTTTGGCATTATAAACCTGTTCATACAAATTCTGTAATTGCGGGATGGTGAATTTGGTAGGCATTAGCTCAAACAGTATTGGGTGAAGTGCGGCTTTATAACGGATCCTTTTTTGGGCTTCCTCAACCATGTTGTTGTGGTCAAAGATAAGCGATGGGGCTTCATTGATGAGGAACCATTCGGCATGATACCTGTCGCTGATCTGTGTTTTGTAAGTATTGATGTCTATTAATGCAAAGTAAGCTACTGATACGGTACGTTCAATTGGGTCTCGTTCCGGGTTTCCATAAGCGCTCAGCTGTTCCAGATAAACATCCTTTAGTCCTGTAAGTTCAAACAGGATGCGTTCGGCTGCACCGTCCAGGGTTTCTTTCTTTCCGACAAAGCCACCCATTAAGCTCCATTGATCTTTTGCTGGTTGAAATCCTCTTTTAATCAATAAAATTTGTAGTTGGTCGCCGTCAAAGCCAAAGATGATGCAGTCGACTGCAACCAGAACGCGCACTTGGTCAGAATAGGTTATCATGTTGAGGGGATCGTTTGTCAAAAGTAGTTTACTTGGTTTCTTGAGTTATGAAAGCAATTTATAAAAATAATTATCAAAGCTACAAAATTAATAATCGTTAATTTGACGTTTAATTTAAAATTCCTACATTAGCCCTTAACTGAGCTGAAAATCCCGGGACTTCTTCAGTGAAGACAATCTGATAAACAAGATATGATAACCAAGTATAAATTTTTTTCAATTTCGGTTAAGATGAAATACAAAAGCAATTTAATCGCTCTGCTCATTGCGGGGACTTTTTTTAGGGCGAGTGCACAACAAGATGATGTTATTGTGGTCAATGCGGCTAAGTCTGAGGGAAAAATATCACCAACTATGTGGGGCGTTTTCTTTGAAGACATTAACATGGGAGCCGATGGTGGGATCTATGCCGAAATGGTAAAGAACCGGTCTTTTGAATTTTTAAAGCCATTGATGGGGTGGTCTGTAAAAGGCGATAAGATCAAAGAGGGCGACCTGCTTGTGCTGAACAGACAAGATGCTCAGCTCGCTAATCCAAGATTTCTTAGAGCGACTATAAAAGATGCTGCAAAAGGACAGGCCGGGTTAACCAATGAGGGATTCAAAGGTGGGATGGGTATAAAAAAAGACCTTGAATATGAGTTTTCCCTGATGTACAGACAGCAGAGTCCAGGAATCACATTGCATGTAGAATTGGTAGATGAACAGAATAATATATTAGGAACTGGTGTATTAAAACCGACTGATATATCAGGGAAATGGGCGAAACAAGAGGTGAATTTTAAAGCTGGTACTACAGCAGCAAAAGCTAAGATGAACATTTGGTTTGAAGGGAATGGGGTATTGGATATGGATATGATTTCTTTATTTCCTGCAGATACCTGGAAGGGTCGTAAGAAAGGCATGCGTGCAGATATGATACAGATGTTGGCAGACATGAAGCCAGGTTTCATCCGCTTTCCGGGTGGTTGTATTGTAGAAGGAACCGATCTGGCCAACAGGTATCAGTGGAAGAAAACAATAGGGCCAATAGAGGAGCGTCAGTTAATCATGAATCGCTGGAATACGGAGTTCGCACATCGCCCTTCACCTGATTACTTTCAAACCTTTGGACTGGGCTTTTTTGAATATTTCCAATTGGCAGAAGATATAGGGGCTGAGCCATTGCCAATTCTGAACTGTGGAATGGCATGTCAATTCAATACTGCCGAAGTAGTTCCTTTGGATCAGCTGGATCCTTATGTACAGGATGCTTTGGATCTGATTGAGTTTGCTAATGGTGATGCTTCATCGGAATGGGGTAAGGTCCGGGCATCAATGGGGCATGCTGAACCTTTTAATTTGAAGTATTTGGGTGTAGGCAATGAGAATTGGGGGCCGCAGTATATTGAACGCGCCAAAGCCTTTCAAAAGGCCATCAAAGCAAAATATCCAAAGATAAACCTGATTTACAGTTCGGGTACAGATCCTGATAGTGATCGGTTTCATTTTCTGGACAAAGAACTGCGTACAATGGGGGCAGATATCATAGATGAACATTATTACCGTTCTCCTGAATGGTTTCTGAAAAATGCTTCCCGATACGACAGCTACGATCGTAAGGGAGCAAAGGTTTTTGCAGGTGAGTACGCTGCTCATATAGATGGAAAAACTACAGGAAGTAACCGAAACATCTGGCAGGCGGCAATTGCCGAAGCAGCCTTTATGACTGGGCTGGAGCGTAATGCCGCCGTAGTAAATATGGCTTCTTATGCGCCTTTGTTTGCTAATACAGAAGGTTGGCAGTGGGCTCCTGACTTAATTTGGGTAGACAATATGAATATTTACGGTACACCAAATTACTACGTTCAAAAGTTGTTTTCTACCAACAAAGGGACTCAGGTTGCTTCTGCATTAGCAGCAGGAAAGTCAGTTTCTGGTCTGGATGGTTTGTATGTATCGGCAGTGGTCGACAGTATGAAGAAAGAACTGATCGTGAAGCTGGTCAACACCAGAGATACTGAACAGAACAAGCAAGTTTCTTTTGAGGGTTTAAAATTAGTAGGAAGTGAGGCTCAGTTGACTGTATTAAAAGGCCATTTGACTGATCAAAACACGATCGATAAACCCTTAGCGATTGCTCCTACACAAGCTGCACTCAAATTAAAAGGGAAAACTGCCGCACTGAAATTGCCTGCAAATTCATTTGTCATGTTGAAGGTTAGTTATAAATAAAATGACTGGTAAGCAAACAATTCGAAGGTTTTTGAAGTATGGTGTCTGCTTGTCGCTTAGTATTTCCTGGAGCCTGTTACCTGCACAGCAAAAGTATCCTTTCAAGCTGTTTAAATCACAAGAGGTAAGGTTGCTGAATGGTGTTTTTAAGCAAGCACAAGAGACAGACCTGCATTATATGCTGGCACTGGATGTCGACCGGTTATTGATGCCTTATCTGAGAGAAGCAGGATTAAAGCCAAATGTACAAAGTTATCCTAATTGGGAAAATACCGGGTTGGATGGACATATAGGTGGACATTATTTGACTGCACTGTCGCTGATGTATGCCGCTACTGGCGATCAAAGGATAGAAAAGCGGCTCAAATATATGCTGTCGCAACTAAAGAAATGTCAGGATGCGAGTCCGACAGGCTACATCGGCGGGGTGCCTGGCAGCGTCAAACTATGGGAAGAAATAGCCCGGGGAAAAATAGACGCCGGAACTTTTAGCCTCAATGGTAAATGGGTACCACTTTACAATATCCATAAGATACTTGCCGGATTGCGTGATGCTTATCTGTATACAGGCGATGTTGATGCAAAAAAAATGCTGATCAAATACAGCGATTGGTTTGTTTGGTTAACTTCTAAATTGAATGACCAGCAGATTCAGCAAATGCTGAAGTCCGAGCATGGGGGCATCAATGAAGTACTGGCCGATGTATATGAAATCACTGGAGATCAGAAATACCTAAAATTGGCTTATCAGTTTTCCGATCATTCCATCCTGGATCCATTGGCTCAGGGTAAAGATCAGTTGAATGGGATTCATGCCAATACACAAATACCAAAGGTAATCGGATTCAAGCGCATAGCTGATCTGAATAAAGATAGTATCTACCAAAAAGCAGCTTCGTTCTTTTGGAATGAAGTGGTACACCATCGGACAGTAGCGAATGGAGGTAATAGTGTGAGGGAACACTTTAATCCACTAAACGACTTTTCGGGAATGATCAATAGTGTAGAAGGACCAGAAACTTGTAACAGCTACAATATGCTCAAACTTACAAAACTATTTTATGAGTCAGAGGGGCTTGCTGGTTATATAGATTATTACGAACGTACCGTTTACAACCATATTTTATCCTCACAACATCCAGACAAAGGAGGATTTGTCTATTTCACTCCTATGAGACCTGGACATTACCGGGTGTATTCCCAGCCTGAAACGAGTTTTTGGTGTTGCGTAGGCTCAGGTTTAGAAAATCATGCCAAATACAATGAGTTGATCTATGCGTTTCAGGATGATATACTGTACCTGAATCTATTTATCCCTTCCAGTTTAAACTGGAAAGAGAAAGGACTAAGTTTTGAGCAGCAGACTCAATTTCCGGAATCAGAAAAAACAACTTTTACGATGACCAGCGGAAAAGCGAGCCGTTTTACCTTGAAAGTCAGGTATCCTGTATGGGTTCCGGAAGGAGCGATGCAGGTGTTGGTGAATGGAAAAGCAGTGGCTGCTAATGCAACGCCAGGGGGCTATATTTCTCTCACAAGGGCCTGGAAAAAGGGCGATCGGGTGGAACTGTTGCTTCCGATGAAGACTTATACCGAACAACTGCCGGATGGATCGAACTATGCGGCGGTGCTGCATGGGCCTGTTCTGCTTGCTGCCAAAACAGATACTGCCAATTTAAAGGGTTTATTTGCTGATGAAAGCCGGATGGGGCATATTGCATCAGGAAAACAATATCCCTTGCAGGACATGCCGATGTTTGTTCATGATGGACAGAATAAGGATTCGTTGATCAAGCCGGTGAAGGGCAAAGCTTTGACATTTACAGCATCCGATCTTATTTATCCCGAGCAATACAAGACGTTGGAACTGACACCTTTTTACAAGCTTCACGATTCCAGGTATGTTGTTTACTGGCAGGTGGAAACGAAAGCAGGGTTGGAGGCTTTAAAGAAGAAAATGGCTGAACAACAACGGATTGCCGATGAACTTGCCCGCGTTACTATAGATATGGTGTTTCCGGGCGAACAACAACCGGAGTCTGATCATTTTTTTAAAGCAGAGCAGACTAGTAATGGGGTGTTCCAGGATCGACACTGGCGTACTGCCAAAGGTTGGTTCAGCTATGAACTGACAGACCAAAATAAGGAAGCCCACTGTCTGCGACTGACCTACTACGGAGGGGATAAGAACCGGAGATTTAAGATATTGATGAACGACCAATTGCTGGCTTCAGTGAGCCTGGACGGTAGCGTGGGCGACAAATTTTATGAGGTAGACTACATCATTCCTCAGGAAATGCTAAAAACGTCTTCTTCAAAATTAAGAGTTAAATTTGTTGCAGAGGATGGCTCAGAGACCGCGGGCATCTACGAATTGCGGTTGGTGAAAAAATAATAACATAAATGAACCACAAATGAATATACAAATCAGTTATTGTCTACGCGCACTGGTGCTCGGTACCATGGTGCTTATCATAAATTTAAGGACCACCTCTGCCCAGCAATCGAAAAAAACGGCTTACCTTTTTACCTATTTTACAGGAAATAACGGAACGGAGGAATCCATCAGGTTTGCCTTAAGCAACGATGGTTATACCTACCGTGCGCTAAATGCTGATAAACCTGTGATCAGTTCGGCAGTAATAAGTTCTACCGGAGGTGTACGTGATCCGCACATTTTGCGTGGAGCCGATGGTAAGACCTTCTATATGGTGGTTACCGATATGGTGGCTGCAAAAGGTTGGGATTCTAATAGGGCAATGGTATTGTTGAAATCTGCCGATCTGGTTAACTGGACTTCAAGTATTGTCAATATCCAGAAACGTTTCCCTAATCAGGACAGCTTATTACGTGTATGGGCACCTCAAACTATATACGATAAAGAAGCAGACAAGTATATGATCTATTGGTCGATGAAACATGGAGCAGGTCCTGATATCATTTATTGGGCGTATGCTAATAAGGATTTTACGGATCTGGAGACTGAGCCAAAACAACTCTTCTTCAGCCCGACAAATGGTCCCTGCATTGATGGAGACATCGTCTTCGACCACGGGAAATACCACTTGTTTTACAAAACCGAAGACAGTGAAAAAGGAATTCGGGTGGCAGTGTCTGATAAGTTAAAAGAAGGTTATGTGGCGCGTCCGGGTACAGTACAACAAACTAAAGATCCGGTAGAAGGTGCGGGGGTATTTAAACTCAATAATGGAGAGGGGTATATCTTGATGTATGATGTATACACTAAGGGACGCTATCAGTTTACAAAGACTAAAGATTTCAAGCAATTTACAGTGGTTGATCATGAAGTAAGGATGAACTTTCACCCGCGCCATGGCACTGTATTGCCAATCACAACTGCAGAAGCGGCAGTCCTATTAAAAAAATGGTACACCGGAGCGGATGTAATGGGGTCTGGACAATCACCGGCGATTAAGAAAAATAACATTGTGATCGATACCCTAAACTCAAAGGTTTACCTTCCGGTAAAAAACGGGACTTCATTGAGGTCTTTCGATCCGGAATTTGTGCTGCTTCCTGGTATGAGCATTAGTCCGAAAGGACCTTTTGACTTTACGAAAGGACCTGTTAAAGTAAAAATCACATTGCCGGGGCATAAGCCCCTTGTGTATGAAGTTACGGCTGCTATCGATCTGAATCCAGTATTGAATGGTTACTATGCAGACCCCGAAATCCTATATTCTAAGAAAACTAAAAAATACCATTTATACCCTACCAGCGATGGTTTTCATGACTGGTCAGGAACTTATTTTAAAACCTTCTCTTCCCCTAACCTTGTGGACTGGAAAGATGAAGGGGTGATTGTCGATTTACTCAAAGACGTAAGTTGGGCTAAGAAAAATGCATGGGCACCTACCATCGCAGAAAAGAAGGTAGGTAATAGCTACAAATACTATTACTATTTTACCGCTGCACAAAAAATAGGGGTTGCTGTTTCTGAAGACCCATCTGGTCCTTTTAAGGATAGCGGTAAGGCGCTGATTGCAGGTAAGCCTGCAGGAATAAAAGGTGGGCAAGAGATCGATCCCGATGTATTTACCGATCCTAAAACAGGCAAAAGTTATTTGTATTGGGGTAATGGTTATATGGCTGTAGCTTTGTTGAATGAAGATATGATATCGATAGACTCTTCATCAATTAAAGTCATCACTCCAGATAAAACTTTCAGGGAAGGCACTGAAGTTTTCTACAGAAATGGAAAATACTATTTTTTATGGTCGCAGAATGATACGAGAGATGCAGACTATGGTGTTAGGTATGGTGTTTCCGATTCGCCAACAGGTAAAATCAGTTTGCCGGAAAATAACCTGATTCTTTCTAAAGACGAATCACAGGCCATTTACGCTACCGGACACAATTCTGTTATTCAGGTGCCGGGTAAGGATGAATGGTATATTGTTTACCATCGCTTTACTCGTCCGGCAGGATTGAGCATGGGGCAGTCTGCAGGTTATAACCGTGAAGTGTGTATCGATAAAATGGAGTTTGATGCCGAGGGTAATATAAAAGTGGTACAGCCTACATTGAAGGGGATTAGATTAGTTAAATAGTTAAATTTCATCTAATAACTGTTAATAAATGCCTCATTAGTACTTGGTAATAAGCCTATTTTTGAAGGAAAATAAGTTGCCATAACCGGTTTTTTGAGAATTTAAGTATATTAAAATGAAATCATCACTCCTGATACTGGCTGTCGGAATCGCTGTTCTACCTGCCAGCGCGCAGCAGAAGAAAGATTACCCTATACAGCCTGTGGCTTTTACGCATGTCCATGTAAACGACCAATTCTGGGCTCCAAAAATGCAAGTTAACGCAACAGTCACAATCCCTTATACATTGCAAAAATGTGAAGATAATGGAAGGATAGACAACTTTTTAATGGCTGCACATGAAATGGAAGGTAAGCTTTCTCAATTTACGTTTGATGATACGGATGTATACAAAGTAATTGAGGGTGCCTCATATGCGATGCAGGTGAAGAAAGATCCGGCCCTGGAGCATTATATAGATTCGCTGATTACTATAATTGGCAAGGCACAGGAAAAGGACGGCTACTTATTTACTTTTCGTACGGCAAATGCAAAGAAACCTCATGAATGGATAGGAAGTAAACGATGGGAAAAGGAAGAGGAACTGAGTCATGAACTGTACAACTCAGGCCATTTATTTGAGTCGGCAGCAGCCTATTATGAGGCAACAGGAAAAAAAACTTTACTTGATATTGCCCTCAAGAATGCTGATTTGCTGGTCAAAGATTTCGGCCCCGGCAAACTCCAGATCTATCCGGGTCATCAGATAGTTGAAATAGGTCTTGTTCGTCTTTATCGCATTACGGGCAATCAGAAATATCTGGATCTTGCCAAGTTTTTCCTGGATGTAAGGGGTCCTAAGGGTGATGCATATAACCAGGCAAATGCCAAAGTTATAGACCAGCGTACTGCCGTTGGACATGCAGTAAGGGCAACTTATATGTACACCGGGATGGCTGATGTTGCCGCATTGACCGGCGATCAGAACTATCTTAACGCTATAGATAAAATCTGGGAAGACGTGGTTTATAAAAAACTGTACATCACCGGCGGTATTGGAGCTACTGGTGCAGGAGAGGCATTTGGGGAGGCTTATCAACTGCCAAATATGTCTGCCTATGCAGAAACCTGTGCAGCCATCGCTAATATCTACTGGAACAGCAGAATGTTCCAGTTACATGGTGATGCCAAATACATGGATGTTTTAGAAAGAACACTTTACAATGGCTTACTTTCAGGTGTATCTTTAAGTGGCGATCGTTTCTTTTACCCCAATCCCCTGGCTTCTATGCACCAACATCAGCGCAGTGCCTGGTTTGCCTGTGCATGCTGTATTTCTAATATGACCCGTTTTTTGCCCTCTGTACCAGGCTATGTTTATGCACAGAACAACAATGACCTCTATGTGAACTTATTTATGAGTAATACGGCTGAGGTAAATCTTAAAGCAACTAAAGTCACACTTACTCAAACAACAGGGTATCCATGGAACGGAAAAGTGGAGATCATCATCAACCCCGAGAAATCATCCACATTTGCCCTCAATATTCGGATTCCGGGATGGGCTGCTCAGTCGCCTGTACCGGGTGATTTGTATACCTATATGGATCAGGCTAAATCGTCCTTCAAATTACTGCTGAACGGAAAACCTGCAGTTTATAAAATGATCAAGGGTTATGCCGTTGTAGCACGTCAATGGAAAAAAGGAGATCAACTTATACTCGATCTGCCAATGGAAGTTCAGAAGGTGATTGCCAATGCGAAGGTAAAAGATGATGTTGGCAGATTTGCTTTTCAGCGTGGACCAATTGTATACTGCCTTGAGGGGCAAGACAACAAAGACGGGCTGGTTCAAAATATCATGGTCGATAAAGATGCCAAAACTACTACAGCATTTAATAAAGAAAAATTAAACGAAATCCAGGAGATCTCTGTTGAAGGAACAGGTACTAAAAGACAAGTGAATTCCGATGAATTAATTCAGGTAAAACAAAAGGTTACTGCAATTCCATATTATGCCTGGGCAAATCGCGGATCAAGTGATATGACCGTTTGGATTCCTTATGAGGCTTCCTCAGCCAGACCACAGCCTGCGCCAACTATTGCCTCTTTAAGTAAGGTGAGTTCTTCATTAGATAACCCGCGTTTATTGGGGGCAATCAAAGATCAATTTGAACCTGCCGATTCAAAGGATACCAATTATCCCTATTTGCATTGGTGGCCAAAAAAGAACACCACCGAATATGTGCAATATGATTTTTCTGAAAACCAAACCGTTTCAGAATCCGGAGTTTATTGGTATGACGATGGGCCATGGGGCGGTTGCCGGATTCCGCTTTCATATAAGGTATTATATTTGAAAGACGGCGCCTGGATACCCGTTGAAATATTAAGTGATTCGGGAATCGCTAAGGACCAGTTTAATTTTCTTAAATTTAAACCGGTAAATACCAAAGCCTTGAAACTTGAAGTTCTGCTGCCGATAGAACAATCTTCGGGTATTCATGAGTGGAAAGTGAAATGATTAATTGGTAGTTAATCAAATATCATCTTATGTTTAATAAATCAATCTATATTAAAAGGAGACAAGTTCTCAAATCTAAATTTAACAGCGGGATTCTACTTTTCATGGGTAACAACGAAAGCCCGATGAATTACAGAGATAATACTTATCACTTTAGACAGGATAGTACTTTCCTGTATTATTTTGGAATCAATGTGCCAGCGCTTTCGGCGATCATAGATATTGATGAAAACAGGGAAATCATTTTTGGTGCAGAAATGACTTTAGATGAACTAGTGTGGATGGGAAGGCAAGAGTCATTAAAGAGCAAGTGTGAAAAATGCGGAATAGATGAAGTCCAGATACCTGGTGCACTTAAAAGTTATGTTGAGCAGGCTGAACATAGGGGTAGAAGTGTTCATTTCTTACCTCCTTATCGTGCAGATAATGAGATCAAGCTGGCTGCCCTGTTAAAGATTGATATTGAGGAATTGAATACAGCTTCTTCGGTTGAATTTGTGAAAGCTGTTGTTTCACAAAGGTCTGTGAAGTCGGAGGAAGAACTCATTGAGATAGATAAGGCAGCATCAATATCTGCAGATATACACCTGAATGTGATGCAGGCCACCAGACCTGGAATGTACGAAAGAGAAGTTGCAGCAGCCATCCATCAGGCAGCCCTGGCCTCCGGAGGTAACCTGGCTTACCCGATTATATTAACGGTAAATGGAGAGATCCTGCACAACCATTATCAGGGCAACCGATTAAAGGAGGGACAACTCGTACTTAACGATTCGGGCGTGGAAACGGCAGGTGGTTATGCAAGTGATCTTACCCGTACTTTCCCCGTTTCCAAACGATTTACCATTGAACAAAAAGATATCTATGAAATTGTACTGCAGGCTTATCAGGACGCTTCGAGCATGCTCTCGTCAGGAACAAGGTATCTCGATATCCATTTTCAGGCTTGTAAGAGCTTAACTCTCGGTCTGAAAGCATTGGGATTAATGAAAGGGAATGTCGAAGATGCAGTAGCCGCTGGAGCACACACTTTATTCTTTCAATGTGGTACCGGGCATATGATGGGACTTGATGTTCACGATATGGAAGATCTTGGTGAACAATATGTGGGTTATTCGGATAAGTTGAAAAAAAATACCATTCAGTTCGGCCTAAAGTCCTTGCGGATGGGCAAGGAGCTACATCCAGGTTATGTGGTCACAGTTGAGCCGGGGATTTATTTTAATAAAGAATTAATTGACCGCTATAGCGCTTCAGGTTTGTTCTCAGATTTTATAAACTACCCAGCTGTAGAAAAGTTCCGGAATTTTGGAGGTGTCAGGATTGAAGATGATTTTGTGATCGAGGAGGGAGGAGCCCGCATGCTGGGTAAACATCTGGCAAATACTGTTTCAGAAATTGAAGACATCAGGGATTCCGCCTTTTAATTAAGAAGCTACCAAAAACACTTATTTAAATCCAAGGCCACAAACGGGGTAAAAATGGATTGATACCTGATAAAATACGAAAACTATCCTCATTTATTTGCTTCTAACTTTAACCGAGTTAAATATATCAGTCAATTAACTAAACTAGGTTTAAGTATGAAAGCAAAAAATGAGTGTTACAAACACCGTAGTAATGGATTATGGTTTCTTTTGCTCTTCCTTCTTCCCTGTCAATTGTATGCCCAAAATGCAATTACAATAAAAGGAACAGTTTATGATTCTGCAGACGGAACTACGCTGGTTGGTGTTTCTGTCAATGAAAAAGGTACAACAAATGCGTCAAGTACAGACAATAAAGGTAGTTTTATCCTTAAGGTTTCTAATGCCAATGCGCGGCTTGTATTTAGTTATCTCGGGTATAAACTTCAGGAGGTTTCACTCAATGGGCAAAACACAGTCAATGTAAAGCTGGAGCCGGAAAGCAGAGGGCTAAATGAAGTTGTGGTAGTGGGTTATGGTACCCAAAAAAGAGGAGAGGTAACCAGTTCCATCGCCACGGTAAAATCCGAGGATTTCACAAAAGGAGCAGTAAGAGATGCCGCACAGCTCGTTCAGGGTAAAGTTGCCGGGCTCAGGATTACAACGCCTTCTGGCGATCCCACTGCCAGCACACAAATCAATCTGAGGGGGTTGAATTCCATCAATGGATCTTCTGAACCTTTAGTCCTGGTAGATGGAATTCCGGGAAGTTTAAATACAGTTTCTCCCGAAGATATTGAATCAATAGATGTCTTAAAAGATGGTTCAGCTGCAGCGATATATGGAACACGTGCAACTGGCGGTGTAATCCTGATCACTACGCGGAAAAATCGAGGTAAATCAAAGGCAACAATTGAATATACAAATTATGTAAACGTTCAAAAAATTGCAAGAAGGCCCGAACTGATGACCGCTGATGATTACAGGCGATTAATTGCCGAGGGTAAGAATTATACAGATTTTGGAAGTAATACCGATTGGCTGGATGAGATTTTACAAAATCCGGTAAGTCAGAACCATAACATAAGTTTTTTTGGTGGTACCGGAACTACAAACTTAACCGGGTCAGTAAACTATCGAAACTGGGAGGGCATATTTTTGCGTACCGGTCAGGAACGACTTACCATTCGGGCCGATTTAAATCATGCCATGTTTGATGATAAGTTAAAAACCAATATTCAGGTGATCAACCGAACAACATCCTCCACTCAGGGAGGAGCCGATGGATATGCTTACAGACAGGCGATGATACGTAATCCTACAGACAGAATTTTAACTGAGGACGGAAAATGGCAGGAAAGAGCAGTTTATTTTTACGATAACCCCCTTTCCAGAATTAATGAGGCAACAAACGACAATACTTTTCGGGAGATGCGGGTTAGCGGAAGTCTTGACTATCGCCCGATAAAGGATCTAAGCCTAAAAATACTAGCTTCTAATGTACAAAACAATAATTTGAATGGTAATAGTACTACTTTCGATCACGTAAATACAACCAAAAGTCAGTTGAACGGAACTGCATCACGGTCTACTTATTCTAATAAAGAAAACCTGATTGAGTTAACGGCTAATTATGTAAAGAGCATCAATAACCACAATTTTACATTGCTTGGTGGCTATAGCTGGCAAGATGCAACTTTTGAAAACTTCAGTGCTTATAATTTTGATTTTCCTACAGATGCATATACCTGGAATCAATTGGAAGCTGGTTCCGCATTAAAAAGAGGACTGGCGGAAATGACCAGTTTCAAAAGTAAATGGCAGCTTGCCGGTTTTTTTGGACGTCTTACTTATAACTGGGATGAAAAATATCTTTTTATGGCAAGTGTAAGAAGAGAGGGATCGTCAAAATTTGGTGTGAACAATCAATGGGGAACTTTCCCGGCTGCCTCTATTGGCTGGAGAGTAAACAAAGAGAATTTCATGCGGGATATTGCAGTAGTATCAGACTTGAAGTTAAGGGCAGGCTATGGTGTTACAGGAACAATTGCGAATGAACCCTATATGTCTCAGAGCAGTTATGATTTTACTTATAACGAAGGTGCATTTATTAATGGTAAATGGGTTCAGGGATTTGTTCCAACAAGAAACTTTAATCCGGATTTGCGATGGGAGAAAAAGAAAGAATATAATGTTGGTGTCGACTTTGGTTTATTTGAAAGCAGGATTACCGGATCCCTCGACTATTATACACGGAATGTAGAAGACCTGCTTTATAATTTCCCCGTGCCTGTTCCTCCATATTTAGCCGGTAACATGTTCCTTAATGCGGGAGCAATGAAAAATTCAGGATTTGAAGCACTTTTAAATATTAAAGCAGTAGACAGCAAATTGCTGAAATGGAACACCAACATTACCTATTCGACTAATAAAAACAAATTGGTTGATTTGTCTAATAAACAGTTTGACGTAACTACTGAATTTTTTGATGCAGGTTACACTGGCGAGCCTATTCAGTCATCAACCCATCGTGTAAAAGTTGGTGGCCCCATTGGCCAATTCTTTGTACTTAAAAGTGTAGGGGTAGATGACAATGGGAAATGGTTGGTAGAGAACAAGGATGGACAAGTTATACCCATTGCAGAATCGACTGCCGAGGACCGTCAGTATTATGGGAACGGAATTCCTAAATACCTGATGGGCTGGAATAACTCTTTTCAGATTAAGAACTTTGATCTGCAGGTAAACATTAGGGGAGCCTTTGGTCACGATGTACTGAATATGCAAAGAATGTATTATGAAAACCCTGTTAACAAGGCCTATAACGTATTAAAAACCGCATATGATCCGGTATATGGTAAACAACTCAATACAGACCTGGTTTATGTTAGCCATTACATTGAAAAAGGCGATTACATTAAAATTGACAACATCACACTTGGTTATACCTTACCTAAAGATTTTATCAAAAAGATAAGTAACCTCAGGATCTATGTTTCCGGACTTAATCTATTTACCATCACAAAGTATAAAGGTCTTGATCCCGAAGGGGTAAGCTATTCAGGTGATTTCACTTTTGCACCTGGAATTGAACACCGGGATACTTATCCTACTACACGGACTTTTACTGCCGGACTTAATGTTTCATTTTAAGTTATAAATATCATGAAAAAGAAAATTTTCCAATATATAATAATCGCAACGCTAGTTTCTGGCGTTATCATTTCCTGTACTAAATTGGATGAGGAAGTGTATTCCGAAGTCCTTCCATCTAAATTCAATCCCTCAGAGAAAGATCTCCCATCTATTCTGGCGCCTACCTACGCTTCTTTAAGAACGGTTATGTGCGGATGGCAGGGATATTTTGATTTGCAGGAAGAAGCTGCCGACTGTATCATTACACCAGTTCGCCCTAATGGTTGGGACGATGCCGGAACATACCGCCGGATGCATCAGCATACCTGGACTACCCAGGAATATCAGCCCTTTAATACCTGGCAAAATGCCTATTCGAGTATCACAAAATGCAACATGATACTCTCACAGATTGAAGAAGGTACCCTCAAGTTAGAAGCGATTAAAGAAAGCGCGGTTGCAGAACTTAGGGCTGTACGGGCACTTGCCTATTATCTCTTAATGGACAATCATGGTAATGTTCCCATAGTTACAAGCTTTAAGGACGTTTCTTTGCCTAAACAAAATACAAGGGCCGAAGTGTATGCATTTGTGTTAAAAGAATTAAATGAAGTATTGCCTGTGCTTAGTGAAGATGCTGCCACTACTTATGGAAGAATGAATAAATGGGGAGCAAAGGCGCTTCTTGCTAAAATATACCTCAATTCGGAAATCTATGTGGGAACACCTGAATACGAAAAATGTATTAAGGAAGCTGATGATGTGATAAACAGCAATAAGTACCAGTTAGATAATAATTATAGCGATGTATTTACTTACACTAACCAGAACTCAAAAGAGATCATATTTGCCATTCCATATGATGAAATTTATGGAGTAGGAAATCAGATTCATTTAAAAACCCTTGATCCACTAAGTCAGAGTGTATACCAGATGACCGCCCAGCCATGGGGTGGGAATTGTGCAGTACCACAATTTATCGATACTTATGATGTTGATGACAGTCGTATGAAAGATTCCTGGATACAGGGCCCACAGATAAACCCCACCTCTGGTCAGGTGATGATCAATTACGTGAAATTTGTTCCTGGTATGGGTGGAACTGACGGAATTGTTGCAGCCAGTAACCAGGGCTTTCGAATAGGTAAGTATGTAATTAAACCTAAAGCCACGGGAGCTATGGATAACGATTTTCCGTTTTTAAGATATGGAGATGTTTTGATGATGAAGGCAGAAGCACTGTTAAGGACGGGCAAACCAAATGAGGCTGCTTTAATTGTAACTGAGATCAGGAAGCGTGCTTTCAAAGATAATCCGGGAAAAGCAACAGTCACCGGCGCAGATCTTTTAAAAGGTAGCAACTATCAGTATGGATTACAGGCACCTGACGGAAAAGTATCTGTGGTGAATGGAGGCGCAGATATTGTTTATGGTCGATTTTTAGATGAACTAGGTTGGGAGTTTGCAGCAGAAGCTCATCGCAGGCAGGATCTGATCCGTTTCGGCGTATTCCAAACCAAGCGGTGGTTCAACCATTCTCCGCACCCACAGGCACAAACACGTACATTATTTCCAATACCGCAAGACGAGTTGGCAAAAAATCCCAATTTGAAGCAGAATCCTGGTTATTAGGCTGTATTCATAAGGTGAATAATAGAAAAGATTTGTGCTTTTTAATAAGCGTTACTTTGACGTATATTAGCAATGTGTCACCATATCTTAACCAATTTAACATGCTTGTAATCAGCTAAGTGTTAACATTTGTATATTAACACTCAACAACTAATCAACCAACTTAATCCACCACTTAAACAACCGACCATGAAAGTACTCCCATTTACTTTACTTGTACCGAATGACAAGAGTGTGATATCTGAACAAATTGAATTACCTCATTTCTATCAATATCTTCACAGGCATGACGAGTGGCAGATAACTTGGGTTGAGCGTGGTGAAGGTACATTGATAGCAGGTAATAACATGCATGCATTTCGTCCCGGAGATCTCTTTTTAATAGGAGCTAATCTTCCCCATTTATTTAAAAGTAACCCCGAATATTTTATGGGTGAAGAAAGTAAAAGTATCAAGGCATGTTCTATTTATTTCAATCCTTCAGGAGTATTAGCTGGTTTATTTAATCTACCTGAATTAAAAGCAGCGAGTTCTTTTTTGAGGAATAATAAGCATGGGTTTAAAATCCCTGAGAAATACAAGAAACAGTTTGCATCAAAGATGCTTGAAGTTCATCAGGCATCTGGAACCGATGTACTATTTAATTTTTTGAATCTGTTTGAATTACTCCTGGATATTGGGGGAAGTGCCGAGGAGCTTTGTTCGGACTTTTATTCTTCTAATCTTTCAGAGCGTGAGGGAATGAGGTTGAGTAATATTATCAATTTTATTATGCGTAATTATAACAATCAGATTGATCTTGAAGATGTGGCAAATGCTGCTTATATGACCCCACAGGCATTTTGCAGGTACTTTAAAAAACATACCGGACATACTTTCATTTCTTTTTTAAACGAAGTGAGGATAAATGATGCGTGTAAAAGCCTCGTATCAGGCGAAAAACCGGATTGTATCTCGGGAGTCGCCTATAAAGCTGGATTTAATAGCATTACAAACTTTAATCGTGTTTTCAAGAGCATTATAGGTCAGTCGCCGCGTGCATACATAGATGCCTATAATAATGTAAGTAGAGTAGGTCTTATCGCAGTATAATAAGGCAAATATGACTATGTTTATGAAAAAACATTTATACAGACTCTTAATTATGTGTTTATTGCCATCGCTCCTTTTTGCGCAGGAAAAAATGGCCTCTGCTCTATACGAGCAAACCAGCGAGATGGGAACCACAATCATTACTTACCAAAGGGATGTAAAAGCCATTCAGGATTTCTATTCACCATATATTATAGAAGGGACTTATCCCGAAGTCGAGCATGTTTATTATTCGCCTGAGCAAAGGGAGCGATTGCTTGCAGTCCATAAGGAATACCTTAAAGGACTGGAACATCTGGATTTTGATTCTTTTAGTATTTATGGTAAGGTTGATTATCTGTTGCTAAAAAAGGAGATCGGTAAAGAAATTGGTCAATTGGAGAATGCGGAAATTAACGATCAGGCTATTCTCAAATATATTCCCTTTGCTCAGGATATCTATGCATTAGAAAAGGAAAGACGAAGGGGGAAGGCAATGGATTGGCAGGCTGTGGCCACAAAGCTTAAGGCAATACTGAAAGTAGTGGAGGCTTCAAATGCATCCTTATCAAAAGAGACAACATTGAATAAGAAATTATCAGGAACTGCAAATGAAGCAATTTCTGGTTTGAAAACGAGACTAAGAGGTTTTTACGAATTTTATAAAGGATATGATCCATTATTCGATTGGTGGGTGCCTAAACCTTATGATGCATTAACCGTGGCTTTAACTAATTATGCATCATTATTTTCTGGGAAACCCATTAAGGAGTCCCTTCAAAAGGACAGTGACTACGGAATAAAAGGAACCCCAATTGGGCAAACAGAACTTATCAGGCAATTAAGTGCAGAAATGATCCCCTATACGCCAGAAGAACTCGTTAAAATTGCAGAAAAAGAGTTTGCATTTTGTGATCAGGAGTTATTAAAAGCCTCGGCGGATATGGGTTTTGGAAAAGATTGGAAAAAAGCCCAGGAGAAAGTCAAAGAAAGCTTTGTTGCTCCCGGTAAACAGCCTGAACTAATTGTGCAACTACAGAAAGAAGCGCTTGATTTCATAAGAGAACATAATTTAATTAAAATTCCTGCCCTTGCAGAGGAAACATGGGGGATGGTCATGATGTCGGCTGAAAGACAGCTGGTCAATCCGTTTTTTACAGGAGGAAGAGAAATTAGTGTATCGTATCCAACAAATACAATGAATGAAGGCGATAAGTTGATGAGTATGCGTGGTAACAATCCATATTTTTCAAGAGGTACCGTACAACATGAATTACTCCCAGGTCATCATTTGCAGTATTATATGAATAGCCGCTACAAGAATTACAGGGAACTTTTTACTACGCCCTTTGGAATTGAGGGATGGACCCTTTATTGGGAACTTCTTTTGTATGACAAAGGTTTTGCTAAAAGCCCCGAAGAGCGTATCGGTATGCTGTTCTGGAGGATGCATCGCTGCGCAAGGATTATATTTTCGCTAAATTATCACTTAGGTAAATGGACTCCGGGGCAGTGTGTCGACTTTCTTGTTAATCGGGTGGGTCATGAGCCTGCCAATGCAGAGGGAGAAGTCAGGAGGTCATTTGAAGGTGGCTATAGTCCTTTATATCAGGTCGCCTATATGATTGGCGGGCTACAATTGATGGCTTTAAAAAACGAACTCGTAGAAAGCGGAAAAATGAGTTATAATGAATTTCATGAACGGGTGATGAAAGAGAACCTGATTCCGATGGAAATGGTGAGGGCAACATTAACCGGTCAGCCATTAAAAAGGGATTTTACAACCCAATGGAGATTCTACAAATTATGAAACAAGAACCCACCGGATTTAAATCTTCACTCAGGTTAATTGATGCCACGATGCTGGTTGCCGGCAGTATGATCGGATCAGGAATATTTATTGTAAGTGCAGATATTACCAGGAATGTAGGGAGCTCGGGTTGGTTAATGGTGGTATGGCTGATAACTGGGTTTATGACACTAACTGCAGCTTTAAGTTATGGCGAATTAAGCGCTATGTATCCGAAAGCTGGTGGACAATATGTGTATTTAAAAGAGGCATACAATCCATTAATAAGTTTCTTATATGGCTGGAGTTTTTTTACGGTTATTCAAACCGCTACTATTGCTGCAGTTGGTGTGGCTTTTGCAAAGTTCACAGCTTATTTATTACCTCAGCTTAGTGAAGATCATATAGCTATTGATCTTGGGTTTTTACATGTTTCGCCGGCACAGCTGCTCGCAATAGTTGTTATCATTATTTTAACTTACGTAAACAGCCGGGGTGTTAATGCAGGCAAGTCCATACAAACAGTTTTTACGATGGCCAAACTATTGAGCCTTTTCGGTTTGATTGTATTCGGTTTGTTTTTTCTGCAAAAAGATATCTGGCAGAGTAACTGGAAAGATGCCTGGGAGTTGAAACCACTGGCCGGATCGTCGGCCGTAGGCTCTTATACTACAATGGCTGCTTTTGGTGCGATTGCCGCTGCTATGGTGGGCTCTATTTTTAGTAGCGACTCCTGGCATAATGTCACCTTTGTTGCGGGTGAGATCAGGAATCCAAAAAGAAATGTTGGGTTGAGCCTTGCACTTGGTACGGTCATGGTCACCATATTATATATTTTGACCAATATCATGTATACCGGTGTACTTTCGCTCAGCGACATGGCACATGCAGATAAAGACAGGGTTGCTGTCTCTGCCTCGCAGGTTATATTCGGATCATCGGGCACTGTTATTATTGCGCTAATGATCATGGTGTCTACCTTTGGATGTAATAATGGATTGATTATGGCAGGCGCCAGGGTTTATTATTCTATGGCTAAAGACGGCCTTTTTTTTAAGAAAGTGGGTGCCTTAAACAGAAATGCTGTACCTGCCTTTGGTCTTTGGATCCAGTGTTTGGTGGCTTCATTATGGTGCCTTAGCGGCAGATATGGTGATCTGCTTGATATGATCTCCTTTGTTGTGGTGATGTTTTACATGCTTACAATTGGAGGTATTTTTATTCTCAGAAAAAAGCGCCCTGATATTGAACGTCCATACAAGGCTTTTGGCTATCCGATTTTGCCACTTATTTATATCATTATGGGGTTAGCTTTTTGCGTCCTGCTGATCCTATATAAACCCCGTTTCACCTGGCCAGGATTGATCATCACCTTGATCGGTATCCCGGTTTACTTTGTGATTGGAAAATTTAAAAATAATAAACATGAAAATTAGTAGTATCTATCTTTTTTTAATAGTTATTGCCTTCAGTTCCAAAGCTCAACAAAATCAATTACAACCCTTTAGTCCATCAGGTGCTGAGATGGAACGAGCCTATTCTCAGGCTGGACAGCTGGATAGTGCGTTGAGAAAGGTAGCCGTAAATAATGAAATAATTCCATTTTGGAACGCAGACGGACACTCGTTTTGGTACAAAAGAAACTTAGCGGATCGCAACTGGGAGTTTATTTATGCTGATATAACAGAAAGTGTACATAAACCGGCTTTTGATCATACCAGAGTTGCCACGATAGCAAATAAGTTCTTTGATAAAGTGCAGGAAGCTACAAAACTAAAATTTGATAGGCTTATTTTTGGCAATTCGGGAACCCTGTTAACACTCAAGTTAAATGGGAAATGGCTTGAAATTAATTTGGACGATTACAGTTTCAAACAAGCTAAAGATACCAGCTTTGTTAATTATGATCCAAGGAAACCATTACAAAGAAAAAGATCGAGATGGGAGGGGACTCCTTCGCGCTTCTTATCCCCGGATGGAAAAAACGTTCTCAGCTTAAAGGCTGGGAATCTTTTTGTAACAGATACCGAAAGTAAAGCAGAAACCCAGTTAACAACAGACGGGACAGAAAAAAGACCTTATGCTGAATTCAGTTGGTCGCCCGATAGCAAAAATGTTGTAGGATACCTGGTGAATCCAAAGAAGATAGATAGTGTTTATTATGTGCTGAGCGCAGTAACAGGAACAACCAGAGGACAGTTAAAATCACATGAGTATGCGCAGCCGGGGGACGTCTTCACCAGTTACGAGCCTTTTATTTTCAATATTACAACTAAGAAGATAATAAAGGTAGATACAGAGCAAATCGATTTTTTTGAACCACAACCTCTGCATTGGCGGAATAATGACAACAGATATTATCTCTATGAAAAAGTAGATCGTGGCCACCAGCGTTTTAGAGTGATTGAAGTAGATGTACAAACGGGGAAAACCAGGAATATTATAGATGAGAAGGCAAAAACTTTTATTTATGAAGATCGCATTTACACACGCTATCTGCCCAAAACCAATGAAGTAATTTGGACAAGCGAGCAAGACGGTTATCGCCATATTTATCTGGTAAATACGCTAACGGGGAAACAATTTCAGGTTACAAAGGGGGATTTTGTAGTACGTGATATTGATAGCGTTGACGTGGAGAAAAGGGAGATATGGTTTACTGCCAGTGGTGTGAATAAAAAAGAGGACCCTTATTTTTTACATCAGTACAGGGTTAATTTTAACGGTAAAAATACGATAGCACTCAATCTTGAGCAGGGCAATCACCGGGTAGTATTTTCTCCCGACAGAAACTACTATGTGGATACCTATTCACAGATCAATGTTGCGCCAGTAACTGTTGTTAAAAGAACTGCAGATGCCAAAAGCATCATGGAATTAGAGCGGGGTACTACCACTGGTTTTACAGAAGCAGGGCTTAAATTACCTGAGGTATTTGTTGCTAAAGGAAGAGATGCCAAAACAGATATTTGGGGAGTAGTATGGCAGCCATCGAAAATGGATAATAGTAAGACCTATCCCGTTATTGAATATATTTACGCAGGCCCTCAGGATAGCTTTGTACCCAAGAATTTTACGCCTTATAGCGAAATGCAGAGCCTTGCTGAACTGGGTTTTATTGTTGTGCAGATGGATGGTATGGGTACTGCAAACCGCTCAAAAGCTTTTCACGACGTATGTTGGAAAAATCTGGCTGATGCAGGATTTCCGGATCGTATTTTATGGATAAAGGCAATGGCACAAAAATATCCTAACGCAGATATCAGCAGAGTGGGTATTTATGGCACTTCAGCTGGGGGGCAAAATTCAACGGGCGCTTTGCTGTTCCATCCAGAATTTTATAAAGCTGCGGTATCGGCTTGCGGATGTCATGATAACAGGATAGATAAGCAATGGTGGAATGAGCAATGGATGGGTTATCCGGTTGGCCCTCATTACGATGAGCAGTCCAATATCACTAATGCAGCAAAATTACAAGGTGATTTGTTTCTGATTGTTGGCGAGGCCGACGAAAATGTGCCACCTGAATCTACTTACCGCTTGGCTGATGCCTTAATCAAAGCAAACAAAGATTTTGAATTACTATCTATACCTGGAATGGGGCACAGTGATGGTGGTGCATACGGAAGGCGAAGAAAAAGAGATTTTTTTGTAAAGCATTTACTGCACGCCGAGCCACCCAAACGTAATGTTGTGATTAATTAATTGCATATGCTCCATTTTAAGAGCTAACTATGTTAATATAGCTTAACCAGTTGTTAATATTATAGAACTCATTTCTTTGAAGACTAGAACTACACCTACTATTGTAGGTAAATTCATGATTTACGTACTGGATCCCTTAGGATCGATTGCATTTATGCATACGTTTAATTGTTATTTGTAACGACGCATCACACGAATAACGTGAAAGCGGAAATAATCATAGAATAAGGCAGTCATTAGAAAAAAAATGGGCATTAGAAACGCGTCAAATTGATATTGCAGGAATAAAAATGTACCCATAACTCCACCAAAGAGAAAGGAAGTAATAATGACCACTCTAAGCAAGATGCGCCGTTGTATCCTTGCAGTTAATTTCAAAGGTTGAATAACGGCGATAGAGAGATCTGTCCCCAGATCAGTAAACATCCCTGTAAGATGGGTGGTCCTCACTACCGAACCAGAGATCATCGAGACCAATGCATTCTGCATACCCATGGCAAATAGTAAACTGCCTGCAAAATATTCAGTTTCATGTAGAGAACTATTGTAGCTATGGCAGGAAATGGTAACAGTTGCTAATATCGCTATAATGATCCCGATAGGTAGTAGGTAGGCTGAAGATTTTTCTCTTCCAATCGCTTCTATGCATATACCTGAAGTAAATGCTCCTGTTAAAAACAACAAAAACCAGAGTGCAACAATACCTGCGGCTCTAAAATCTGCTTCAGCAAGGTTAACTGCAAATAATGCAGCATGTCCTGTTACATTTGTCGTTAATACTCTGAATGCCAGAAAGCCAGCACCGTTAATAAATCCTGCATTTAGACAAAGCAAGATAGCAAGTCTGAGATTGTGATTAAAGGTTCTTTTTTGTCCTGTATGTCTGAGCATAGGTGGATAGTTTTTTGCGAATTAGCCTGGTCAATTTTGCCGAGCTTAACTTCTATTAGATCTCCGAACGAGTTTTTCAATATCCTGTATCCAGATTTTCCGACCTTGTGTTTTAATCATACCCTCAGCTTTAAACTCCTTCAATAGTCTAATTACATTTTCTTTAGCTATACCTGCTATACCAGCAAGATCACTTCTGGATATATCTATTACAATTGTCTCTCCATAGGAAAGGCCGGCTTTTGATTTTTCTCTGAATACAATCAGTGCAATTGCGAGTCTTTCAGCCGCTGAGGCGTCGGAAAATGCTGAAATATTGTTTACGAATACGGTAAACTCATGGCTCAATGCCTTTAATAGACTCGTAGCAAACTGTGGGTTACGTTGAAGAATTTCAAAGAAATCTTCTTTTGGTATAAAGCTGATTAAACTTTCTTCAAGCACTGCAGCTGAATCCTGATGCCGTTCTTCAGATAAAATGGCATGATATCCAATTAGTTCTCCCTTATTAGCCACATAAATGATCTGCTCTTTGCCAGTAGCCCCTTTTTTATACTTTTTAACTTTTCCTGAATGGATATAGTAAAGTCCGGAGGGCATCATCCCTTCCTTGAATATAATTTCACCTTTTCTATATTTCTGAATATCCTGTTTGCCTATTAAAAAGATATAATCTTGCTCATTAAGCATATTAAGGACTGAACGGGTAGAGAACAACCATTTTTCAATCGGGAAAAGACCTTCCAAACTCATGTGTACAAAGTTAGCATAATAAAGTGCTCTTAATACCGCCTGTATTTCCTTAAAATACTTGCTTTTTCGCGCAGACAAATCAGAGCATAGCGAAAGCAACTCCATTGTGTACTTGTTAAATCCATTGGAGAAAGTTCTTCTATAGTGATTTCCAATTTACTGAAGCATTGAGATACGGGTAAACCATGGACTGCCGCTATCCTGGAAATATCCAGTATCACAGATTCCACTTGAGCATAGTTTTGCATGCTTGAGATCTGGTAAATCAAGGAGTCTACCATCTCATTTATTGTCATCTTTTTATTAATGGAATAGGTCATTCTTTGATATACATCTTAAGATATTGGTTAAAACTCGCCTCTATTAACTGATAATCTGCGGGTATCTCTGCATCACTTCCATGGTAAGTTACCAGTCTTGTTCCACTTGGTTTGTTATCTAGTATTTTGTAAAAGATATTGGCGTAATAATTATACAAACTTGCTGAATACTGTATAGAATTATCAATTCGTCCATAGGTGTACAGGTTTTCAGCAAAGGAATTGAAAAAGTACAGGCCATTATAATTACTGAAATCGAGCTCAGTGAAATTACCATGCATGAAGTGTATATTGAGTTCAGAAGGACTGTTTTTCCTGGACATCAGCGCAATTTCATGGAGATCCCTTCGTTGTTCAATACCATAGAAATCACAATCTGGATAACGCTGGGCAGCAGTAATACAAAATTTTCCGATACCACTGCCAATATCAATGATCTTGCTATTTGGTTTATCACTGAGAAAGGCTGCGGAGGCCATAATTACATCCACAGGGCTCCAATGAATACGGGAGAGCTTCTTCATTCTAGGAGATAGCTGGCTATCATAGATCTCGTCGTTTGAATAGTGTGTTGTAGAAAGAGTTGAAGTGCTCATGTCTTAATTTGTTATGGCGAATTTAAGGCAAGGAGTCAATGGATTCCACAACAAAAGATCACTAAAAAAAATGATAAAAGTCATTATTTGAAGTAGGATTGCATGGGATTGATTACTCTTTCTAGCATCAAAGCCTACATATGGGTTTGTCTTATAGCCATATCAGGACGTGACAAGACTTCCGACATTTGTGTGTTGATAGGGCGTTGATAGGGCGTTTATAGGGCCTTGCTAGGGTCTTAGTAGGGCTAATTACCCTATCAAAGCCTTGGAGACGCCCTAGAAAGGCCTTCTTATCTAATGGTTAACCCGCTTAAACATTTTTCAGCGCTGGAAAAAGAAACATTAAATATCAATTCTAGATTTATTGATGTAAAGAACGTTATCTAATATTTTGTAATTTGGGCGGGGGGAAAGTATAAGCGTGCTATCAACCCCGACCTAAAATAATAAAAATGAAAAAAATATTAGTTATTCTATTGTCCCTCATGGCTAATTTAAGTTTTGCCCAAAGAGGAGAGAAGCCAAATGTTATCTATATATATGCTGATGACCTTGGCTACGGCGATTTGAGTTGTTATGGTGCTACCCGAATAAAGACACCAAATTTAGATAAACTTGCTGCATCTGGTATCCGTTTTACTGATGGACATTGTACTTCGGCCACATGCACACCTTCACGTTATGCTTTAATGACCGGTGAGTATCCATGGCGTAAAAAAGGAACTGGCATTTTGCCGGGAGATGCCGCATTAATTATACCTACCGATAAAACTACCTTACCTAATCTCTTTAAAAAAGCAGGCTACCAAACTGGTATTGTGGGTAAATGGCATCTGGGACTTGGTGATGCCGTTGCGAAAGATTGGAATAATGAAATTAAGCCTGGACCAAATGAGGTTGGTTTTGGTTATTCCTTTATCTTTCCGGCTACAGCCGATCGTGTCCCTACTGTTTTCCTGGAAAATCATAATGTGGTTGCATTGGATCCTAAAGATCCGATAAGTGTTAATTATGTAGAGAAAGTGGGTGATGAGCCAACGGGTAAAGAACATCCGGAGTTGTTAAAATTGCAATCTTCGCCAGGGCAGGGCCATAACAATACGATTGTGAACGGGATTGGCCGTATTGGTTACATGAGTGGAGGAAAACTTGCACGCTGGGTGGATGAGGAGGTTTCTTCAACCTTTTTAATCAAGGCCAAGGATTTTATTCAAAAAAATCAAAAAGATCCCTTCTTTTTATATTTTGCTTTAACCGAGCCTCATGTACCACGGATGCCTGCAACAATGTTTCGTGGCAAAAGTGGTTTAGGTTTACGCGGAGACGCTATTTTACAGTTGGACTGGACCGTGGGAGAGATTATTAAACAGTTAAAGGAAGCTGGACTGGACAAAAATACCATGATTATTTTTTCAAGTGATAATGGCCCCGTCCTGGATGATGGTTATGAGGACGAAGCAGTGACCAAACTAAATGGCCATACACCTACAGGTGCTTTTAGGGGTGGGAAATACAGCATATTGGAAGCTGGAACCAGAGTGCCATTTATTGTAAGCTGGCCAGGAAAAATAAAGCCACAACAGGTTTCTGCAGCTACTGTAAGCCAGATTGATTTATTAGCCTCATTCTCAGCACTGCTCGGCCAGCCGATACCCGCAGGAGATGCACCTGACAGCGAAAATACCATTGATGTATTTCTTGGTCAATCTAAAAAGGGAAGGTCTGTCTTGATAGAACATGCAAATACGCTTTCGATAGTAAAAGATGGCTGGAAGTATATTGAGCCTGGTGATGGGCCAGCCTATAACAAGCTGGTGGGCATAGAAATGGGCAGTTTAAAAGAGGCGCAGCTGTATAACCTGAAAACTGATGAGGCAGAGAAAAATAATCTTGCTGCCAAATATCCAGATAAAGTGAAAATGCTTAAGGGTTTATTGACGACTATAAAAGATAAACCCTGAGAAAGTATGTTAAGCTATTGCTTTCGCAATTGTTAAGCAATCTCGTGAGCAATAGCTAAGCGGGTGTTCATGTCCTATACTGAAATACGTTTACAGATTTAAAAGCTAAAAAAGAGAGAGTACAAACAGGCAAAAAATGATAATTCTTTCTGTGTGACCAAAGAAATAACTTCGAAGAAGTCTCAGTGCCTTTCGCATGTGCTGTTCAACGGTGTTTTCGGAAATATGCAACTCTGAAGCGATTTCTTTGTTCGTGAGATGATGGTTGCGGCTAAGGTTAAAAACGCTTCTGCATCTTAACGGGAGCTTTTCTATCTGAAATATCAGCTGTTGTTCCAGTTCTTTGGATTCAATTGTCTGTAAAGTGGAATTGTCTGTTTCTGTAAAAATATGAGAGCTATGTTCCTCATACCTTTTTAACAGTTTTTCTCTTCGGTAATGATCTATGATCTTATGTTTAACAATGGTATACAGAAATGCAGAAAGGTTGATAATTTGATTGGCCGTTTTTTTCCTGGTAAATAATGTCAAAAAAGTTTCCTGAATAATTTCCTCAGATAACTCTCTGCTCCGGGTTTTGCTCAATGCAGCCGACAGCAAACCGACAGCATACCTTTTGTATAGCACTTCAAAAGCATTATCCGCTCCATTCTGCCATAGCAATATCAATTCTGCATCACTAAGCTCCACAGGCATAACTCTATATTTGGTCAACGAAAATCCTCAAAAATTAATTATCAGTGCAGGCGAAAGATGCCTGTATCCATTAATACGAAAATAAGCAACATAATTATCATAACTGTCCTTTACTATCCTGCCCTGTCATTGGGTAAATCAGCCAAGTGATACATGAATCTAAAAAAAAATAAAGAAGGGATAACGGTTGGATAATTTTCGTACGTCTTACCATTATAAGCACACCCCGATAGATCATTTATGGATAGCGAAAGGTTACAATATTTATTTGAACGATATCAGGCTTCCAGCTGTACTGAGGAGGAGTTGGAGGAACTTAATGACTGGTACGAAAAATTAGGTGCTGGCAATGGGCAGATTGAGCATTGGATTAACCAGGCAGGAGGTGAGGAGCAGTTGACAGAAGAGTTGTATCGTAATTTTAACAAAAGGAAAAATATACAAAAGAGACATCAGCTGTCTAGCTGGTCGTGGAAAGTATCAGCCGCCGCGATTTTGATTTTGCTTGGTACAGGACTTTTGTTTTACAAGTTTTTCCCCGGCCGCTCAGAGATTCCTGCTGAACTAGCGCAGGTTCCGATACCGCCAGGAAAGAACAAAGCAATGCTAACACTCGCTGATGGAACAAAAATTATTCTTGATGAAAGTAATAATGGAGCGATTTTCCACAAGAATGGGGTTTTGATTACTAAAACGGATAGCGGAAGTTTGGTCTACCATAATGAAAAAAATCCGGTAGTTACATCAGATAAAATGGCCTATCATACCTTATATGTACCAAGAGGAGGGCAGTATAAGGTAAAGCTGCCTGATGGAACTAATGTTTGGATGAATTCTGAATCTACACTTTACTTTCCAATTACTTCTAATGGGAAAGATCGTCAGGTACGTTTAACCGGAGAGGCTTACTTTGAGGTAGCTCATAATAAGCGACAGCCTTTTAAGGTACAAACCGGAGATCAGTTGGTAAGTGTATTGGGGACTCATTTTAACGTAAAAGGATATCCAGGGGATGCTGATATTGCCACCACCTTATTGCAGGGCAGTGTTCGTATTAGTAAGTTGTCCACCGGTCAAGCCAAAATGCTGCTACCCGGTCAGCAATCGAATCTTAAAGAAAGCGGAAAAGATATTGAAATCGCTTATGTCAAAACCGATCAGGCAATTGCCTGGAAAAACGGTTATTTTTTGTTTGACAACCAGGATATTAAAAGTGTGATGAAGACTATCAGCCGTTGGTATAATGTAGATATTACCTATAACAATCGCTTAGGGAATGACCGGTTTGGAGGTACTTTCTCCAGAAATGCAAACCTGTCTGAGCTCCTTGCAAACCTACAGGAACTTGGGGGTGTCCGTTTTCAGGTTACCAACCGAAATATCATTGTCAGTAGTAGCCAATAAATTTTATATAACTAAAGCTAAAGAAAGGAGTAAGATGTGTAATTACTAATGAAAAATTAGGACACCAAGAACCAAGGACGTTTGAGCCGCCCTTGGTATGCCAGAGTGAACTGGAGCGGAGGTCTGATCAAACTAAACGAATAATTTAAAAAACCAACCAACCAAATGTATAAAAAAAATACTGAAATAGTTTTCAGGAGGGATTCCTGTATGTTTCGACTAATATCCCTAAAGATGAGACTAACCTATATGTTATTGTTTTTTAGTGTTTTTCAGCTCAGGGCCGAAAGCTTTGCGCAGAAAATAAGTATATCTGTTCAGAACGCACAGATAACGGATGTCATCTCCGAGCTTAAGAAGCAGACAGATTTTGATTTCCTTTACAACAATGCCACGCTAAAAAATGCTAAACCGGTTACTCTGGATATTAAAAATCTCGATCTGAAAAAGGTTCTGGATCTTTGTTTTGAAAAACAACCGTTTGACTATAAAATCAGAAATAAAACGGTACTGATTACAGCTAAAAGGCGTTGGGATAATACGCTCTGGCCAGCTGTTGAAAAATGGCAGGTGCTTAAGGGGGTTGTCAGGGATTCTGCCACAAATGAAACGCTGATAGGGGTGTCAATCATGGTTGAAGGAACAAAGACAGGGGCGGTAACTGATAAGGATGGTAATTTTACCATCAGCCATCCCGAGCCAAATTTTGTTTTGGTGATTTCCTATTTAGGTTATCGTACCGAAAAGATATCCATTAGCGGTCAACAATCTATCGAGATTAAAATGAGTAAGATGAACACCAGCCTGAATGAGGTTGTTGTTGTGGGCTATGGTACAAGAGTTAAAGGGGCAATCACTGGTGCCATTTCAACGGTCAAGTCTGATGTATTTGAGAATCGCCCGCTTAACAATAGCCTGGATGCATTGCAGGGTACTGTACCCGGATTGACAATTACTAAGGGTAGCGGACAACCTGGAAATCAAAGCTACGGCATTAAAATCCGTGGCTATTCTTCAGTAAACGAAAGTAATCCTCTGATGTTGATTGACGGTATCCCTGGTGATATTGATAACATCAATCCAAATGACATTGCTGAAATCTCTGTGCTAAAAGATGCTTCTGCGGCCATTTACGGCGCGCGCGCGGCAGATGGAGTGATCATTGTAACCACAAAAAAAGGAAAAAGCGGAAAACCGGAAATTACCTATAGTGGTACAGTAGGTCTGAAAACGCCGACTTACCTTAGGAAGATTCAGAACACGCTGGAATATGCTGAATTTATGGATGAGGGCCTTCGTAACGCTGGTATCAATGGGTTTCCACAAGAGGTATTTGATAAAATCAGGGCCAATGCAGCACCAGAACTTGATGGTGGCTGGAATTATGGAATCACTAGCTATCCTGGTTTTTATGGTTATACGGACTGGAACAAAGAAATCTATAAAAATTCTACTCAGCAACTACATAACCTTTCCATATCAGGTGGCGGGGAAAACAATAATTATGTAGTATCTATGGGCTACAATAAAGATGAAGGATCACTCCGGTTCGGAGAAAACAATTCGGAAAGGTATAACCTTCGACTCAACTATGATTTTCGACTGACCCCTAAGTTCAACTTTGAAACAAGAACCAGTTTTGAGAATAAGTCTACCATTACACCAACTATGCTTGGAAATGCGCTGACCAATGTTACCCGCCAGTTCCCATATCAGCCGGTGCGCAACCCAAATGGGCAGTTCTATGGCTACCAAGGGTATGAAAATCCGGCGCAGTCACTGGAAGAGGCAGGCACTCAGCGTGGAAGCTCCTCCAGGTTTGCCACCAATTTTAAAGCTGATTACACCCTTCTAGAGGGACTTAAATTAATCGGACAGGCAGCTATAAGACTGGATTACCTCAATGACAATGGTACCAACAGGACCTTTACAAGGTACAATTATGTGGGTGACATTCAGGACATCAGAAACACACCGAATTCCGCCTCTTATCTTAATCTGAAAACATTAAATAAATTGTATCAGGTATACCTTGACTATAACAGGCAGCTGGGGGCTGATCATAGAATAAACTTTACGGGGGGAGGATCGATTGAAAAAACCAAAATCGAAGGCCAGACAACCTATGGTTATAATTTTATAGGCAATGACATCTTTACCTTAAATCTTGCTGACAGAACGAAAGCTGCTTATGCAAACTTTACTGGTAGACTAAGCAATCAGGCACTAGGCTCGTACTTTGGCAGGTTCAGTTACTCTTTCAGGGATAAACTGGTTTTAGACCTTACGGCACGTGCTGACGGTAGTTCCAAATTCTCACCGGATAAGCGCTGGAGTGCGGTATTCCCATCAGCTGCACTGGCCTACAATTTATCTGAAGAAAGTTTTATCAAGTCACTCAATACTTTTGATCTGTTAAAGCTCAGGGCATCCTGGGGTAAAATGGGTAACCAGGAAATTGGGCTGTTGGGTCTGTATGATTACATACCCTTGATCTCCATTGGTGGAAATTATCCTATAGGTAGTCCAAATTCGGGGTTAACCGGGGCCAATGCTAATCCAGCGTCTACAGATAGAACCTGGGAAACAATTGAAAATAAAAATATAGGTATCGATGTGGCACTACTTAGTTCCAAACTTAATTTTTCGTTTGATTATTATAATAAAACGAATAATGATATGTTGGTTGACATTGCTGTTCCTGCAACTTATGGCGGTACCGCACCTTCCTCAAACCAGGGAAAGTTGGTCACCAAGGGATTTGAAACCTCAGTCACCTGGAAAGACCAAGTGGGTGCTTTTCGTTACAGCGTATCGCTACAGCTTAGTGACAGCAAGAACAAGTTGGTGGAACTGAAAAATCTGGACAATTATCAGGAAGGTCTTAATAAATTCAGACAAGGTTATGGCATCTGGTCTTATTTTGGTTATGTGTACGAGGGTATCATTCAAAATCAGGAACAGCTGGATAACTACAAAAAGCTTACGGGTGTTCCTGCCCGCGTAGCCATTGGTGATGTAATGTATCGTGATGTTGACGGGGATGGAAAGTTGACTGCTTTTGGCGACAAATCAAAGGGTCTTAATGGTGATATGGTTTATCTCGGTAACCTGATTCCCAGGTATACCTTTTCTTCTAACATTAGCATAGGATTTAAACAATTAGACCTTCAGATGTTTTTGCAGGGCGTAGGAAAGAGAGATGTAAGGTATGAGGGTAACATTGCTACCCCAAATACATTTTACTGGCCTTCGCTTTCTTACTACAATGGAAAGACCTGGACGCCAGAGAGAACGGATGCTAAATTTCCACGATATCTTCCTGGTGGTGTAGGTTATGATGACATCAGAAGTTATGATTATCGCGCTTCATCTCTCACGATGCAGAATGTAGCCTATTTAAGGTTTAAGGTGATTACCCTGGGGTATAACCTGCCGGCCAGTGTTGCCAACAGTTTAAAAATGAAAACTGCCAGAATATTCTTCAGCGGTCAGGATCTTTTTACCATTTCAAAAGGAACATTTGGAGGGAACTTTGATCCGGAGGATGGCTTCAGGAATGAGGGAACTTATCCTTTCAATAAAGTGTATTCGCTGGGTCTTACTGTTAAATTTTAAACGCAAGCTTTATGAAACTTAAATATATTAATCATAGGAAATTATTAATTGCAGGTGTGTTTATCCTTGCTGCGCTTTTAAACGGATGCAAAAAAGACCTTAACCTGGTTTCGGAGGACAGTATCACTGATGCTACATTCTGGAAAACGGGTGCAGATTTTAAGCTGGCTGCAAATAATCTATATAACGGACTTGACCGTTTTGGCTTTGAGGATACTGAATCAGATATAGCATTTAATTTTCCAAATTCGGTAAGTAACGGAAACCTGCAGCCTGCAGAGTCAGTGGTACTCTGGACAGACAGCTATGGCTATATTCGGTCATCGAACAACATCATTGAAAAAGGATCGGCAAGTACAGATGCTGAAATAAAAAGATATGTGGCAGAAGCCAAATTCTTCAGGGCATGGTACTACTGGAAGTTACTGAGGCTATATGGTGGAGTGCCATTAATTACAAAAGTCTTGGCAACTGATGATCCGGCTTTATTTACTCCCAGGTCAAGCAGAACGGAAACTGTTGATTTCATTCTTAAAGATTTACAGGAGGCCAAAGCTGATCTACCTATGCAATCGGCTCTCGCTTCTGTGGATGTTGGTAGGATTACCCAAGGTGCGACGCTTGCTTTAACTGCACGTGTGGCATTATTTGAGGGGACATGGGGGAAATTCAGGGCTGATGGCAATGCTACAAAATATATTGATGCTGCGATTGCTGCTTCAAGGGAGATCATGAACAGTGGTACATATGGTTTGTACACAGGCAAGGGCGCGCAAAGCTATCGTTACTTATTTTTGGAAGATGGCGACGACTCCAGGGAATCGATTTTGGACAGGAGATATGCCCGAAATATCCTGGGACATGATATTCCATATCAGTATGATGGGAACGGTTATAACCCGACCAGAAAGATGGTTGACCTTTATTTAGATAAGAATGGATTGCCCATCACAGCTCCAGGAACGGTTTTCAAAGGTTACGGCACTTTTGTTTCTGAATTTCAGGACAGGGATCCCAGGATGACCATGACGATGATCATTCCGGGAACGTTAACCAACAGGGTTTTCTTTCCCGTAAATAAGATTGCCAACTGGCCTGATAAGCCGCAACGTAATTTCAATACAGGATATATACTCTATAAATATATGTCGGAAGACCCAGTGGCCAATAATTCCGGACAAAATGGAGATGCCAGTATATTTGACTTTGATCGCCACCTTATCCGCTATGCAGAAGTGTTGCTTATTTATGCAGAAGCAGTTTTTGAAAAAGCAGGAGCAATAAGCGACGGTGATCTTGATCTTTCGATTAATAAGCTCAGAGATCGTGCGGGTATGCCGCATTTGACCAACACTTTTGTGGCTACCAATAACCTTAATATGAGAAATGAGATCAGGAGGGAAAGAACTGTTGAACTCACTTTGGAAGGATTCAGGTACGATGACTTGCGCAGATGGAAAACTGCTGAGACTGAATTGCCACAGGATGTTAAAGGAATTAAAATTACTGGTTCTGACTGGGCTGGGAAAGCACCTTACAGCGATCCAAGCTACCTGAGTAAGGTAGATGCAAATGGTTTTCTGATTGCTGAAAAAAGCCGAAAATTCGATCCAAATAAGGATTATCTTCAGCCGCTTCCGACTAAAGAGGTCGCCTTTTATCAGGCTAATGGCCACAAATTAGAACAGAACCCTGGCTGGTAGGATGATTTTACGCTCGAGCTGGCCGACTGTTGTCGGCTGGCTTTTTATACAATAATGATTAAATGAATTAAAAAATAAATTATATGTTCAAAAAAGTGAGTTTATTAAACTTCTTGGTTATCTGCCTGATGTCTTTGGCATTTGGACAGCAAGCAAAGAAATCAGCTTCTGGAGGGCTTATGGGCCATCGATTTTTAACTTTTAATACTATAATAAGGGTAAACCAGATTGAAGTATCACGGGATCGGAGTGTTGGCGAGGATGAGCGGGCTTTACATACACCTGAAAAAGTTATTGCTTTCAGAAAAGCCGTGGAAGAGGGTTTTCCTGGAGCCAAGATGACCTGGGCGTTTAGCTGGCTGGCGCTGAATGACAGCACAGAGAATTATAAAGAAATCCGGAAACTCGTTGTTGGCTATCACCGTGAATATGGTGACGAGATAACGTTTATCCCCGGTGCTTATTTTGCAAATGCTTATAATACTACTGAGCAAGTAAATAAGGACCTGCATGACGGACTTGCACTTGTAAGCCGGATGGTAGGCAACAGCTACCGCCCGCTTAGTATAGTAGCGGGTTTCCTTTCTGCAAAAAACCAACAATACCTAGCTGAAAAAGAAAATATACATGTTTGCCAGGGCAACATCTGGAGTCAGTTTGCGATTGATAACCAGGATGGCGATGGTTCTGTTTCTTATCCCTTTTATCCTTCAAAAGAGCATTTTTGCAAACCTGCACAAGGTAAGAGCGATTTTATTGATGTAGTTAATCTGGACGGGTGGACTGTGGATTTTTTAGCCGCCAGACGACAAGGTTTTGCAGAAGGTTTTAACAGCCGTATGGGAGTTGGACCTATAGAAACATTAGGTAAGCACGGAAACGAGATCGGCCTGAAAGAAATGCTTCATGCTACTGCTATCCATTTTGATAAGGGCTTTGAATTGAATGGGTTTGGTTGGGTTACTAATTGCTGGGAATTGTCTCTTCCTTATGATGCTGCCCGGTTGAAGGATTGGCTAAGCAGTGTAAAAAAACGCTGGCCGGATACAAAAGTGATTACCCAGGGAGAGTTTGGTTTACTATGGAGATCCCATTACAAAAGCAACGATTTCAACTATCGCTTTGTAGAAAAAGGGTCAGGAATTGGTGGTTCGGATGCCAATCTTGAGATTAGTTGGTTTATGAACAAGGATTTCAGGCTGGCATTGCTTAGGGACTGGAAACTTAATAGCCCGAAGTTGGTAGTTGACTTTACCCGTTACGATTTGAATGCAAGGGAGCCAATTGGAATGACGAGAAAGTGGAGCTTAATGGGCGATATTAATCAAAAACAAACCCGTCCGCAGGATAAGCCCGTTCCGTTGAATAAGCTGCCGGAAAAATCAAATTTGATTATAAAAAAACGATACCCAAATTTATTAAAAGGGTTGTAATTTAAACATACAGGGTGATACACAGAAAGCTAAATTTTCAGAAGTGTTGATATGTAAACACTTCTGAAAAGAAGCCTAGCGATCTAACCATTTTTTGAATTCTGCAACTTTGTTCTTGCTGATGATGACCGGTTCGCTGGTCTTAGGATCGGTAACTATTCGCAACTGATTTTTACCGTATACGAAAATAGTTTTGATTGACCTCATGTTGATGATGAACTGTCTGTTTGCTCGGTAGAAGATATCGTTGTCCAACTGCTTCATCAGTTCGTCAAGGCTTATATTGGTAGAGAACTGCTTGTTGTCGAAAGTAAATATAAGAACGGTACTCCCGTCTAAAAAGAAATAGGCGATCTCGGACACATCCAGGTGTATAAGTTCATCTTTATGGTAGGTGATAATCCTTTTCCGACCGTTTTCCTTTTCTCGTTCAGGGTGCTGAACCAGTATCTGATCCTGCAGTTTTTCCTGCAAGGTATTGAGTTGCAGGTTGAGTGTACTCAGGCTGTTGATCTTTTCATTAAGGCCTGCGATTTCGTCTTCCAAGGCCTGTTCATGCTTGCTGTAAATCCTTCTTATCAGCAATAGGCAACACGTAATAATGATCAGGGTACTAAGCAGAAAACCAATGCTAAACTGCTTATATAGATCGGAAAGTTCCTGGTGCATTACCTCGATATTTGCATGGGAAGCTACAATCCAGTCGCTGCCTTTTACGGGGTACACATTTACGATTTCCGAGCTTCTGTGTTGGCTTTTGGGAAAGTTTCTGATACCACCGAGCTTTTTCTGAGAACTGATGACCTCGCTAAAGGAAATAGAATTTTTTCCTTCACCCAGATCAAGTTGGGAGTTGTTTTGTTCAATTTTTTGCCCTATAAGCGCCGGATTGGGATGGCAAAGTTCGATGCAGTTCTTATCATACATACAGATGAATTCGCTTTGCACGTCGGTATTCTCGATACTCTGCTGCAGGTTCCGTATCACTTGTGGCTTTTCAATTCCAATGAGCAGCTGTTGTTCCAGTAATCTGCCAATCTCCCTGCTTTCACGTTTCCCAGATTCCATCTTGCTGGTCCAAAGTTTTTCACTGGCAACCTGGTAAAGATAGCGGAAAGAGAAAAAACTGATCAACAATACCGTGGCAGTAACGGTTATGAAAACGTAAATATGCAGTCGGGTCTTATTCATTTGGGATGCTTGAGTAAAGTTCACGTACAAGAAGGGGTGTGTGAACTATAAATTTGTGTAAGCCGAATGTCCTAAAAATATGGACTTATTCAAAGAAAAAAAATCGGCTTTACCGGCTAATAATTCCCTTTAACAGGAAAACATTGGTTCAATCAGCTCGTAGAGAGTAGTTTTGTTTCATCATTATCTAATATAAGTAGTATATGAAACGTAAATGGAAAATTATTATTTGTATCGCACTTGCCTTAGTATGCCTGCAATTTATAAGGCCAAAAGAAACCACAGGCTCGGCATATGGCGTGGGCAAGCAGCTAGGTGGTGTGTCCAGAGAAGTAAACGGAATCTTGCAGACTGCTTGCTTTGATTGCCATTCTAGTGAAACGCGGCTACACTGGTATGACAAGATTACTCCTGTGAATTTTCTGGTCGCTTCGCATATCAGAAACGGTAGAAAAGCGCTCGATTTTTCGAATTGGGATTCGCTGGCTACCGCGCAGCAAAGTGCTGCGCTTTACTATGCGCTCAATAAGATCTTGTCCGGAGAGATGCCACTGCCAAGCTATACTGCCGTTCATCCTCAGGCTAAGGTGGATGAAAATGAGATTGAAACATTAAAACGTTACCTACTTTCCATTTCTTACGGAGCTAAACAAGGTAAAGTTGCGCCAAACAACCCTAAAGAAATAACGGCTGTGGGTGTTAAGCCAGAGCGGGAAGTTAAACCATCTCCTAACGGGATAGCTTATATTCCAGATTACCGAAATTGGAAGGCAATAAGTACTACGGACCGTTTCGACAATGGAACATTACGTATTATTTTTGCAAATGAAACCGCCGTAAAGGCCTTGCAGTCAAAAAAAACAGATCCATGGCCGGATGGGAGTATTTTTGCGAAGACTGCCTGGAAGCAGCAACAAAATGCTGATGGAAGTATTTCTGCCGGGAAATTTGTACAGGTCGAGTTCATGATAAAAGATGCCCGTAAATATGCCAAAACAAAAGGATGGGGCTGGGGAAGATGGAAAGGCGACGATTTGCTGCCTTACGGAAAGACTTTGGATTTTGATACCGAATGCGTTTCCTGTCATCAACCTCAGCGAGATAATGATTATGTATTTACCAGGCCAATAGACCTGTTCAATTTTAAAAATTAAACGATCATGAAAAGGAAATCAATTATAGGAATGATCTTATTCGGTTTGGCGCTAGCATTAGGCTGCAGTTCGGAACGTAGCGACAGTTTGAATGATGAAGCCTCAGTTGGATCTGTTCAGGGACTACCCGAAAATCCCTTACTACTAACCGCTCTAACAACAAGCATTCGTCCTGATAACGGTACCACGTCTACACTTTATGGAAATGAGCTAGCCGTACGCCATACGCACACGCAAGAGAATAGCTATCCGGCTGGCACGATTCTGTACAATGTTACCTGGAAACAAAAAGCAGATCCTCACTGGTTTGGTGCCCGTGTGCCAGGGAAAGTATTTTCGGTCGAGCGTGTTTCGATCGGCCTAAGTGGCGAAATGGTATATGAACTCTATAAGGGGAGCCCTCTAAGGTTGGTGCCGGCTTCGGATCAGATACAAAGGCTGTCGCAAGTCTTATCCATTCAACAGGCAATATCGCCATAGGTCAGATAGGAACTATAAAATTTCTATTTCTTTCTCTTCAAAGGTCTCAAATATTTGTGCAATGATTATATTTCTTGTAAGATCTGCATTTGAAATATCCTTGCACCAGAAATATATTTTTATGCTGCTGTTTACCTTACTCACAGGACTGATCATAATTACGGGTTCCTTGTTTACAAAGACGTTATCATTTTTAGTAATAATATCTCTGATCTGATGTACTACTTCAGTTGAATTGAAAGGTTTAGCGATAGTTAAAGAAATGTCTATACGCATTTGGTTATTGCTAAGGGTCCAATTGATGATATTGTTCGACAAAATGGCCCCGTTGGGAATAATAATCTCTGCACCTTCGTCACTAAGCAGTGTACTGGCGCGGACACCGATTTCCTTAACCCTTCCTTTTTTATTGCTTAGCTCTACCACATCTCCGATGCGGATAGTTTTATCAAAAATAAGGATGATCCCCGATACGAAATTGCTTACGATATTCTGTAAGCCCAGCCCGATACCTACACCAAGGGCGCCAAGGATTACGGTGATTTTGTCAATTGGCAATCCAGATGCTGCCACAGCAATAAGGAATCCTCCAATGAGTAATACCAATCGTGTAATTAGCAATTTCGAGCGCTCTCCTTTATTGTCTTCTATTCCATCGTCGCCGGTATCTCCAAAGAAGTAGGCAATGTACTTCTGTAAAAAGTTGGCAATCCAAATGATGCCTAAAAAGAGTACAATACCGCCAAAGGTAAAAGAGAAGTTTCCTATAGTTCTTTTTTCATTAAGGATCTCCATTAAAGATTCATAAAGACCGTTAAAAATATTAAGATTGGTGGTAAATATCACAAACCAGATAATTGTAGCACCAACACCGGTTAGCCTTTTAAGGCCTGCGATAACAGGGTGCCAATCGAAATACTCAGGATAGCCTTTGCGGATTCTGCTACTTTTCATTTGAAGCAGAAAAGCCTCCACCAATACTTTCGCAAGAATGGTTAAGGATATGGCATTTAGCAAGGAGTTTACACCTGTCGAATAAAAAATTTGGGTAAGTGTGAAGCGGCCAAAAATATTGCATAAAGTAGCAATGACTGCAAATATGGTATAGATAAATCCCGTAAGGAGTATCATTCTATATTTTTTTGCCTGCTCATCTATCTTCTTCAAAATAATGACGCCGTAGACGGTAGAACTGAGACTAAGGAAAAGAAGGAGCCAGCGTTGATATCTTGGTGGCATGCCTAAAAGACGCAGAAAAACAGGTGCAAGAAGAAGCAGTACAAATATGCACCAAGGGTAAAATAATTTTGACGATAGTTTTTTACGAAAAAATGCTGTCAGCAAAACTGCAAGTAAGATCTGTACCGATTCGATATAAAGTGCCGGGGCCATGAGGTCAAAAATCGGCGCCAGCGTAAAGAGCATGATAAAGGTAATTAGATAGGGTTGCGGACTGAGTAAAGAGAAATCGTCAACTGCTTCCAACCTGTCGCGTTGTTTCATGCTTCTGAAATTGAAAAATACCCAGAAGAAGAAAGTAGCACAGGTAAGGAACAGTAAAAAACGGCTGCTGCGGGTGTATACAAAATAATAGCCTGATATTTCCTGTTCCCCATTGATAAACTTGCGGAATCCAACACCCCTGGTCTTACCACTTGCTGATTCCCAAAGGTAACGTCGTTCTTTTCCGAAAGCTTTTATACTTACTGCATCAAGCTGGTTATCGGTAAGATACATTAACTCCTTAATGTTTATCAGATTGGCCGATGTTCGCGCCTGCAGGTTATTAATTGACGATGTTGTTGTCTTTAGCAGACTGTCCATTACCACACGTTTTTTCTGTAGCTCTGCAAATTGATCTTTAAACATAATGCGCATAGAAGGCAGCGTAAAAAGTTTAATCAGCACGGTGTCTTTGCGTAGATTAAGAATTTCCGTTTTTAATTCCCTTAACTCTTTTTCGTATTCATCCAGATCCGACAGGCAATCTTTGTTGTTTGTTTGAAGTTCTTTAAGTAAGGTCTGATCCATTTGCAGGTTTTGCAAATTCAACATTCTTTCACTTTGTGTAAGCCTATTTTTGAGTAAGGCAAGAGCAGCCTCATCTTGTGTTAAATGTGCCGTTATGGGATTTAGTTTCTTAAAAGAACCAACTGTAACGGGAACTTTGTTTACCGTTTCGAATACCTTCTCTAAATGAATCAGATAATCGCCCTTTGTCAAGGTTGCAGAGTCAGAAAGGATAGAAATGTCCTGACCTTTATCCATTGCCTTATTTTTCTGTGCAAAAGTAGAGACGGAAAGGCACAAGACCATTACCAGGGATATTGTGAGGTGAATTGCTATTGAAAAAGGATTTTTTATTGTCATTTGATCCATAGGAAGTATTGAAGATGTATCCAGAATATAAAAATGCTTTGGATTGTCAAAAATAGTTAATACAATTGTGATAATAGGTTAGAAAAAAGAATTCCATATAAAATCCTCATTGTTTCCTGCACCATTACCGAAGACTTTTCTGAAGAAATATTTTAGCCAAGTATGGCCGCAGTTAGTTGGTATATTGTATATAATATATATTGTATATTTGATCATCATTTAAAATTTGCAACATTGAAAGATAAAATACAATCCGACTCATTAAACCAGTTAGCTGATCCGACATATTCCAGGGTACGGGAAAAATTAAGAGAAGATATTCTTTCTGGTTATTTTATTTCGGGAGAAAGGCTAAAGATCGCTGAGTTGGTTGAGCGGTATAAAGTAAGCCAGATGCCCATAAGAGAAGCATTGCAACAATTGCAGGGTGAAGGATTGCTGATCATTGAGCCAAATAAAGGAGCCCATGTCAGAAAAGTTGATCAACAATTTTTAGAAAATATTTATGAGATCAGACAGCTAATTGAAGTTTATCTTACGGTTAAGTGTATAGAAAACTTAAAGGAAAAGGATCTGAAGCAGCTCAATCAACTGCAAAAAGGATATGAAACAGCAGCAGCAAAGAAAGATCATACCGGCTGTTTACAATTCAATAAACGGTTCCATTCTGCAATTTATGAATTGGCCAATAATGCTGAAGGTTTGCAGATATTGGAAAAACACTGGCAGTTGATCAATACGTTACGCCTGACTTATGGCTTTGGTGTAGAGCGGACAAATGAGGTTATAGAGGAACATCGTGCAATAATTAGCGCCTTGGAAAACAGAAATCCCATAGAAGTAGAAGCTGCAGCCGCCAGGCATTGCGTTAACGCCAAAGCCGACCTTCTACGTCAGATAGGAGATAGATTAAAATAGGATTTATTCATTTCTGAGGTAAGATAGTTAGGATGTTGTTAATGAAACGCCAGCTATTTTGTGGTATTTATAAATGTTTACTTTCATATTGTATATTGTATACAATATACTAAATTTGAATTATTATGAAACGCTGCCGGTAGAAATTATAAGTACATTATTATGAAGATCACTGAAATTAAAACCTTTATTTGCCATTCCTACAGAACGAACTGGGTGTTTGTGAAAGTAATCACAGATTCTGGTCTTTACGGAGTAGGTGAGGCAACGCTGGAAATGAGGGAATTAACTGTTGTGCAGGCGGTAAATGAACTTAAAAGATATTTAATAGGTAAAGACCCTCATCATATAGAAGCAATCTGGCACGATTGCTACCGCGATGCCTATTGGCGGGGTGGGGTAGTTTTAATGAGCGCACTGGCTGCCGTTGATATGGCATTATGGGATATCAAAGGCAAAGATCTGGGGGTGCCAGTCTATCAGTTACTGGGCGGAAAAGTAAGAGATGCTGTTCCATGTTATGCAAATGGATGGTTTGCCCCGGCTAAAACGCCCGAAGAATTTGCTGCAAAAGCTAAGGAAGCCGTTAAAAAGGGTTTTAAAGGTCTTAAATGGGATCCTTTTGGTTCGGCCTACATGAACCTGACCAAAAAAGAATTTGCTTACGCTTTGAAGTGCATTGGTGCTGTTACAAATGCTGTTGGAAAAGAAATAGATATTTTAATTGAAGGTCATGGACGATTTAACATGCCGACAGCCATTAGGGTAGCTCATGCCCTGGAAGATTTTGACATTACCTGGTTCGAAGAGCCTATTCCACCAGACCACATGGAAGGATTGGCACAATTAAGAAAGAAAACTAAAGTTCCGATTGCAGCAGGGGAACGTCTATATAGCAGGTGGGATTATCGAAGTTTTCTAAATCAGGATTGTGCAGATTTCATTCAACCTGATGTGAGCCATGCTGGGGGTATCTCCGAACTAAAAAAGATTGCTGCGATGGCTGAGTGCTATTATATTCCGCTTTGTCCTCACAATCCTAGCGGACCAGTAGCAAATGCAGCAACCTTGCATATTGCAGCTTCCACACCTAACTTTCATTTTTTGGAAACGATGAGCAGTGATGTACCTTATCGAAACAAAATAAGTACTGAAAAAATTGAATTTACCAATGGAATGATGCAAATTAACGATTTGCCAGGTCTTGGAATAGACATCAATGAAGAGGCAATCAAGGAGCATACATATGAACCAAGAGACTTAAGGCATTACAATGGTAAGCTTACTGAAATCAGACCGCAAGATGCCATTGGCTATTTTGCTTAATAATTTTCTAAAATGAAAAATGATCAGATATAACGCTCCACGTAACTTAAAATTGAAATCCTTTAATTGGGAGTTGATTATTCTGCTGTGGCTGGTCTTTTTCTTTAATCAGGCAGACCGACAGGTATTTAATGTGATCCTGCCGCAAATTAAAATAAGTCTGCAGCTTACAGACGCTGAATTGGGTATGATCGCTTCTGTATTCATTTGGGCGATAGGATTATGTGTGCCTTTAAGCGGATATATTGGTGATGTTTTTAGTAAGAAAAAAGTGATCATTTTTAGTCTGCTATTATGGAGTGTTGCCACTTTTTTTACCGGATTCAGTGCAGGATTGATCCATCTGGTAATACTTAGAGGAATTGTGGGAAGCAGTGAATCTTTTTATGCTCCGGCGGCCAACGCGCTTATAGGTGATACATATAAGGATAAAACAGGGTTTGCAATGGCCATACATCAGACTGCACTTTATGCGGGGATTATCATGAGCGGACTGATTGGCGCATTGATAGCAGAAAGGTTTGGGTGGAGTGTGGCTTTTTACATTTTTGGAGGAATAGGAATTGTACTCTCCATTGTACTTGTTGTAAGGTTTAAAAAAGACATTTTACCTGATACTGATTCGTTAGTAATCAAGAAAAAGGTGACCGTGTTTGACGGCTTAAAAGGATTATTTCAAAAGAAAACAGCAGTATTGCTGACTATGGCATTTGCCTGTATGATATTCGTGAATGTGGGCTACCTAACCTGGGCGCCAACATTTTTACATGAAAAATACAAGCTCTCTCTAGCAAACGCCGGCTTTTCCTCCATGTTTTATCATCATGTTTTTGCATTTTTGGGGGTGCTGGCCGGCGGGCGCTTTTCTGACTACCTGGCGAAGACCAATATTGGTTCAAGATTAAAATTGCAAGCATTTGGATTATTGTTGGGCAGTCCTTTTATTTATCTGCTGGGATCAGCAAATGAGCTGATTTGGGTGTATACAGGTATGGGTCTTTTTGGTTTTTTCAGAGGCATTTATGACTCCAATATTTACGCATCTTTATTTTTGGTCACGGCACCTGGAGTAAGGGCATCTGTTTCTGGCGCGATGATTATGTTTGCTTTTTTAATAGGCGCTTTTGCACCATGGATCTTAGGGACGATAAAGCCTACATTAGGATTGTCAAGTGGTCTATCAGCGCTCTCCGTTGTTTATTTACTGGGGAGCATTTTTATTTTTATTGCATTAAGATTTACCCTGGCCAAAGAAATACATGTGGATGCAGAGGCAAAATAAATTTAATTAGTATCATGAGTGAATTAACTGGAAAAACTGCATTAATAACAGGTTCTTTAAGGGGGATTGGCAAAAGTATAGCCCTAACCCTGGCAGAAAAGGGAGCAGATATTATACTTAACGACCTGGCTGAAAGTGAAGACCTTGAAGAAATAGTGAACGGGGTAAGGGCTTTTAACCGCAAGGTATTCTTTAAAGCTGCGGATGTAAGTAGAGAAAAAGATGTGGAAGCACTCTTTTCATTTGCTAAAAACAGCACGGGCAAACTAGATATCCTGGTCAATAATGCAGGAACATCTCAAGCCCAAGATATTTTTGACACCAGTCTTGATGATTGGGAACATGTTTTAGGAACCAATCTCACGAGTTGTTTTCTGTGCGCCAAGTATGCTATGCAAATCATGAGAGAACAGAAAGATGGTAGGATCATTAATATTAGCTCAGTGGTTGGGCAACAGGGGGCACTATATGGCCATGTACATTATTCAGCCAGTAAAAGTGCAATTTTAGGACTAACAAAAACACTTGCCAGAACTGGTGCCCCATTAGGGATCAGAGTAAATTGCATTGCCCCGGGTATTATTGAAACCGATTTACTTACCCAAACACATGGAAATGAAGGAATTGTAAGAATTGCTGAGAATGTACCTTTGGGTATTGGACAGCCACGTGATATTGGCCTGGCAGTCGCTTTCCTGGCAGGTGAGGGTGGTAATTATATTACGGGAGCAACCATTGATATTAATGGGGGACTTTATTTTCGTTGAGGGTTTTTTATCTAAATGGTGCTATATCGATTTGATTATTAATATAATCATCTTTTTTTAGTGGTTTTATTGCAGTATTTGTATTAATATAATTATATATTGTATACAATATATAATTATATTAAGTTTGTATATGAGTCTGTAATTGTTGCCGGATCAGACATAGGATTGATTTTACACTAACCAAATATAATATGTTAACCAAACCACTAAATCTTTGTGGGACCATTACTTTCAGCGTGATTTTTACCTGGATATTGGTAATGGCTTTACCATCGGCTGGAAATGCGCAAAGCAAAAACATTTCAGGTAAAGTAACCTCGTCTGACAATGAACCGCTCTTCGGTGTCACCATATTTGAAAAAAACACTAAAACCGGAGCCACTACCGATGCTGATGGCAAATTTGTGATTACAGTTTCAAATGCAAATGCCACTTTATCATTCAGGTACGTTGGTTACCAATCAAGGGATATCCCTTTAAACGGCAAGAACATCATCAACCTTGCTCTTAAAAGTCTTGATAATGCATTGAATGAGATTGTAGTGATTGGCTATGGTGCAACCGCACGAAAAGACCTAACCGGATCTGTCGGGCAAGTGAAAATGGATGAATTTGAGAAGGCACCGGTAAAATCATTTGACGAGGCCCTGGCCGGAAGAGTAGCTGGTGTTCAGGTTTCAGGCGCCGATGGGCAGCCTGGGTCAATAAATAATATTGTGATAAGGGGAGCAGGTTCAATCACACAAGACACCTCACCATTATATGTTGTAGATGGTTTTCCATTAGAAGATGCGAACAATAACTCCATAAATCCAGCAGATATTGCGGCTATCGATATTTTAAAAGATGCATCGGCCACAGCCATCTACGGGGCAAGAGGAGCAAACGGAGTAATCATTATTACCACCAAAAGAGGAAATATAGGTGATCCGGTGATTGCTTACAATGGGTACTATGGTTTTCAGAAAAATACAAAAACCATCGATTTAATGAGCCCCTATGAATTTGTAAAATACCAGTTAGAGCTTGATCCGGCAAATACGAACACAACCTATCTAGCCGATGGGAAAACACTTGACGACTATAAAAATGTAACGGGAATTAATTTTCAGGATCAAATTTATCGGAACGCCCCCATGCAAAGTCATGATATCTCAATAAGGGGTGGGGCTGATAAAACACGTTATTCGATCTCAGGAAACATCATTGGCCAGGATGGGGTGGTTTTAAACTCCGATTTCAAACGTTACCAGGGACGAATTACACTTGATCAGAATGTAAATCAAAAATTAAAAATTGGGGTTAACCTAAATTATAGTTATAGTGCATCTAACGGAAGTATAGTTAATGCTGCCTCGCCAATCCAATCTGCCAGTACCAATCTGCTTTATGCAGTATGGGGCTATCGTCCTGTAAGTGGTAACGATAATAATCTTGATGATGAACTATTTGATCCGGGCTTCGACTATAATGTAATTGCTGATTACAGGGTTAATCCGGTGATTTCTGCTAAAAATGAACTTCGGCGCCGGTTGATCACAGGATTAATCGCGAACGGCTATGCGGAATACAAAATTATTCCATCTCTTACCCTAAGAGTTACAGGCGGCATCACCAATAATATGCAGAGAGATGAGGCCTTTAATAACTCCCAGACCCGACTGGGTAATCCACGTAATTCGAGTGGTGTGAACGGATCAGTTTATTATAACCCTTCTACCGTTTGGCTAAATGAAAATACACTCAGCTATAAAAAGATTTTTAATAAGGTGCATGATCTTACTGTATTGGCAGGGTATACCATGCAAGGAAATAAAACGGGAGTAAATGGCTTTGCTGCTCTCAACGTACCTAATGAATCATTAGGCCTTGATGGTTTAGATGAATCGCCTTCCCTGATCGGTACTTCATTAAGTTCCAGATGGGGCCTTTTGTCGTACCTCGGGCGCATAAATTATAATTATAAATCAAAATATTACTTTACTGCGTCTTTCCGTTCCGATGGATCTTCAAAATTCGCACAGGGGAAGCGCTGGGGGTATTTTCCTTCTGGTGCACTATCATGGCGGATGAGTGCTGAGGAGTTTATGAAGAAATTTACATTTATTTCTGATGCTAAACTACGTTTAAGTTACGGCGAGACAGGCAACAATAGGGTTGCCGACTTTTCCTATCTCGACCAGATCACACAACCCAATTCCGCGGGTTATTCCTATGGCAATGGCTCGCCTTCTAAAGGAGCTATCTTAAGTGCTTTTGGAAATGCCAACTTAAAATGGGAAACTACAAAACAAGTGAATATTGGTTATGATTTAAGCCTTTTTAAACAACGTGTAAATGTAACTCTTGACATTTACAGAAAAACAACCCATGATCTGTTATTGCAGGCCCTTTTGCCTTATACCACCGGATTGTCTGATGCCTATAAAAACGTAGGGAAAATGCAAAATCAAGGTCTTGAAATCTCACTGAGCACGGTTAATATTCATGGGAAGGAATTTAACTGGAGTTCAAGTTTTAACATCAGTTTCAATAGAAACAAAGTACTGGCACTTTCTGAGAACCAAACTTCTTTAAAAAGTCCGGTAGGTTTTGATCAAAAATGGAATGCGCTTTCTCCTTACATAGCCCTTCTTGGACAGCCAGTAGGGCAATTTTATGGTGCAATTTGGGATGGTGTTTATCAGTATGAAGATTTTGATAAGAACCCCCAAGGCGTTTATACGCTTAAAGAAAATATTCCCAGAAATGGAAATCCTACGGTGCAACCAGGCGATATCAAATATAAAGACCTTGATGGCGATGGAAATGTTAATGCAAATGATTTTACGGTAATTGGACGCGGTCTTCCTAAGCATACAGGTGGTTTATCAAATAATTTTTCTTATAAAGGATTTGATCTTAATGTATTTCTTCAATGGTCATACGGAAACGACATCATCAACGCTAACCGTATGCTATTTGATGGCAACGGAAAGCAATCCAGGTTTTTCAATCAGTACGCAAGTTATGCCAATAGATGGCAGCCAGATAATCCTAGTAATACTTTGTTTCGAACCGGAGGGCAGGGACCATTTTATTACTCAAGCAGGGTAGTTGAAGATGGGTCTTACCTCCGGTTAAAAACGATATCACTGGGCTATAATTTTCCATCAAGAATATTCCAAAAAGCTCAGCTTAAAAGTTTAAGGATTTACGCTTCTGCTCAAAATATTGCAACATGGACAAATTATTCCGGACCAGATCCTGAAGTGTCCGTCCGAAATTCCACCCTTACCCCCGGATTTGATTTTTCTGCTTATCCCCGGGCAAGCACGCTCATATTCGGATTAAACCTATCATTCTAACTGATCTATTATAAAAGTATGAAACTGATAAAATATTTTTACTTCACCATGCTGGTGGCAGCAGCTACTTCCTGCCAGAAAGTGCTGGATACCAACCCAACGGATTTTATTAACCCAGACGCTTATTACAAAACCCCGGAGCAGTTACAAAGTGCCCTCAATGGTATATACAATTCATTGGGCACTCAGGAGGTATATGGAAATAATTATTTATATATGTTCAATACCAATACAGACGAATCTTATGGTAGAATAGTGGAACTTACAACGTCCTATCAATATGATGCCGCAGATCCCAAAAATGAATTGTTCTGGAAAGGCCTGTATGTAGGTATTGAACGGGCCAATTTATTGCTTTCGAAAGTAGACAATGTAACCATGGACCAAACCGCGAAAGATGTGATCAAGGGGCAAGCATTGTTTCTGCGCGGCTTTCAATATTTTATGTTGGTGAGCAATTATGGCGATGTTCCATTGATCCTTACTCCAACTAAATCAGTAACAGAAGTTAATGTTGCAAGGACACCGATGAAAGATGTTTATGCGCAGATTACAAAGGATATGATTGATGCGGAGGCTTTATTGCAAACGCAAACGGCTACGGTTCTGGGGGCAGGGGGGAAGGTTACCCGAACCGCAGTTCAGGGGATGCTGGCCAGGGTATACCTTTATATGGCAGGCTTTCCGTTAAAGGATACAGAAAAATATAAAGATGCACTGTTCTGGGCCAATAAGGTTGTTAACCCTACAGGAAGCACACCTGAACACGCCCTTAACCCCGATTATAGAGATGTTTTTATTAAATATGCCAGGGAGCAATATGATGTGAAAGAAAGTATGTGGGAATTGGAGTTCTGGGGCAACAATACCGGAGGCGTTAATTTGGGAAACACTTATACCGGGCGCTTTTGTGGAATTACCTGCAATGATGCCAATAAGGGCTTCAGTTCCGGTTCGGTAAACGCGACCCGAAAATTGTATGCTTCCTATCAAGTCAATCCTTTGAGCAATGATAAACCCAATAAGGCTTCTTTCGACTGGAGGAGGGATTGGAACTGTGCTAATTATACTTGGGGTACAGGTGCAACAGCTAAAAAGACCAACGTGACAGGTACCTGGGTTATGAATGCAGGAAAGTGGCGCCGGGAGTATGAAGTTGTGAACCCCAAGGATAAAAACTATACCTCCCAGAATTTCGCATTTTTGCGTTATTCTGATGTACTGCTTATGCTTGCCGAAGCAGAAAACGAAGTTAACGGGCCTGCAAATGCTTATCAGTATGTGAATTTGGTTCGTAAAAGAGCTTACGGCATATTATATGGAAATGTGATTAAGCACATTGCTGTAACCAATGGCGGCTCAGGCTATACCAGTGCTCCCACAGTAACAATCAACGGCGGCGGCGGCAGTGGGGCTACCGCCGAGGCAACCATCTCAGACGGTTCAGTTACTGGAATTACCATTACTTCGCCAGGGACATTAACAGTAGGAGGCCCTTATTATACTTCCGCGCCAACAGTTACCCTTATTGGTGGTGGAGGAACCGGTGCTAACGCTACAGCGATAATTACTGAACCTGATGACGCTGACCTTTCTGCATTGCAAATTTCAAGTAAATCGGAGCTTTTAGAAGCGATAAAAGAAGAAAGATTAAGAGAATTGTGTTTTGAAGGATTAAGGAGAAACGACCTGATCCGCTGGGGCAAATTTGTTGAGGATATGAAGAGCTTTCTGGCATATGCCAACTCAAATGCAGGAACTGCAACGAACATTACTACTGCCGCTACTAAGGTGTCGGCCAGAAACATTTTTATGCCAATTCCTATTCATGATATTCAACTGAATAACTTACTGATACAAAATCCGGGATATTAGTTTTAAAGCTATGAGATTAGTGTACAGAATAATGACCACAGGGCTAATTATCTTTTTGTTCGCGATAGGAGGAAGTATAGTAAGCGCCCAAAGCCTTAAAAATACCGTTTATGACAATTCAAAACCTATTGTACAGGTCCAGCCCCTGGATATGCGAAGAGTTGATCAAATTGTGGCCATGTTACCAGATAAGCCTTTCGGATTCGGGGATAGCTATAAAAACAGGAAAGCCTGGGACATGTTGTTTAAAAGCGGGAAGTATAACAGCGTAATCAGTAGTGCCGACAGCTCACTGAACCTGTCATTTCCGGCCTGGAGTGACGACGATTATTTGGCATACTGGACTAAAGGGACTTCTGTTCCAGGTAAAAATATGCTACAAAAACGCCTCTTATGGCTAACCTGGTATGTATTTGCAGAATGCCTTACGGATAAGGGGAAATATACAAGAGCCGCAGAAAATGCATTACTCGAACTGTGCCGTCAAAAATCCTGGGTAAATCCCACGCACGATTATAACAAGGTAAATTTTGAAGGTAAAAAATACCTGGTCGAATTATCGGCGGTAAGTTATGCACAGCACATTGCACAGGCGCTATATCTGTTAGATGATAAGATCGATCAAAAAGTTAAAGAAGAAGCGATCAAGGCTGTGCAGGAACGGGTATTTGATCCTGTATTAAATTCAATTGCAACAGGAAACAATGAAAATTTCTTTTTAACAAACACCAATAACTTTAATGCAGTATGCCTCTCCGGGACAGTTGGGGCTGCTGAGACGATAATCAACGATAAGACTGAAAGGGCGAAATTTATTGCCATTGCGGAACGCTATCACAAAAATGGAATCCAGGGCTTTCTGCCCGACGGATATTGTACAGAAGGACTAGGCTATTATAATTATGGTTTTGGAAACTTTGTTCTTTTACGTGAAACAGTTTATAAAAGTACTGGTGGAAAAATCGATCTGTTTGCTGATCCAAAAGTAAAACTGATGGCCGAATTCCTTCCCAAAACTGTAATTATCCATGGTGTTTTTCCATCAATTGGCGATTGCCGACCATATACCCAACCCTCACCCTTTATTCTCTTTTATGTAAACCGGAATCTGGGTGTTGATATTTCAGAGTTTAAGAATGTGGTTTTTCCAGATCGTCCTGTGGACCTGGCAACTAGTATCCTTTCTGTTTTTCCGGAAAAGGTATCAGCAAAGCAACTTCCAATCAAAGAATCAGAATCTGACCTGCGATCCTATTTCGATCAGGCGGGGGTACTCACTGTCCGCCCGGCTGCAGCGTCAGAAATGGATATGGGGGTGGCAATAAAAGGGGGCAACAACAATGAACATCATAATCATAACGATGTTGGATCTTTCTCTATTGTAGTAGGAGATGAGGTTTTAATGGGCGATCCGGGGATTATCCCATATACATCAAAAACATTTGGACCAGAAAGGTATTCTTATAAAACCATTGCTTCCTATGGGCATCCGGTGCCGCTCATTGCCGGTCAGCAGCAAATACCAGGTGCTGCAGCAAAAGGCAATGTCCTCAGTACCAGCTTTACCAATGAGCAGGATAAAATGGTTATGGATATTGCCAGCGCTTACCCCGTAGAGGAACTCAAAAAACTGGAACGGGAATTTATTTATAACCGCAAACATAATGGATTTTTTAGCGTAACAGATCATTTTGCATTTAGTGAGGATCAGAGTTATGAAACCGCCCTGATCACCAGAGGTAGCTGGAAGCGGATCAATGCCAATCAAATCGAAATTACCGGCAAAAAAGATAAGTTATTCATTACCATAGTAACTAAAGAAGCGTTTGAAATTAAAAGTGAGGAACTTTCTGAGGGCGGAAAGCCCTATACCAGATTGGCCTTGCGTTTTAAAAAACCAGTAAAGGAGGGAACTGTTGTGACGATTTTTAAACCTTATAAGTAAAAAAGTATGCCGTTATTTTCGCCAAGGTTAAGTGCAGTATTTATTATCCTGTTCATTTCTACATCATTTGGGTTTGCCCAGCAAAACAACAAAAGTTTTTTTCCTGCCGGAAGCAGGGTGTGTTTTATAGGAAACAGCATTACCAACAATGGCGAATACTACAATGACTTATGGATCTATTATGCCACTCGGTTCCCGGCTCAAAAAATACGTTTTTACAACTGCGGAATATCCGGAGATGTTGCAACGGGAATTTTAAAAAGAATGGATAAAGATGTGCTCATCCATCGGCCAACTCAAGCGGTAATGATGATAGGCATGAATGACGTAAAACGGGAACTTTATGGTAAAGCAAATTCTAATGAAACCCTAAAGCAACAGGCATTGGCAGCATATAGGAGCAGCACAGAGGCCGCGGTAAAAATTTTAAAAAAGAATGTAGAAGCTGTTACGCTGCTGAAACCATCTATTTATGACCAGACCGCAGTTATGGAAACAGAAAACCTATATGGTGTAAACGATGCTTTACAGCGTTGTGCAGAACACATGCAATTTTTGTCTGAAAAGTATCATACCAACCTGGTCGATTTTCAATCAGTATTGCTCCGCATCAATAACGAAGAGCAGTTAAAAGACCCTGCTTTTACCATCATCGGTAAAGATCGGGTACACCCACAGTCGGCAGGACATTTTGTAATGGCCTATCAGTTCTTGAAGGATACAAAGTCGCCCCAATACGTATCTAAACTGATTATTGGAGATGATTTAAAAGCATCGCAAGAGGGTAGCTTTAACGCAGAAATAAGAAAACAATCAAATACAGACAGCTCATTAACTTTTGAATGTCTTGAGAAAAGCCTGCCCTTTCCGATTAAGGAATCTGCTGCCGATGCGCTCAAATGGGTTCCCTTTAATGAAGAGTTTAATACGGAATTATTGCAGGTAAAAAAAATATTACCGGGGAACTACCATCTTTTTATTGATGATGTTTTTATTGCAGGGGTTACTGCTAAGAACCTCTCGACGGGGATTAATCTTGCGCTATACAAAAATACGCCTCAATACCGGCAAGCCATAACGGTAATGAATACTTGCATAAAATACAGAGATGTGGAAGCAGTAATCCGCAATCTCCGCTTTGTTGAATTTATGCATCTTTCTGAACTTAAAGATGCATCAGATACAACTCTGGTGGCTGGATATCTTAAAAACCGACTGAAAACATTAAAAAGTGGCGGGCATTATGAATATCACCAGAAACAATTTAAGAATTACTTGCTGAAAAAGAGTTCGGAAACAGAAGCCCTCAGACAATTGTCTGTACTTGCCGACACTATTTATCAGGTAAATCAGCCACAGGTTCATGTTTTTAAGATTGTTAAACAGCAGTAAAGAAAGTTTGATTGAAGATGCAAAGAAGAAAATTTATTAAGAATGCTGCAGTTATGGCTGCACTTCCTGTTATTTCCAGCCTTATGGGAGCTATTGAAAGTGGCTATATTAAAGCGAATTCCAGGATATTACTACGCTCATCCTGGCAAACGGTAAACATAGGTGATATTGGCCACACTTTTGGAATAATGGAACTGTTTAAAACCTATTTGCCTGAGGCAGAGATCACATTATGGCCAAATAGTCTGGATAATGGCGTTGATGTGTTGCTAAAGAAGAGTTTTAGGAACCTAAAACTTGCCCCCGGAAAGATCGATGCATCAGGTAAACCGACAACACCGGCCTTGCAAGAGGCATTTGAAACGTGCGACATCATGGTACATGGTTCCGGACCCTGGATTGTAGTTCCTGCTGATCTCGCCGCATGGCATAAACAAACCGGTAAGCCCTTTGGAATGTACGGAATTTCGCTGGTAGATGCAGATGTCAAATCTTTAGATCTAATTAATAAAGCCTCATTTATCTATTGCAGAGATACTGCTTCATTAGATTACCTGAAATCACTGCGATCTAAATGTCCGATAACTGAGTTTGCCCCGGATGCAACTTTTGCAATCAATCTTCGTAATGATAAACTTGCTGCTGATTACCTGGATTCGAAAGGATTGAAAAGTGGGGAATTTATTTGTGTCATACCACGACTGAGGTACACCCCTTATTGGAAAATGAAGAACATAGAGCCAACAGAGGAGGAATCAAAGAAATACATGATTTCGCAGTACTATAAAGACACCGATCATGCGAAACTTCGTGATGTAATGATCAGATGGGTACGGGAAACGGGATTAAAGATTCTGGCGTGTCCCGAAGTCACATATCAGGTAGAACTGGCCAAAGAAATGCTGATAGACCCACTGCCCGAAGATGTTAAAAAACATGTGATATGGAGAGATACCTATTGGATTCCGGATGAAGCGCAATCAGTTTATGCTAAGGCAAGAGCACTGGTCAGTTTTGAAATGCACTCCCCGATCATAGCCTTTTCATCAAATGTTCCTGCTATTCATCTGAGGCAACCCACAGATACCCGAAAAGGACAAATGTGGGCCGATATTGGTCTTGCAGAGTGGCTTTTTGAAATAGATTTTACAAGCGGAAATCAGATAGGAGATGCCCTGATGGAAATTCACTCCAATTATCCCAAAACATTAAAGAAATTGGCAAAAGCAAAAGAATTTGTGGTCAGCAGGCAAAAAGACTCCATACATAAGATATAATCAATACCCAAGTTTAGCCTTCTATATCGCCAACTAAAGTGTTGAATTTTATCTTTATATGAGTTTTGGCTTGTTTCTGAAATTCTTCTGGTGTTTGCCCGGTTTGCTTTTTAAAGAATCGGCTAAAGTACGGACGGTCAGAAAAACCCAACTCATAAGCAATCTCTTTAATGGTATTCTCGCTGTGAATGATACTGCGTTTTGCCTCCAAAATAAGTCTGTCATGAATCAGTTGCATACCTGTCTTATTTAGTTTGTCCTTAAGGATTTGGTTGAGGCGTTTAGAACTAATCCCTAATTTGCCTGCATAAAAATCAGTGTTTCGAACTTGCTGGTAATTACTTTCCAACAGCATTAAAAATTCATATACCCTTTTTTGATGGATATCCTGGGTGGTGAATTCATGTTCTTTTACCTGGATCAGTTTAAGCAAAAAAACTTTGAGCAATGCCCTTACCATAATAATATTATTGCTGGTATATTCTTTATCCAGTAATTGGAATATTCCCGAAAGTTCAGTGGCTGATGTTTCATTTAGCCTGAGGCAGGAAAATTCACCCTGTACATTAAATATTTTGAAAAGATCAAGAAGAAATTCTTTATCTTCTTCTTCCAGCATACTTCTTTTAAAAGAAATCAGCTCGCCATTTTTTCCCGCTTTATTCAATTGATGAACCCTATATGGGGGGATCAGATAAATCCAGTCAGCCTTTGCCTCCAGTTCTGTGTCTTTTAGTGCGTGTAGGGCTTCTTCATTTTTTAGCCAGACAATCTCAAAAAAATCCTTCCGTCCGGGGTCATTAAGATAACTCGGAGGGCAATTACCCAAATTCCGTATATAAATTAACGATTTTTCAAGTCCCGGTTGCAGTGCTGCATTTATCATGGCATAAAGATAAGGACTATGAGTTTGTTGTATTGGACGATTGGGAAATTATGGTGGACTATTCGGAAACCCTTCTTTTTTTGTGGCTTATTTATGACTTTTTGACCCTTTATTTTCCTGATTGTCCCACATAATGCGCTGATTGTGTAAGGCTAAACCGATTAGCCCTCATTACTTTTACGGAGGATTAAACAATAAGAAAAATGGAGATTGAAAACATAAGTGAGAAGCAGATTGCTAATGATATCCGTGCCAGTCTGGAGATGATTTTAGTTGAAAATACCTGGTTGTTAAAACAAATGGATTTCAACGAAGTGGCCACTCTGGTTAATTATGTTGGGTCTGCTAATCATATTTTTATTATTGCAGCCGGGCGTTCTGGTTTTGCGATGCGGTCGGCTGCAATGCGATTTATGCACCTGGGGCTTAAAGTTTACTTTGTGGGCGAAACCATTACGCCTGCCATACTAAAAGGAGATCTATTAATTGCGGCCTCCGGATCCGGAACAACTAGTACAATTGTAAGGGCGGCACAGAAGGCAAAGGAAGTTGAAGCCATTGTTGTCGCGATCTCAACTCAAGAGCACTCGCTACTTTCTGGTCTTGCAGATCAATTAATTTTGATACCTGCAGCAGGAAAGCAAGATCTTGAGAGCAGTCGCTCTAGGCAATATGCAGGAAGTTTGTTTGAGCAATTCTTGCTGTTATTAATGGATTCAGTATTTCAGTCATTGTGGAAATTTAATGGTATACCAGCCGCAGAGCTATGGAAAAGGCATGCAAATCTTGAATAAATACAATCAATCAATTATATATTATCATTATGGCAAAATTACAAGTAGCAATAGATTTATTAACCACAAAAGAGGCATTGGCATTGGCAGCTAAAGTAGCACCCTATGTAGATATTATTGAACTGGGGACACCTCTGATTAAGAACATGGGGTCGGCAGTTATTACAGCGATGAAAAACGCGCATCCTGATAAATTGGTTTTTGCAGACCTTAAAACTGCAGATGCAGGTGAGTTGGAAGCTGATGTCGCCTTTACTGCTGGTGCAGACTTAGTTACAGTAATGGGAGCAGCGGGAGATGCTACAATCATTGGCGCTGTTAAAGCAGCAAAAGCCCATGGCAAAGGGGTTGTTGTAGACACGATTGGTTATCCGGATCGGGTGAGACGCGCTCAGGAAGTAAGTAAACTGGGAGTGGAATTTGTAGAGCTTCACGCTGGTTTAGACGAACAGTGGACAGATGGTTATTCAATTCAGGTATTGATAGACGAAGCTGCAAGAGTTGGAGTTCCTGTTTCTGTAGCGGGTGGTGTAAACATCAGTAATGTGGTCGCTGTTGTCGAAGCGGGAGCAAAAGTGATAGTTGCAGGTGCAGCAATTTATGGAGCCGAAGATCCGGCAGCAGCTGCGAAGGAATTGCGTGAGGCAATTGATGCGGTATAGCGCCATTTGAGTTTGCTATTTAAGAATGTAGACGATTTTGAAAATGAATTAAGAAGGTCTTTTAATCGCAATTGAAAGACCTTCTTAATTCATTTTCAATTTATAATTTTCTATATTGTTAATCATTAACAAAAAGCCCAATATGATATTAGAAGTTGCTGCCCTGTATATTAAGGAAGGACGAAATGATCAATTTGAATCAGATTTTATAGAAGCGGGTCAATATATAAGTTCAATAACCGGATACATCAGACATAGTTTGCAGAAATGTATTGAACAAGACAACAAATACTTATTACTTGTTGAATGGGAAAATCTCGAAGACCATACAATTGGATTCAGACAATCTGAAGTATATAACAATTGGAAAGAGGCTTTACATCATTATTACGATCCATTTCCAATAGTAGAACACTTTCATGTTGTGGTTACCAATCCGTTACCAGCACATTAAAGGCGTAAAATATGTTATTAAATCAAAAGAAAAGGAAATTACAAGCTTTCGGAATAATTGCATTTATACTAGTGCCTTTGCTGGGGTGGGTATTTCCTTCGAAAGCAAAACCTAATCCGCCGGTTAACAGGCCAAATATAATTTATATACTTACTGATGATATGGGGTATAGCGATGTGAGTAGTTTTGGGGGTAATTTTGTACCTACACCCAATATTGACAGGATTGCTGCTAACGGCAGGAAATTTACTCATTTTTACAGTGCTGCGCCAATCTGTTCCCCATCAAGGGCGGGTTTTATAACAGGTAACTATCCAGCAAGATGGAATTTTTCGACTTACTTAGATAATCGCAAACATAACCGTAATGCGCAGCAAGCAGATTTTCTTGACCCTGAAGCACCCACTATTGCTAAAATTTTTAAAAGCGCCGGATATGCTACAGGACATTTCGGAAAATGGCATTTGGGTGGAGGCCGTGATGTTACCAATGCGCCTGGATTTGAGAAATATGGGTTTGATGAGCATGCTAGTACCTACGAAAGTCCTGATCCCGATCCTTTAATTACTGCTACAAACTGGATCTGGTCTGAAAAAGATAGTATAAAACGATGGGACCGTACTAAATACTTTGTAGATAAAACATTGGAATTTATGCAGAAACATAAAGGACAACCTTGTTTTATTAATTTATGGCCTGATGATGTACATACTCCATGGGTACCTCGAAAAGAAACAGAATATACAGGCCAATATCCGATGAATCCGGAAGAAGAGGCTGCATTTAAATTGGTATTAAAAGAATACGATATCCAGATTGGCAGGCTGCTGGATGGGTTGAAAAAGCTTGGGCTAGATAAAAACACCATTGTTATTTTTACCAGCGATAATGGGCCGCTGCCAAGCTTTAGAGGCACTCGGGCTGCCGGATTACGCGGTACTAAACTTTCTTTGTATGAGGGGGGCACCCGCATGCCATTTATGATCAGTTGGCCGGGCCACATAACACCCGGTACAACCGACGAGACCTCGGTATTAAGCGCACTTGATTTGTTACCTTCATTAGCTAAAATAGCAGGGGTAAAACTACCTAGCAGCTATCGCGGCGACGGTAAAGACCGTAGTACAGCGTTGCTGGGAAAGCCATCTCCCAGAAATATGGATATGTATTGGGAATATGGCCGTAATGATATCGCATTTAAATTTCCCAAAGGTCGCGATAAAAGTCCTAATCTGGCTATACGGTCAGGGCAGTGGAAGCTTTTGATGAACAGCGATGGTAGCAATGCACAACTGTATAACATTCAAAAAGATCAAAATGAATCCAAAGACCTGGCCGCAGATAACCCAAAAATTGTTCAGGGATTGAAAACCAAATTGGATAAATGGTGGACATCACTTCCTAAACTAAAATAATTATTTTATCTATTCTGAAAGTTTTTTTACTTCTTCCAGGCCCTTGGTAAAGCCGTTATTCATAACCTCCTCCCATTCTTCGCCTACCTGCACAGAAGCTTTAAGTTTAGTAATACCATTGTCTTCAGAAAGATGGTATTCTTCCAGGGAGCCTGCCCAGCTTTTCACCCTTTCGCTGGTGGTATCTTCTTTGCCATCTATTACTTCACCTAAATGCTCAAACACGATGTGATAAGGCTCATTTTTTATTTTAATGGTACTAACCATACCATTACCTTTTCCATCCAGGAAGAGTGTTTTACCACCAACCTTCCAATCACTTTCTACTTTGGAACCACCACCAGGATTAAAGGCGTCTGTCCATTGTGAATAAGTTGGCTCATTCCAAAGCGTGCTCCAAACTTTTTGGGCCGGTGCTTTGATCTCTTTTGTGAACTGTAATGTTTTCATAGTAATATTTTTTTAGGGTTAATATATTGTTTAACAAAACTATAGAAAAAAGTAAGCGCGTATGAGGTATTGATGCGACAATTTAAGGGCTTAATTACGACTTGTTTTATCTCTTATAAACAGCTTCATTTTTATATGGTTTGGATAGGGCAGATTTTTTCAACATAAAAAAGAGCAGCCATGAAATGGCTGCTCTGGGAACAAGGGGAATTGAGGGTTAATAAACTTTTTTCTGAGCATTAAACTCTGTCCAGGTTTTTAACCAGGTAGTACCAGCAGCTGTTCCGGCTGCAATTGCACCACGGGTTCCTACCGGAGAAGTTGCCTGAGGGATCAATACATCAGGGCTATAGCTATAAGTTGTATAATTTGCTGCTGTAGGGCCTGCGTAGAAAGAAGTAGGGAGTGCAGAACCTAATTTTAGATAAGCATTTGCAGAAGCACCAGTATTGTCAGGAGTTACAGAACCACCTGCTGCGGCAAAAGCATGCAGGATGTTATTGGTATAAGTACCTGAAGCACCACCTTCATAGATAACACCTGCAGGGAAACCAGCGATCACAGAATTCTGAATGTCAAGACCTGAATTTCTTCTCCAGCGATTACCCAACTTTAATGCAGTGTTATTTGCATTTGTTCCAAGTATGGTGAAGTTTTTTAAAGTAGGTTTTGTTCTTGGAGTTGCAGCACTTCCTGTTTTGTCATTGTCAGACTCAATACCATTTGCATCAGAACTTCCAGATGAAGTACTGTGAGTAGAATTGATTGCTTTTAACCCAACTGCATACTGGATAGAACCAGTATATCCAAAATCGAAATCGAAATCATCATCATCGCCACCAGCAGCTACAAGGTAAGTTGCATTTACAGTTCCACCGAAGAATTCAAAACTGTCATCAGCTGAGTAGGTTACCTGGATGTGATCTAAAGTAGTACCAGAACCAACACCACCTAAGGTTAAACCATTGATTTCATTGTCAGCAAAAAGTTTAAATCCAGGATATTCAATCCTTACATACTTTAATGTTCCTGAATTGTCGGCAGTTGTTGATCCACCATAACTAACATCAACGCCAGCAGGAGGAGTAGGTAATCCTTCGATTACAGTAGTGGTTGGTTTATTAGTTTGTGCACTACCTAATAAAATGATACCACCAAAATCTGCTGCAACACGACTACCTGGAGCTGCCGGAGAGGTAAATACAATTGGCAAAGCCTCAGTACCTACAGCATCAATTTTAGCACCTTTAACTACTACTAGAACACCGTGGATTGGTTTGGTAACAGTTTCCGGTAATCCTGTATCAGGATTGGTTTGAGTACCGGTGTAGTTTTTGTCTACTCCTGAGGAAAGAATTGTTCCTGCAGGAATTTTTAAAGTTTTACCAGAAGGTACATAACTAACTCCATCAATTAACCAAACTTTGCTGCTGGTTAGATTAATGATGTTGTCTGTTGCATTTCCGTCAAAGTTGTCCTGGATCACACCATCTGTGTTTACCGGAATACTTTGAGTTGGATTCGAAAATCCTGCTGATAAAGAACGATTGAAGTTACCGCTTCCGTCGTTGTTTTGATCTTTTTTACAGCTTGATACTGTAAGAGCGGCGGCGGCTACCATAGCTACCAGGCCTGCGTTTTTCAAATGTTTTACCATTTTTTTTGATTTTAATTTTTAGTACTGCTAAGTTAAGGGATGTAGTGTTAAATTAATATTATTTATTTATTTTAATAATTTAATATTCAAATTGTTATGTTATTTATATTAAGTATTTATTTATATAAAGATAGGCCGATTTAATTCATAAATAATGCGTTTACCTGCACTTGGTAGGGTTTGCCGTCAGTACCCACCATATTCGCACCTGATGCTTCTACAGTCTGCTCATTGATATATAAGGTGATGATATTGTAAAAGATTCCATTATTATAATCGTTAATATCAACAACCCCAGCAAAACCTTCATGTAAAGGTTGTTTTGTTGTGGAATCGATAATATAGAATATGAGGTAGCCGTCGCCAGTTACAGGAGTAAAGGTTTTGTAGTTAGTGTATCCTCCGAAGTTAGAGCTAACGTTTTCAATGGTATCCAGATCAGCAAAATCTCCAAGATTATTGTCAAACATTTTTATAATGATATCTACGTTTTTCGGTAAACATTTTTGCGCGAGATTGGCAATTTTAATTTTCATAAAACCTTCTTCGGGTTTCGGCTCATTTTCCTGGGTATTTTCAACTAATGCTGGCTTTGCCTCAGACGAAGGTTGAAACAGTACTAAATTCTTGATGCCGTTCTCTTCAACAGTAATAATTGTATCAGTTAATACCTTGCCTTTGTCGTCTTTAAAACTCAATTTGCCTTTTCCAATGGGAACTTTGATATTTTTAGTGAGATCAAGTCCCACCGAAATTGTGGTTCCGTTATAATCGATGATCAATGGATTAACCAATGTTTGATTTCCAAAATTTATTTTTCCAAATCGCTGAGCTGTTAGTGCAATTTCCTTCTTGCATGCAAGTAGGAAACAACCTAGTGACAGTGTTAAAAGGATTATTTTTTTATAGAATGACATGCCTTTAAAAGTTATAAGTAAAAGATAAGTTGTAGCTGCGGCCGTACTTAACCCGGTAGCGTAATAAGTCTCCTAATTCAGGTTCGTACCTGTCTGTTCCCTTTAGTTTTTTGAAAGGCTCTAATGAATCGGAGGTTTCTGACCAGGAGTTCGCGTTGGTATAATACTCGTCTGCTGCGTTGAGTATATTGCTGATGTTCAGTTTGATCTCCGCCTTTTGTTTAAGAATTCTTCCACTCAGCTGCAGGTCCAATAGACTTCTAGGCCGTTGAAATTCCGTAGCAGAAGGAGTGGATACGATATAAGAACGAAAACCGGACCTGTTGAAAGAAACATTTGTCCCGAAATACTTGGACTGATAAGCGAGTCCCGCATTGATAATGTATGGAGATTGACCAATTAATGGTCGCTTTAATGATTGTATTACATCAATATACCGAGGTGCGTCTTTTGGTTTATCCGGATTAAAATCAGGATTTTCCATCTTTTGAAATGTTTTTATTTCGCTCCAAATTACCGCAGCGTTTCCATACAAGCTAAAATTTTTCAATTCTTCGGCAATGATACCCAGAGATTTGCGCCATTCCATTTCAAATCCATAATTTATTGCAGAATGCTGATTTTTATAGGTCAAAGTAGTTTGAGTTGCATGAGGTGTTTCATTCACCAGCTCCACGGGCTTGTCTAGTTTTTTGTGAAATGCCGATATGGAGATAATTTCATCGGGATTAGGATAGAACTCATAACGAAGGTCAATATTTTGTACGCGGGTGCTTTTAATATTGCCTCCAATAATAAATGCCTGTAATAGAGGATCAGGAAAACCATAAACCTGGGTTTCTCTAAAATCCGGACGTATGATCGTTTGGCTATATGCACCTCTAAAGTTCATTTTTGAAGTCAGACTGTAAATCGCATTCGCAGAGGGAAGAAAATACCAGTTTTTTTCACCTGTTTGTTCTGGTACCGTGCCTTGATATATTTTGTCTGGAAATTTTTGTTCTTCCTGCTCTCTTTTTCTTATCTCGGCTTCCTGTTTATTCTGTAGATTGAAGTTTTCAGCACGAACTCCATATACCAGGCGCAACTTTTTGGTAAGAAGCTGATCCAGCATTAAATAACCTGCGTGATATTTTGAATTTGCCTTGCTGATGTCTCCATTCCCAATATCAAGCCAGTAATAGGCTTGATTTAACCCATAGCCTACACGCTCTGGAGTTAAAAGGTCTTCATATTTATCTATATAATCAGGGGCACCTACCGGCTCAGCATTTCTACTCTTACCGTATATTTTTGCAATAGTTACATCCTGATTTCTTTCTTTGTACCAGCCGGTATATCCTGTTTTTAACAAACTCTTCTCGTTCAAAAAATTAAATGGCTGGCTTAAATTCAAAGACCAGTTTAAATCATCCTGATTCACTGCACTCCATAAACGATAGTCACCAGAGTAATTGTCTTTCAAATCGTCCACCGCCATTACATTGGGTTGTTGATAAAACTTTCCAAGCGTGTTTTTCATTTGGAGATATTTAAAACTCCTGAGGTCTTTGTGTGCCTGATTTAAATGGGTGTAAGCTCCACTCCAGCTTAATTTAAATCCATTGCTACCTATAAGGTGCTCGCCTTCTATTTTATGCTGATTTATGCTGCTGAAAACAGGATCAACAAGATTAGTCTGGAACAAACTCTGTTGTGAATCTTCTAATAAAATTGTTTGGTAAAAATCCTCATTGAGCGTTTTTGTATATAAATTCCTGAGGTTTAATTTGAATTTCTCACCTTGTATACCTCCATTTAATACTGCACCAATTGTGGTATTGAATATATAGCCTGTACCACGGCCAAGTGTATCAGGAGATTTAAAACCATCAATAAGCGCCCCAAAACTTCTGGCCGATTCAAATTCATTGCTTTGCTGCGTATTACGATATGTCAACCCACCGGTAAAGCCAATTTTAAGTCCTTTTTGTTCATTAATCTCGTATACACGCCCTAAAGTAAAGCGGTAGTTTTGATTTGGGATTGCCTGGTTTTTGTAAATCGCAAATGACTTGTTATCGAATTTTTTACTTTGTTCAATAGCGCCACTGTAGCCGGTTTTATATCCTGTTTCGTCTGTATGCTCTATTCTTGGGTCGTCCTGCCGATTTGCAAAGCTCCACGAAACAAGACCGGCAGGCTTTTCACGTCTGCCATCATCAAATGCAAAATAATCTTTATTTGCTCTTCCTCCGGCAGTTAAAAAATCTTTTCCGGTAGTTTGAGTGTTCCCACCGCTTCCAAAGCTTAACGTTAAGAAATTCTGATCGGGGATACTTAATGTATTTACAATAACTTGTCCGCCAACAAACTCTGAAGACACATCAGGTGTTGCTGTTTTATTTACCACAACACTGGCCACTAGTTCATTAGGTATCAGGTCAAAAGAAAAATTACGCCTGTTCATATCTGTATTGGGAACTACAATTCCATCTATCATGGCCTGATTGTAGCGCTCTGTTAAACCACGGACAACCACATACTTATTATCAAGAGTTGTTACACCACTAATTCTTTTTAACACAGCACCTACATTATTGTCGGGTGTTTTCGCAATTTGCTCGGCTGAGATACCGTCGGTTAATGATGCTGCATTTTTTTGCTGGGCATAAAGTCCGGCAATTGATTCTTTTTTATAACTACCCTGTACAACCACCTGTTTCAGCATTTCATTAGCTGGTTGCATAGCGATGCTAAGCGGTGTGGTTTTGCCTTCCTCAACCAGTATACCTCCAATACGTTTTGCCAGATAACTTACATAGCTTACCTCTAAGGTGTAAGTTCCCGGATCAATGCTTATGGAATATGTGCCATCAACACTACTTTGAATAACCTTTCCGTTCTCAATTATTTTTATACCAGCTCCAGGCATAGGCTGTCCCTTTTCGTCAATCACCTTTCCTGTGATCTTGCCTTGCTTAATACGCTTTATATTGGAAGAAGCTTTGGAATACCTTACCGAAATGGAGTTGTTAGCAAGGGAGAATCCAAATCCTAACGGAGTCATTTCTGAGAGCACTTTCCCTAAAGGTGCTTTTGTATAATTGAGGCTTTCCAGTTCAACCTGTTCCAGCATATCATCATAGTAAAATTTGTAATTTGTTTGCTTATTCAGCTCCTTAAGAAGGGCAGAGGCCTTTACTTTTGTAAAATGAATGCTTACTGGTATACTGATATCTTTATATGCCTGAGAAAATAAAGGTGTGGCGAACAGAATAAATAAAAATGAGAGGTTGAATTTAAGGCTGTTAGGTTTTTTTTGTATGAATTTATCCGTTAGGATATGAATCTTAAAATGCATATTTTTGTTACAAATTTTTTACTATTAGTATGAAATTTAATTTTTAGTAGCGGGTTGCTCCCGCATTGTAAAGTGCCGTTTTACCGAACGGCACTTTCTTTTTGAGATTTAATTTTTAGTAGCTTATTTCTTCATTAATCTGTAGTTTAAACTGTCAGTTTTCTTAAATTTTAATTGGTGAATAAATGCAAGGTTTTTTAATGTTTCATCAACAGTTTGATTGCTGAAATCTCCGTTAACTGTAAATGAAAGTGTGGTTTTGGGATTGAAGTCAATCCTTATTTTGTAATAAGAGCTAATTCTAAATAAGGCCTCATTAAGGGAAGTATGCTCAAAAAGTAATTCTGGTTTGCCAATTGGATCATTAACAACCACATCAAACCTACTCATGTTTCCACTGCCATAATTGTATTCGTAGGCCTTGCCTGGGGTAAGGAATACGGGTGCTTGTTTAGATGCCTTGTTCCTCGGTTTGATGACTACTTTTCCGGTATAAAGGCTTACTTTTTCCCACTGGTAACTCTCATTGTATTGAACGGTAAAAGAAGTTCCTAAAGCTGTAGTCTGTAAGTCTCCGGATTCTACACTAAATGGTTTACTTGGATCTTTTTTTACTTCAAACAATGCCTTTCCATTTGTAAGAAAAACGCGTCGTTCTGTTTTTGTGAATGCTTTAGGATAGCTAAAAGTTGATCCGGAAGAGACTGTAACAACTGAACTGTCCGCCAGAATCAATTTCTGCATTTTACCAACGGCAACATTTACCGTAATAAAAGTTTTTGTGTCCTGTATATAATTGAAATATTGATGACCTTTAAACCCTCCAACAAGTAAAACTATGGCTGCTACAGCTGCGGTGATTTTGTAAATAAGCTTTAGTGGGTGTTTTTTTTGTGCAATCTGACTAGAGAGACTATTTTTTATATTTGACAAGGACTCATCTATGTCTACAGGTACTTCTCTGACATTTAAAGGCTCTAAATCAATATCCTCGTCCAAAAGTTCCTGGTGTGCTCCGGATTTTATCATCATCCAAAACTCGTCAAGCTCTTTAGGCGTTAATGTTCTGTTCGCAAATTTTTCGAGCAGTTCTTTTCTTTTATCGTTATCCATTGTATATTATTCAGACAGTTCAATTAACTGCCTTTACATGAATATATACAGTACAACTTGTGGGTAAGGGGGGCTTGAGGGTAAAATATATTTTAAATATAGTCTCCCGTCTTATTTAATGCTGAAAGTGTTTGCGATGCTTTAGACAAGTGGTCTTTTACCGTTTCTTTTCCAATAGAAAGATGTGAGGCGATTTCGGCATAAGACATACCGCCAAATCTGGAAAGGAGGAAGACTTTTCTTCTTTTTTCTGGCAAAAGCGCATGTACATGATCAATTAAGAGTTTAAGGTCAATTGATGTATCAAGGTCATTGCATTCCTGTTGATTTTGCTCGTTGTGCTTGCAATCGGAGCTATACCGCTCTTTCATTTTCTCATCTCTGGAAACTTGCTCCAGCCAATTGTAAAATATGCTTCGTGCAATTTTATTTAGGTAATTTTTAATACCCTTTTCAGGCTCTATATTACTTCTGTATTTCCATAACCTCATAAAGGTGTTGTTCACCAGCTCTTCGGTGATTTCCTTCGATCGAGTGTTTTGATAAAAGAACGACCATATGGAGCGACTAAATACGTCAAAAACTTGATTGAAAGATTCTTCATTGCCATTGATGAAGCCCTCCACAACTTTGTGTCCTAAGTTTTTCATTGGTCATTTAATATAAGGGTTGATGGTACACAAAAGTATTTAAGGCACCTCATAGTTAAGTTAACTTACAATTATCTATTTGTTAATCCTTTAGGTGGGCTTTGCACTTTTGTAACACTAACAGATCTACCGATCTGATCTATCATGTCCCTTGAATCGAATAGTATCTGGATGTTGTCCTTGCTTAAGGACGATCTTTTTAGTGACTCTCCTGCAATTCGACCGATTGCGGTTTTTATCAGCGGATCAGCCTGATCACCAAAAGGGATCAAATCTTCGCTGAATTCATCTACTGTGATATCAGGGTTTAGGCCAGTGGGGTAATTTCCCTCACTATTGCTATTAAATAATTTAAATACCATAGGCTCTATGCTCCAATTGGCCAAAGTATGGGTATTCTCGTTCTCCTTGATCTGAAAGGAAGCCATGTCTTTGCCCAAGGTTTTCTGCCCGACCTGAATTACGCTTAACCAGGGTCTTAAACCCTTAATCAAAAATTCAGCTGCCGAAGCAGTATGGTTTCCGGTTAAAATGAATACCTGTTTTATTTGTAGGCGCATAGAAGCTATTTCTTCAAAACTGAAATTGTATCCTGCAGAAATATTGGCTATCGTACTGGCAAAATTTTCCCTTCTTAAGGGGGCATTCTTATTACCCCTGTACTCTATAAATACGTCAGATGCCTGAACCTGTGCAATAGCGGCTGCCATTACCGCGCTCATGGCGATATCTCCTCCTGGATTGTATCGAAGGTCTAATATGAGTTCAGTTGCATTATTTTGTTTAAAATAGGCAAAAGCATTCTGAAGGTCATATTTTGATCGCCCTTCGAAAGAATTTAGAAACAGATAGGCAATAGATTTACCGGTACTGCTGATGATTTTATATTTGTATACAGGATTTTCAGCCACAATTGCTGCTCCGAGAATGAGTTCTTCTCCTTGCTGAAGTTTTAATACTATTTTACGCTGTTTAATGCTTGCGGCGATGAGGTTAGGTGCATTTATAGCCGACGGAGTAGTTTGATTAATACTTAGAATAATACTTCCTCTTTTCAGCCCATCGTGCTCTGCTATAGTGCCAGGTACAACTAAAGTCACTACCGTCTTAGTTTCTCCCGAACTATCGCGATAAATCGCTAGGTCAAATCCGAAATTATGTACCAGTGAGGGATAGTAGCTTTCTGGCAAAGTTGGATTGACTAATTTCGAAAATCTGTCTTCAGTACTTTTAATTGATGAAAAAAAATCCAAAGGAGCTTTAGTAATTTCTGGATTAGAAGGTAGACTATTTTGCCAATAGTAGTATACCCGCATGCTGTCTAATACCCAGCTGTTGATTTTTTCGTTGGAACCTGCAGGGTAATCTGGTTTTTCTGGGTCAGATTTCCGACAAGCAATAAATTGCAATGAAAGCAGGAGCCAACTAATACAGAATATGCTGAATTTCTTGCCAGAGATTGCCATTTCACTACTTTAAATCGTAGATGAAGGTAAATGATCCGGATTAAGCGAGGATTAAGTTACGGTTACGATAGTTATTCTAATTACAATAAGTTAAAAAGGGAAAAAATTACAATCCTTCGGGAAGACTGTCCATTCCTAACCCAGAATTTATGGTGCAACTTTGTATTGTTCAATCACTCATAAAAAAATAAAACGATGGAAAATTTAAATGTTAAGAATGTTGTTCTGGTACATGGCGCATTCGCTGATGGTTCTGGTTATAAAGCACTTTATAACGTATTGACAAAAAAAGGTTTCAATGTTTCAGTGGTACAAAATCCATTAACCTCACTTGAGGATGATGTCCTTGCTACACATGTGGCGCTTGATAGAATAGGAGGACCAGCTATTCTTGCTGGCCATTCATGGGGTGGAGCTGTAATTACCGAAGCAGGGAATCATCCAAATGTGGCTGCACTTGTTTATATCGCAGCATTCCAGCCAGATAATGGAGAATCAGCTTTGGAATGGCTGCAAACTGCTCCGCCAGCACCAGAAAACGGCGTTTTGCCGCCTGATGAAAAAGGTATAGTTTATTATGATAAAGACAAATATCACGCAGGTTTCTGTGCGGATATCGATGCTGAAGAAGCTGAGTTTATGTATGCCTCTCAGGGTGCGTTTTATGCAAAGGGTTTTGTAACTCCAATTACAGATGCTGCCTGGAGAAATAAACCTTCATATGGATTAATTGCAACTGAAGATAAAAGCATCAATCCTGAAATTCAGCGAAATATGTACAAACGTTCAAATACCGTTGTCGAAGAAGTTAAAGGGAGCCACGTTATTTTTATGTCACAACCTGAACTTGTTGCAGAAATGATTGTTAAGGCGGCTGAAAACGCATAGAAATAAAATCAAGAATATTTACCCGTATACCGGTTAGCCGGTATACGGTTTTTTATAAATGGATTGTTTTGTCTTTATAAGCAACATGCTGCCATGTCTCCAAACGAATTTCAAAGTTATAAATACGGTCAGTAGCTTAGGTTTTATTGAGATATTCCTAATAGATATTCTGTTGTGTTGCCAATGACAGTAAATATTCTATTAAGTTTAATTGTAATGTTGTTTTGTTGCTTTTATTTTGTTAAATAGAGTATTAAGTTCTTGTATAGCATATATTTTTACGCTTTTTTATTTAATTTATTTTATTTTTTATTAGTTTTTGAAGTTTTTTTATTAAAAATATCAAAATAAATACCAGTGAATTTAAAATTATATTACTTTAGCTTCATGAAATAATTGAATTGTTGGGTGTTGTATTCTTTGTAGCCTGATTTTCATTCGGATTATTTAAAAACCAAACTTTTTTTGCTCACTTTTTGACATTTAAGCCAAATTAGTTCTAAATAGCTAAATCGTTTTACCTAAAAATTATCAACATATAATAATAAACCGACTATTAAACAAATAAATCTAACTAAAACAATTTAGCCTATGGAATAACCTAACAATCAAAATTAAACCAACCAATGGAAACTTTAATGTTTCAAACCAAACCAATCAATCTGAACTCCTGGACTCCTGATGACAAATAGGGAGCAGGTATTAATTTAAAATTCATGAATGCAATTTTATATAAGAATAAAATACTAGGCGTACTAATGCTATTGCAGATAGCACTAGGAACTATATTTTTTAGTGGCTACGCCCAATCCACCACAGCAATCCATATTAACGGTGTCGTTAAAGATGCAACCGACAATCAGCCATTACCAGGGGTGTCGGTAATAAATAAGAGTACCAACAACGGCAGTTCTACAGACGATCAGGGGCGTTATTCAATAAACATGCCTGTTGGAAGTACAATCGTGTTTCGTATGCTTGGTTATAAAGCAAAAGAAATTGTAGTAAAAGCTGGTGATACCAATATCGAAATTCAGCTGGAATCTGATCAAAAGACGTTAAATGATGTAGTTGTTATTGGTTACCAGAAAGTTTCCAGAAGAAAGGCCAGTGCTGCTATAACCTCAGTTGATCCTAAATCTATTGCTGATGTTCCGGCGCCGTCCCTAAGTACCTTATTGCAAGGTCGTGTTGCTGGATTAAACGTGCAGAACTTTTCAGGCGAACCAGGGGTAAGAAGTACTGTTGTATTGCGCGGAAATACCGCCGTGAGCAGAAACATCGACAATAATCCCAATTCGGCTTCTGGTAAAGCCAGCTTGGCCAGAGCGATTAGCGGACCGCTATATGTAGTGGATAACGTAATGCAGAGTACGGAGGATATTGCGGCTTTGAATTTTGGTAACGGAACCAGTACAGATGTCTTAGCAGGTATACCTATTAGTGATATTGAGAACATCGATATTTTAAAAGACGCATCAGCTGCAGCAGTCTATGGATCTCGTGGAGCCAATGGAGTTATTCTTATCACAACAAAAAAAGGATTAACCGGAAAAACGCAAATTAATTTCTCTACCTACCATGGTATTACAGAACGCCCAAACCTTGATAAGGTACTGATAGGAGCAGAAGAAGGCCGCGCAAAAATGGAACTGATCAACCATTATGGAACGTATGATAACCTAAAAAACATTCCTCAAATACTTACTGATAGTTTAAACAGTGCTTTTAATAATGCGAATGACTATAGAGGCCAACTTTATCAGACTGGTAAAGTGGATAATTATGATCTGTCATTTACCGGTGGTACAGAGCAATTTACTTATCGTTATGGGTTAAATTATTATTCTGAAGACGGTATCATTAAAAAATCAGGTTTCGACAGGTATAGTATCAACAGCAGAATGGGCGTAAAACTTGCCCCTAAATTGGACGTTGGTGTTCAGATTCGCTATAACCGTCTCGACAGACCAAGATCTGTTAGTGATTTAAGCGGAGGTAACAGCCCTTTTAATGGAGGATACTATGCAAGCAGTCCACTGCCATCTTCAAATCTTTTTCTCCCTGATGCAAATAGAGATTTCATCTTTGGAAATACAAATATCCAAACAGATGCCAATACCAATAACAGCTTAAGCATAAGTCCGACCATCGATTGGAAAATCTCTGACAAATGGTTATTTAACACCATCATATCTTATGAAACTGCAAATAGCAGAAAGGATACTTTCACACCAGGAACAGTTCGCAGAAGTGGAACAGGGTATGCAACGAGCTTTGTAGACAATTCTGCAAACTATTTGATGAGCAATACCATTCAGTTTTCGACCACTATTAATGATACCCATCATTTAAATTTACTTGCCGGACAGAATACAGAGTTCCATCAATACAGGGCAACATATGCCGAGGCTGATGGTATACCTAACGATCAGATTAGTGTAGTAAAAGTGATCAATAAAATGGGTTCTTATGCCTATTCAGATTTGATCGAAAGCGGTATCCAAACTGCCTTTTTCAGAGCTAACTATGATTTTAAGGGGCGATATCTGTTCTCGGGCGTAATAAATGCCGATGCATCATCAAAATTTGGTAAAGGTAACCGGGTAGGTTTCTTTCCATCATTCTCCGCTGGATGGATCGTTAGTGATGAACCTTTTATGAAAGGTGCCAGCTCCTGGTTAACCTTATTTAAAATTCGTGGTAGCTATGGTATCACAGGCAGACAACCGGATGGTGGCGATAGTTACCTATCGTTCAATACCTATAACGTTGGGGCGGGCAGTTTCCCGGGTAGCTCAAACCCATCAACAGGTCAAAACGAATCGAATACGTATAATGGAGTTCCTTCAGTGTCTCCAAACTTTTCAGGAGGTTTGTCAAACAGTGAACTTACCTGGGAGCATTCAAAACAAGCGAATATTGGTGTAGACCTGACTTTTTTAAATGGCCGATTTAATTTTGTGGCCGATGCTTATGTCAGAAATACGACCGAGGGAATATTTACACTTGCACTCCCTATTACTACAGGTTACTCAACTATAACTTCAAATGCCATTGGTACAAGAAATAGTGGTATCGAAACTCAATTCATTGCTCATTATTTCAATCCATCAAAAGCATTTCAGTGGGAAACCAATTTCAACTTTGCTTTCAATAAAAATCTGATCACATCGCTGCCAAATGGTGGCCGGGATATCTATTTAGATAAATTCCTTTTGCGACAAGGGCAGTCTATCAATCAGTATAATGTATTTGAGCAAACAGGCATATATGCCACTGATGGAGATGTTCCTGTAAATCCCATCGACGGAAGTGTGCTGAGCTTTTATGGATATCCTTTTAAAGGTGGAGATCCAATATGGAAGGATCAGAACGGAGACGGAATTCTTGACGCTACAGATTATGTACCTGCCGGGAATCCAAATCCAAAAATGACAGGAGGTATGGTAAATACCTTCAGCTATAAGAATTTTAGCCTTTCCGTATTTGCGACATTTACGTTAGGACGAGATATCTATAACGATTACCTGGTAGGAAAGCTCTCGCATTTAGTACCAACAGATGATGGTGATCCTGATCCTTTGCACGCATTAAGCAACAATGCATTTCCATATTTAAATGGCATTAATTACTGGCGGAATCCGGGAGACAATGCAAATTATCCTTCTTTAAGTTCATTCTCTGGCACGCGTTACAAATACGCTGCAGTAAGCTCTCGATGGGTTGAAAACGGATCTTATATCCGTATAAAAACGGCCACTTTAGCCTACGCATTTAAGCCAAAAGTATTACAAAGACTATCATTAAGCAGGCTAAGGGTGTATGCTATGGCAGATAACCTTCATATTTTTCAATCGGCCAATTTACCGGATGCTGAGCAGGTTGATGCCTTTGGTATTTACAACGGCAGCGGTTACGCCATACCTAAAAAGTATACGATAGGTCTGGAAATAGGGCTTTAATAGTTTTATCATTTATTAAATATGAAATCATGAAAATACATTTCAAAAAACATATTACAGGGCTTTTGCTTTTAATACTAGTCATCAGCTCTGTTGCTTGCAAAAGAATTCTGGACCTCGAACCCCATAATTCGACCTTTACCGGAGCTTATTTTACTAATGGACAAGATGCAAATAGTGCCATTTCCGGAGCATACTCTTCTCTAAGAAGGGTATTGCTAAACAATTATTCGTGGCATGTGTATGGTGATGCGCCTTCAGGTGAATTTAGCATCAGATCTGATAGGGACAATCAAAATTATAACATTTCAAATGGAGAATTTACTGGTTTAAACGTAGGTTCCGGGAACTGGAACTGGCAATCTTATTATCAACTGTTACAGCAGGTAAATTTGATAATTAACAAGGTTCCAGGTATCGCTATCGAGAAATTTACCAATCAGGATGATAAGAAACGTATCATAGGAGAAGCTTATTTTCTTCGTGCTTTCACTTATTTCTACATGAGCAGAATATGGGGCGATGTTCCGTTAAGACTTGAACCTGATCTTGATATTAATCAGGCAAAAAATATTCCTCGTACACCTGGGGCCGAAGTGCTTGCTCAATGCATCAAGGATCTTGAACTTGCCAAAGCTAATCTTGTTTTTGGTTACAGTGATGAAAATCAAAGAGCTGTAAGGGCAAATAAGGGAAGTGCACTTGCTTTGGAAGCACACATAAAAGCCTGGACAGGAGATTATGCAGGGAGCGAAATCGCTTCGGATGATGTAATTAAGAATGGAGGGTATGCTTTAAGCGACTCTACAAACTATTCAAAAGTGTTTATCGGTAAATCTCTTGAGGGAATCTTCGAGATCAACATCAGCTATGGACAAAGTGAAGGTATTTCTTTAAACGGAGGAGGGTATGCCCCAACTCTAAGAAGACCTTATGTAGCCAACAAGGCAGATATTCAATGGCCTGTAAATACCTCTTACATCAATAAAATCTATAAAGATACTACTGATATCAGGTATAGAACTTTCTTCTTCCAGGCGCAGTCGTCAGAGGGTCAGACCATTAAATTCTCTAATGTAACCTACGCCGATGGTTCGGCAAAAAATGATCCGAGGCTATCCAATAACCTGATCATATTCCGTTTGGCAGATATTTATTTGCTACGAGCAGAAGCGTTGAACAAATTGGGTCGTGATGGAGAGGCGGTTATACTGCTCAATGCCATCAGAAAAAGAGCTAAGGTTGCTGAGTATGTCGGGGGAGGCACAGCTTTGGGCACAACAATCCTAGAAGAAAGGCTTCGTGAACTATATTTCGAAGGCCAGTCTTACTACGATATGGTAAGAACCAAAACACTTCCTACCTATAACGAACGCTTTAAAGACCAGTTCATGAATGGCACTCCTGAAGGTGGCTGGTTATGGCCAATAGATCCTGGAATGTTCAAAGACGACTTTACGTTAACACAAACGCCATACTGGCAAGGAAGGCTTTAATCATTAAATGAATCAGATATGAAAAAATTAATTATGATATGCATTGCAATAGTCACAGTGGTTACTGTTTACTCTTGCAAGAAAGATTATGTGATCGGTGGTAGTCTTTACAACCCTAAGGTTGATATGACCACATACGATTATCTAAAAACCAAAAAGCTGTTTGATACGCTCATCATCATGGTAGATCGGATGGGTCTAAAAGATGAAGTAAATGCCAGTGGGACGGTTTTTGCTTTAACTAATTACGCTATAAGTAATTATGTTAAAGAAAAACAGGCACATCTGCGTATTAAATTAAATGATGAGAACCTTGTTTTTACATTCGATTCTTTAAAGCTCCCAGAGCTGAAGGATTCTTTGAGGGCTTACTTGTTTAAAGACAGACTCCCCGTAGAGGCACTAAGTGAAGTGGGGAAATTAAGGAAATCTAACGATGGGGAATTCAGGTTAATTCAGGCCATTCCAACAACAGATTATACCGACCCTAACATCTTCCCAGTTAAACCAAAATATGTTTACCTCACTAAAATAGTTAAAAAGGAGGATGGAACGGGTACCATTCCTACTGACTCTACACAACTCCCATTGGTTGATCCTGAACAATTGCTGCAGGCACGTGTGCAAACCTCAGGGATTATTACCAACACCGGTGTGATACATGTGGTAAATAACAACCACACGTTTACTTTTTTCGGTGATATCAAGAATTAATGATTTTAAGCTAATAATATGAAAAGATATATAAAACTTATAACATTTGGCTTTGTAGCGATGGGGATCATATTCTCTTGTAAAAAAGTCGAAAACGGTTTTCTCAGCAATCAGATCAGATACCGGGATAGCCCAATAAAAATTCAAAAAGGCATAACAGTTCAAACTAAGCCGGTAGACAATGATGGCTCCAGTGCACCGGTAACTTATGAATTGTTAGATATTCGTGATGCGGTTACAAAAAAACATGCAGAACTATTATATACAAACTACGAGCGGTATATTTTTATCTCTCAGTTTGATGTGAATAGGGATACAACTGTTGAATTGCTAAATAAGCACAGGCAATTATTAAACGCACCGCCGGTTGAATTTAATACACATACCGGAGCATTTACTTTTTATGGAACAACCGCAAATGTGGCTGTTGGGACCTATGAATTTGATATTCGGGCAACCAATGAGAATGGTTCAAAGGATTTTAAAAACATTGGCCAGTTTTCTTTATATGATGGGCCCGTAGCGGAGCAATCTGCAGGGGGCGGTGCGTGGTTTAAGGATGGATCCAGCGCGTCTGGGGATATTGGAGAGCCAGAAGTTAAGATTAAAAAGACTTCCAACGAAGGTACATTGATTATTCTAAAAATAGTAGATAAAAACGGCACTCCATTTAATCCAAAGAAAAATGAGTTCATCAAACGTGGAGACAGGAATAGCTTTGATACTTTTGCCAGGTTCCATCCCCTCGTATTAACAGATTCTACAATGGCCTGTAACTTTGAAGTAGTTCCATTCCCGCTTGTTGCGGGCCCTCCTGGACAGGGTTATACCATTTATTACAGAATTCCAGGCAACTTTGCCAAACTCGACCCAGGTCTTACTCCAACTCCAGACCGAGGCTATAGCATTAATCCGCGATTTACTTTCCGAATCTATCAGGAGGGAACTTACGAGGTAACGGTTAGAATTAAAAATGCCACAAGAGATGTCTTGTAGCAAGTAGTGTACATCAAAAAAGGGTGCCAATATTTCTTTGGCACCCCTTAATAAGAAACTCCTATTGACTTTTCTTGACCTGGTCATCTTCATTATTTATTACTTTAGCTATTAAAGTATTTAGAGGATGAACATTGTCAAGATAAAACACATTGTAGTTGCACTACTGTTGCTATTTCCTGAACTCGTCTTTTCGCAGGGAAAGGCACAACAAAAGAAACCAAATATCATTTACATCTACGCGGATGATTTGGGTTACGCTGAGATTGGCCCATACGGACAGAAAAAGATTAAGACTCCTAATTTGGATAAACTGGCCAAAGAGGGGATGAAATTCACTCAACATTATACCAGTACACCAGTTTGTGCTCCCGCCCGTTGCATGCTAATGACTGGCAAACACGGTGGCCATTCTTACATCCGTGGTAACTATGAAATGGGCGGTTTCCCAGATAGCTTGGAAGCCGGGCAGATGCCATTGCCCGAAGGAACATTTACGATTCCGAAAATGTTAAAGGAAGCTGGTTATGTCACAGCTCTAACCGGCAAGTGGGGTTTAGGAATGAACAACACAACAGGGTCACCCTTAAAGCAAGGATTTGATTATTATTATGGATACCTGGACCAAAAGCAATCCCATAATTTTTATCCCTCTCACCTTTGGGAAAATGATGAGAAGGTTATGCTTGATAATCCTTATATGTACGTCCATAAAGGTCTCGATTCTACAAAAGCGACCGATAAGGATTTTGATTATTACAAAGGCAAAGTGTATTCGCCAGACATAATGACTAAAAAGGCTGTTCGTTTTATTAATGAGCAAAAATCGAAGCCGTTTTTCTTATACATGCCTTATACTATTCCACATGTTTCGTTACAAGCACCTGATGAATATGTTAAAAAGTATATAGGGCAGTTCAATGAGTATCCTTACTACGGACAACAGGGATACGCACCAACTAAGTACCCATATTCAACCTATGCTGCTATGATCACTTATCTGGATGATCAGGTTGGGATTATTATGGCCGAAATTAAAAAGCTAGGGCTAGACGACAATACGATCATTATGTTTTCAAGCGATAACGGAGCCACATTCAATGGTGGGGTAAATGCTAAGTTCTTTAACAGTGTCGATGGCTTGCGTGGATTAAAGATGGATGTATATGAAGGAGGGATCAGAGAACCATTTATTGCCAGGTGGCCTGGTAAGATACCTGCAAATACGACCAGTGATTTTGTATCTGCACAGTTCGACATGATGGCTACTTTTGCCGCGATAACGGGTACAAAACCGAATAATACAGATGGTATATCTTTACTGCCAACATTGTTGGGAAAAAATAAAGAGCAGAAGCAGCGCGATTATATCTATTGGGAATACCCTGAAAAGGGAGGACAACTGGCAATAAGGATGGGGGATTGGAAAGGTGTAAAAGTAAATCTTCGCAAGAATTTAAATAATCCATGGCAGATCTTTAACCTGAAAACAGATCGGAACGAAACAACAGATATTGCTTCAGAACATCCTGAATTAACCAAGCGTTTTGACGAGATCGTTAAGAAAGAGCATCAAGTTTCTCATTTGCTGGAATGGGAGTTTTTGGAAAATAAATCTGGGAAAAAGTAAGCTGGAGTCGATTTAAAGTAGAACCCCGTATGGTTGCTATTATGCTCTGTTTGTATAGATAACGTTGATACTTTTCTCATTATTGCGCTTGAAAAAATATAGTTGAAAAACGGCATTTTGATACGTTATAACTTATATTTTTGGCTTTGCACATCTCTAAAAGCCATCAGTATGATACCGGATAACAAACTCAACTCAGCAAAAAAGCCAGGAAAAACGGACACAAATGTAATTGGTTTTCAGTACATCGACAGATCAAGTTTTATGACTGTAGGAGGGAAGGGCGCCAATCTGGGAGAACTCGTTGGAATCAAAGGAATAAGGGTGCCGGAAGGTTTTTGCGTGACCACTGAAGCGTATAAAAGAATAACTGAAAATAATCAGAAGTTTAACAGTTTGCTGGATGAATTAAGTGATATTAAGGTAGAAGAGCGAGTTAAAATCAGGGAGCTTAGCAACAAAATACGTAAGGTTATCGAAGGAATATCCATTTCTGAAGATATGGAGAAAGAGATTGTAGGATTTCTCACAAAGTTTGATGAAAAGGATGCGTTTGCTGTACGATCTAGTGCAACGGCGGAAGATCTGCCTTCTGCATCATTTGCCGGGCAGCAGGACACTTATCTGAATATTATTGGTAAAGAGGCAGTCTTAAAATACATCAGCAAATGCTGGGCGTCACTGTTTACAGATAGGGCTGTAACTTATCGTTTGCAGAACGGATTTGATCACAGGAAGGTCCACCTGTCGGTTGTTGTTCAGAAAATGGTTTCCCCGGATGTGGCAGGAATTATGTTTACAGCAGATCCGGTTACCTCAAACAGAAAAATAGTATCTATTGAGGCCAGTTTTGGATTGGGCGAGGCATTGGTTTCCGGAATTGTGAATGCAGATAATTATAAAGTTTCTGAGCGCAATATTATCGATAGGAAGATATCCAATAAGAAACTGGCTATTTATGCTTTAAAAGAGGGAGGCACGAAGGAGCAGGAAATCGGGCCGGATCAGCAGAATGCCCAGGCGCTAACGGATGAGCAGATTTTACAGTTGGAACGCATGGGTAGAAAGATCGAAGCGCATTTCGGTAACCCACAAGACATCGAGTGGTGTTTGGCGGATGATACGTTTTATATTGTGCAGAGCCGGCCCATTACTACCTTTTACCCGATCCCCGAAGCGGATGATCAGGAGAACCATGTTTATATATCTGTTGGTCATCAGCAAATGATGACTGACCCTATGAAACCACTGGGATTGTCGCTATGGCAGTTAAGAGCTGCCAGACCCATGTTCAAAGCTGGAGGAAGGCTGTTTGTTGATGTTGCAGATACTCTGGCTACACCTGCTGGCAGGGAAAATTTATTAGAGGCGATGGGGCAACATGATCCGCTCATAAAAGAGGCGCTTCTGACCATTGCAGAGCGGCGAGATTTTATAAAATCGTTACCAAATGATGAAAAAGCACCTATGCCGGTTAAAAGTACTAAGGGTATATCGTCCACGGATATTTTGGCGCAAGTGGGAAACGACCCGGCAATCGTTGTTGACTTGATTAAACACAATGAGACATCGGTAGAAGCGCTAAAACAAAACATCCAAACGAAATCAGGAACGGATGTGTTTGATTTTATTCTGGAAGATATCCAGCAATCAAAGAAGACAATATTTGAGGCACAACATATGGGTGTGATCATAGCTGCAATGAATGCTTCATCGTGGCTCAATGAAAAGATGAGCGAATGGCTAGGTGAAAAAAATGTGGCAGACATACTTTCTCAATCCGTATCAAACAATATTACTTCGGAGATGGGTTTGGCACTATTGGATGTAGCGGATGTAATCCGCCCTTATCCGGAAATAATTGAATACTTGCAACAGGTAAAAGCAGATGATTATCTGGACGAACTTGCTAAGTTTAACGGTGGACAAGACGCCCGTCACGCTGTTGACGCATATCTCGATAAATATGGTATGCGATGTGCCGGTGAGATCGATATTACCAAAACCCGTTGGAGCGAAAACCCTACTATACTTGTCCCTTTAATTTTGAGCAATATTAAAAACTTTGAATCTGGGGCCGGCAAGCGAAAATTTGAACAAGGACGACAGGAAGCTCTGAAAAAAGAAGAAGAATTAGTAGGCCGGTTGGCATCATTACCAGATGGAGAACAAAAAATCAGGGAGACAAAACAAATGATCAGCCTGCTCAGGAGTTTTGCAGGTTATCGCGAATATCCAAAATACGGGATAGTTAATCGCTTCTTCGTTTATAAGCAGGCTTTGCTGAAAGAAGCGGAACAACTTGCACAAGCCAACATCATTCCAGATAGGGAAGATGTTTACTATCTTACCTTTGAAGAATTTCGCGAAATGGTACGTACCCATAAGCCAGACAACCAGCTCATCGGCAAAAGAAAAGACGAGTTCAAATCATACGAAAAACTAAACCCGCCAAGGGTGATCACATCAGACGGTGAAATTGTTTCGGGTAAATACAAGCATGAAAAAAACCTTCCGACCGATGCTATTGCAGGTCTGGCGGTTTCTTCAGGAGTGATAGAGGGTAGGGCACGTGTAATCTTAAATATGGAAGATGCAAACCTGGAAGATGGAGATATATTGGTTACCACCTTCACGGACCCCAGCTGGACGCCCTTATTTGTATCGATAAAAGGTCTGGTTACAGAAGTTGGCGGAATGATGACGCATGGAGCAGTAATTGCACGCGAATATGGATTGCCGGCAATTGTTGGAGTAGACAATGCTACAAAGCTGCTCAGAGATGGTCAGCGCATCAGGCTGAACGGAAGTGACGGATATATAGAAATACTTTAGGGAAAAATCTGGACAAAAGGTTTAATGTTTTTGCCCCTTATTGATCTTAAAAAGGTGCAGTAATTGTGGAAACAAGGCCGACATATATTCCTCTACCCCAGTTTTCGAACCTGGAAAGGTGAGTACAAGTGTTTCGCCTATAAATCCTGCAACACCACGGGATAACATGGCGTAAGGCATGCGTTCCTGACCGTATCTTCGCGCTGTTTCCATAATTCCATCAATTTTACGTTCAATTAAGGGGCTAATGGCTTCTGGCGTGACGTCTCTCGGAGAAAGTCCGGTACCTCCTGTAAAAATCAGGAGCTGATGTTCAATTCCGCAGAGTTCAATAGCCTTTTCTTTGATACTGTCAACTTCATCTGGAAGGATCTCATATTTGAGTGTTTCGATGCCAAGTTGCTCCAATAATCCAACAATGGCTTTTCCTGATGTATCCTGAGCCTTACCTGCAAATATAGAATCAGAGCAGACTACTACAGCTGCCTTGATATCTGGAAACTGTAAATTCTTGAGGTCAGATTTACCACCGGATTTTTCTAGCAACCTGATATTTTGAATCTCAACACCCTTATCGATGGGTTTGAGCATATCATACATGGTGAGGGCAGTAATGGAGGCACCATGCATGGCTTCAACTTCTACACCTGTTTTGTAAATAGTATGCACTTCAACAGTAATATGGATGTTTAGTCCATCAATTTCGTAGGTAATGGAGGTATATTCTATTGGAAGGGGATGACAATCAGGTATGAGGTCGCTCGTTTTTTTTACACCCAAAAGTCCGGCCGCACGGGCAAATTCGAAAACATCGCCTTTGGGTATTTTTCTTTGTTCAACGGCTGCAATGGTTTCCTGTTTAGATACTTTTACTGTAGCAGTTGCAATAGCTATTCTTAGTGTGCTTGATTTTTTTGTAATGTTTACCATATTAGCTATTCTCTTTCCATTGATGTGTATCGTCTTCAAATATTTCTTTGCCCCAAATTGGCAGTTCTGCTTTTAATCTCTCCACGATTTCTGCACAGGCATCTATTGCCGGTTTGCGGCGTGTAGATGAGGTAAATACAAAAAGGCAGATCTCACCCGCTTTTATTGTGCCCAGGCTGTGGTAAACATGCATGCAATGAAGCGGATATTTTTGAAAAATATCTTCCCTGATCTGATGCATTTTCTCTAGTGCCAGCTCCTGATAAGCTGTATACTCAATGGCTGCCACAAGCTTTCCTTCAATCTCATCTTTCCGCACTTGTCCCATAAATATGCTGTGACCGCCAATAGTTGTTTTTGCGCTGTGTTTGGAAATACTATCAGCTATGAATGCAGGTTCGATCCTTCCGTCAATAAATATTTTTTTTACTTTTCTTTCCACTTCTATGGTATTATCCTCCTGAAAAAGGCGGCATGATGCCTATTGTATCTTGATTTAAAATCGCCATATTCTCCTGAACAATATCCTTATTCAGGGAAAGCTTATATTTCATATTGCTAAGCAATGGAAATGATGTTTCCAGATAAGCTTTTAACTCATCGGTATTGCGGATGTCAGAGATTTCGATCTTCTGATGTGCTATAAATTCGGATATTTTTCCAAAACTGATAATCTGAATTTCCATAATGCTAATTTACCCTTAAAATGCTGATTTTGCTAATAAATTGCAAGATAATCGCCCAGTCATGGTTCTAGTTAGGCAATTGCATAATGGTTACCACATCTCCCTGTTTGAAATCCTTCTGTTCTTCGGGAAGATAGATCAGGCAGTTTGCCAGTGCAAAAGAGCTTAACCGAAACGACTCCTGAGCATTTAATGGTGTTGCCTTGCCATTTTTGTAACTTCCCTTAAGGAAATGGGTAAGCCCAGCCGGTTTTTGACAGTCATGCGTCAGTTCGGCACTTATTTCTTTTACGCTATTTTCTTTGTGCGAAATTGCTTTCAGAGCCGGCAATACATAATTGTAATAGCAGTTAAGAACCGAAGATGGGTTTCCCGGTAAACCAAATATCAGTTTTTGATCTTTTTTTCCGAAAAATAATGGTTTACCTGGCTTTTGCTTTACTTTATGAAAGATCTGCTCAATCCCACATTTCTTTGAGGCTTCCAGTACAAAATCGTAATCTCCTACGCTCACACCGCCGGTAAGCAGAACAACATCATGTTCCTGTAATGCTGACCTAAGCACATCTGTTAGTATTTCCAGATTGTCATCAGCCTCTGTTACTTCAATTTCAGTGATTCCTTCATTTTTTATTGCGGCAGTTAAGGAATAGGAGTTAGATTCATATACCTGACCAAAATTAAGCTCCATGCCAGGTTGCTGAAGTTCTTTACCTGTTAAAATGATGGCTACCTTAGGCATCGGGAAAACTTCCACATCCTGAATGCCAATTCCGGCCAGAAATCCTACAGCAGCGGGGCCTAGCGCGGTTCCTTTTTGCATGGCAAGTGCTCCGGCTTTAATCTCCGATCCTATTTGACGAACATTTGCTCCGGGCAACAGCTTTGGATCCTGAAGCGTGATCTTATTTCCCTGTCTACTGATCTTTTCCTGCATCACAACTGTATCCGCACCTTCAGGCAGGGGGGCTCCGGTAAAAATCCTGGTGGTTTGATTGGGGTTAATGGACAACAGTTGGCTGGTGCCAGCGGCCATTTCCCCGATCATTTCTAATTCTGATGAGGAATCCTGATAAACCAAAGCATATCCATCCATAGACGATTGTTTGAAAGCCGGAATATCATAGCGCGCATAGATGTCTGCAGCTAAAATGTGCCCCGAAGCCTTTTTTAGACTTAATTTTAGAGCTTGCAACGGTTGAGTATGATCTGAAATCAGTTGTTTTGCCTCGTTGACGCTTATCATTTTAAATTATCCTCCTATGGTAATCATACTTCTGTTCTTGATAGAGTCCGCATCCAGTTTTTCGAAATGCTCAATAAGCTGTCCGCCAAGTTCTTTTTTCTTACTCCAAATAGAAGCTTGGATCAACGGAAGAACGTCTTGATTGTTTCTTAAAGGGCCCAATAGGTCTGTCTCTCCATCAGAGAAGAGGCAATTTTTGAGCTTCCCATCAGCAGTCAACCGCATCCTGTTACAAGTACTGCAAAATGGTGCTGTCATGGTGCTTATAACGGCAAAAGAACCTTCGTGTCCCGGAATCATGAAACTTTTTGCTGTATCGTGTGGTGCGGCTTTAACCGGAAGCATGGTGAAATCTTTAGCTATGGTAGCCAGTATTTCATCAAGGGAAAACATTTTATTGCTGGTCCATTTATTCCCGCTGAATGGCATAAATTCAATGAACCTGATTTGGATGGGATTATGTTTTGTCCAATCTATAAAATCTTTAATTTCATTATCGTTGAGCCCTTTCATCACTACCATATTTATTTTAACAGTAATTTTGTGATGTAAAAGCAGTTCTATATTGCTACGTACCTGATGGAACAGGTCTCTACGTGTAATGAATAAGAATTTTTCTGGCTGAAGAGTATCTAGACTAATGTTAACTGTTTTAATGCCGCCTGCAATTAGTGCAGGGAGCATTTCTGCAATACGCGTTCCATTGGTGGTGATCACCAATTCTACAGGAAGCTTGCCTAAAGCAGTTATGATCGCGGCTGCATCTTTACGCACCAAAGGCTCTCCACCGGTTAACCTGATTTTTTTTACACCCTGTTCTACAAATATTTTTGCAAGCTGAACAATCTCTTCTGTCTGCATCAGCCTTGAAGCTGGGGTAAAGTCATATTCTTCCTCTGGCATACAGTAGAAGCAGCGGAAATTGCAGTTATCAGTAAGTGATATCCGCAGGTAATCGTGCACTCGTCCAAAAGAATCTGTTATCATTAGTATTTAATTAAATTGTTGCAATCTATTGCATGTTTTACCTGTATTGAATCAATAATTGGAACTGCTTCCAGAACAAGCTATTAAAATACGTTTTTTTTGACGCAATTTTGCTTTTTTTTATGTTAAATCATAGAAATAAAGCAAAATTCTATGCTTATTGGATAGTAATTATGCTTATAGAATGTTTAAGTTTGTTTCAATAAACTGATAAAAATGATTGGAGTAGTTCTGTCAGGTGGTCAAAGCCTAAGAATGGGTAAGGATAAAGGTTTGTTGCAAAATGGACAAGAAACATGGGCGCAACAAGCATTTGCTAAGTTGTCATCATTACTAATTCCTGTCTCTATATCCGTAAATACACAACAATTACCAATATACCAAATTCTCTTCTCAACCTCTTCATTAATCACAGATGATCCTGCCTTGTCTATCGGAGGTCCACTTAAAGGCATCTTATCCGTGCATCTTATTTATCCGAAGGAAGATTTACTTGTACTTGCCTGTGACATGATAAACATGGAAGTTGATCTTTTAGACTTCCTTGTTCACCGGTACAACGATAAGCCGGCTGATGCATTGGTCTTTGTGAATGAACAGCAACCTGAACCGCTATGCGGCATATATTCAGCAAAGGCATTGGACAAGATATATGCCTTGTATATGAATCAAGAACTGCGCAAGCATAGTATGAAGTATGCGCTTGATCAACTAGACGTCCGTTATCTCCCTGTTTCTGAAAAATGGAAGGCTTATTTCGATAATTATAACACACTAAGTGATTAATGTCGTGGAAATAAAAAAGCCACCTGTCGTAATTTTCGTTTCTGTACGTTTTATTCGTTTTTGTGCGCTTTGTTCGTTTTCAGAAAGATTGGAGCATGTGAAAATATCACCATAAAAGAGCGAATATCTCTCATACAATTCTTTTTAGACTGATTTTTTCTTAATTTTAAGAACGATTATTTTATTAAAACCGTACGGAAATGGAGGATTTAGAATTAGTTTCCATTAAGCAGATACTTGTTAGAAAGGTTAATGGTTTAACAAGTACACCGTTATCGGATTTACTTTCCGTAGAAGAACCCCTTGAAATAAGAATAGTTTATGGCCCCCGGTCAGAGCGGATACAAAAGAACATATCTGTAACCATGCGCACGCCAGGTAATGATCTGGAACTCGCAATAGGTTTTTTATTTACAGAAGGAATCATTCCTTCTTATCAGGATGTGACTGATGCCTATCACCTAGATATGAAATGTTCCTCACAAAAGCAGAATATTGTGCAGGTGGAACTCGCTGAAAATTTCATGCCTCAGTTGCAGCAATCCGACCGGAATTTTTATACCACCTCTAGTTGCGGCGTATGCGGAAAAGGCTCTATTGAATCCATTAGAACAGTTAGCGCCTTTAGTAATCAGGATAAACCTCAATTAAATTTATCAACAGATATTTTATATGAATTGCCAGGAAAGTTAAGTGCAGCCCAAAGCGGATTTGCAGCTACCGGAGGTATTCATGCATCAGGACTTTTTACTGTCAAAGGTGATTTAGTACTGTTGCGGGAAGATGTTGGGCGACACAATGCGCTTGACAAGTTAATTGGCAAGGCGTTACTGAACGACGACCTGCCATTGGATCGGCATATTTTATTGCTGAGCGGAAGGGCAAGTTTTGAATTAATTCAGAAAGCCGCCATGGCTGGCATTGCAATCGTTGCAGCCATTGGCGCGCCATCGAGTCTTGCAGTGGAACTTGCTGCGGAATTTGATATTACGCTTTTGGGTTTCCTTAAAGAAGACAGGTTCAATATTTACAATTTAAGCAGTAGAATATTAATACCAACATCGTACGAAACCATCATGATTTCTCAAACCACATAGCGGCGTGAAAAATCTGATAGCTTCGTCGCAATTGAAAAACAAATAAAACACAGATGAAAATTAGAATTAAAGGCAACTCGCTGAGATATAGACTGACCAAATCTGACGTCGCAAAGCTGGGATCTGAAGGCTTTCTAGAGGAACGTTCTGAGTTTGTGGGTAAAACGCTGGTGTATGCCATTGAAACTATAGATGGTGATGGTCTGTCGGCTGATTACATTGGCGATCGGATTGTACTAAGCATACCAAAAACAATGGTTGATGAACTCAACAATACAGATAGGGTGGGTTTTGATGATCGGAAGGGGCCTGTTAGCTTACTCATTGAAAAAGACTTTACTTGTCTTGATAATGTTGAAGAGGACCAGAGTGATAATTTTCCCAATCCATTACTAAACAAATGAGCTATGGAAAAAGAGAAAAAAGAACCGGCTGCAGAAAATCCATACAAATTATTAGACCTGAAATTAACAAAGGTTGAAAAATGGGCTGCAGGAATTCCTGCTGTGATGGCGGCATTTGGTGATCTTTTTGAGGAGGGGGTACCCATTCGTGGTACAAGGGCTTTGTTTAGGATGAATCAAATGGGAGGCTTTGATTGTCCAAGCTGCGCCTGGCCTGATCCAGATGATGATCGATCTCCTTTGGGCGAATATTGTGAAAATGGGGCAAAGGCTCTGGCAGAGGAAGCAACTACCAAAAAAGTTACTGCAGACTTCTTTAAAAAGAACTCTGTCTTCGATCTGGCCAAATTAACGGATTTTGAAATAGGCCGTAAAGGGAGATTGGCCGAACCTGTTTATTTGCCAAAAGGCGGCACTCATTATCAGCCTATCAGCTGGGATGATGCTTTTAAAAAAATAGCGGAACATCTAAATGCACTAGAAACACCGGATCAAGCTGCTTTTTATACCTCTGGCAGAACGAGTAACGAAGCTTCATTTTTATATCAGCTATTCGCAAAAGAATTTGGTACCAACAATATGCCAGATTGCTCTAATATGTGTCATGAAACATCGGGTACTGCTTTGTTGCCAACCATTGGTATTGGAAAGGGAACTGTAAAACTAAATGATTTTTACGATACAGATGTGATTGTGATCATTGGGCAAAATCCGGGAACCAATGCGCCCAGAATGATGAGTGCATTGGAAAAAGGTAAAAAAAACGGGGCAAAAATCATTGCGATTAATCCTTTGCCAGAGGCCGGACTGATGGGTTTTCATAACCCGCAGCAAATAAATGGCATTATTGGAAGTGGTGCTAAGCTTGCAGATCTTTATCTGCCTGTAAAAATAAATGGTGATATGGAGCTTTTAAAAGCTATCGGGCTCCTGCTGATTGATTTTGAAAAAAAATCTCCAGGCGAGGTATTTGACCAAAAATTTATTGCAGATAAAACTATTGGGTACGATGCCTTTATCAAACAGTTTGACCATTACAAACTGGAAGATCTTGCAGCTGCCTCTGGGGTATCACAAGCTGCAATTTATGAGGCTGCCCAAATGCTGGCATTCAAAAAGCGGATTATTTTTTGTTGGGGAATGGGGCTTACTCAGCAACCTAACGGAGTAGAGATGATTCAGGAGATCGTAAACTTACTGTTGCTTAAAGGAAGCATAGGTAAGCCTGGTGCTGGTGTTTGTCCGGTTCGGGGACACAGCAATGTTCAGGGCAATCGAACCATGATGATTAACGAAAAACCCAGTAACGAACAGTTGGATCGCATTCAAAAAGTTTTTGGCTTTGATCCTCCCCGTGAACATGGATACGATGTGGTTGGGGTAATCAAAGCTATGCACGAAAGCAAAGTGAAAGTCTTTTTTAGTATGGGTGGAAATTTTTTATCGGCAACACCCGACACTACTTTTACTGCTAAAGCATTAAGGAAGCTTAATTTAAGCGTTTCGGTTTCTACCAAACTTAACCGAAGCCACTTGGTGCATGGGCAGGAAGCATTGATTCTTCCAACCTTTTCACGCAGTGATATCGACATGGTTAATGGTGAACCACAGTTTGTGAGTACGGAAAATTCAATGGGCGTAGTACAATCATCTAAGGGCATGCTAAAGCCAATATCGGATAAGCTCGTGAACGAAACACAGATTGTATGCCGAATGGCGATTGCAACTTTAGGGAGGAGGTCGGTTATCGACTGGCAACGCTATGCCAATAGCTACGATGCGGTAAGGGACGACATTGAAAAGTGCATCCCAGGTTTTGAGAATTATAATTTAAGGGTGCGGCATAAAGAAGGATTTTATTTGCCTAATGCTGCACGAGAAGGGAACTTCATTACCAAGAAATTTGGCGATCGGGCTCCATTTACCCTAACATCCATACCTGAAAATGTACTAGCTCCGGATGAATATATGATGGCGACAACGCGTACGCATGACCAATTTAACACGACTATATATGGGCTTGACGATCGGTACCGAGGGATTAAGAATGAGCGTCGGGTAATATTTATGAATCAAAAAGATATTGAGAAAGCGGGATTTGCCGATGGGGAAAAGGTAGATTTGTTTAATTATGACAACGGCATCGAACGGATCGCTCCATTATTCATTATCGTTTCATACCAGATACCAGAAGGGAACACCATGACTTATTTTCCTGAAACCAACGTGTTGGTTTCTATTAATAATGTTGTTCGGGGAAGTAATATGCCAGCATCAAAATTTGTTAAAATTAAGATCAAAAAGCATAATCCTAAAATATACGAATTAATAGACCAATTATAAGTTAGTCTACAAAATAGGAATTGGTAGGTTTATAGTCTTCCTGTGGAATTTGTGCCTGCTCAAAAATCGAATATTCAATAGTCCTGCAAATGGTATTAAGAGCGAGGTCGTTTTCTTCTTCTCCAAACGGCTCGCCAATTTCCTGTATAATCGCATCTAAAGCAATGAAAGTATAGCTAATAAGTAACACGATCAAAGGCATCATCCAGCCTAAGCTATCTACCAAACCAAAGGGTAGCCAAAAACAGTAAAAATAAACGGTACGATGTAATAAGACACTATATGCAAACGGCAAAGGCGTATTGGAAATTCGTTCACAACCTCCAACGATTTGTGAAAACTGATTAAGCCTGTTATCTATAGAAGCTAAAACAATGGTGTCAATATGATTTTTCTTGGCTTGTTTGCTGACCCATTCTCCTATAAAATCTAAAATGATCACTGGAATATGTCTTTTATCTCTTAAATAATCCACTTGCTCTGCCGAAAGCAGTCGGGAAAGATGTTCTGTTCCGGACTTATTTCTCAATTGATAATTAAGAGACCAGCAGAATGCTGCTATCATTTTTATGAAATCTTCTTTGCTTTTTTTTCCTTCAGGAGAAGGATCATTTATAAGCGTCAACACCTGCCTTGTCAAAGACCTGGATTCAATAACTAATGCGCCCCAAAGTTTTCGCCCTTCCCAATACCGATCATAACTTGCCGTATTGCAAAAGCCCATAAAAATAGCTAAAGCCAGGCCAATTAAGGTGAAAATTGTGGGATTAAGGTGTACTTTATAGTCATATATTTTCCCCTTAAAGTATAGGGTGATCAATGATAATACTGCAATAACTATAAGCTGGACGATAATTTTATTTATTACGGATCCTTTCCATATAAATAACATTTTCAGCCAATTGGTGCGCTGTCTTGTGATCATCTTTTATTTAAGTATTTACTTATAGTGGAGATTTTATTTCATAAATCAAAAGGATAACAAAATTACAAAAAAAGCCTCTGAATCTTTTTTTTCTGCAGAAATCTTGTCTCATGTTTTTAATTTTAAATCTTAAATTAGAATGATATGAAAAGACCAATAACGCAAGAGTCACAAAATATAACGGACTACCCAAATAATAATACCATATTCACTGTGTGGAAGTTTAAGCACAATATAGAAATCAAACCTGCATTCGAAAAACTTTGCGCTCTGGTAGCTAACCTTAACCATTCTTATATTATACGGGTTCCTGGTGGGCGGGTAAGTTGTGTATTGGGTATTGGTCATGATGCCTGGCTTCAACTTTCATTGCCCACACCACTACCCAAAGAACTTAAGAATTTTGAACCTGTTACCGGTTTAAAACATACGGCTGTAGCTACTCCAGGGGATCTGCATTTTCATTTACGTGGTACCGATATGTCCGTTTGTTTTGATATGTTGACCGCTATAACCGAAATATTAGACCCGGTTGCAGATTGTTTGGAAGAAATACATGGTTTTAGGTATTGGGATGGCCGATCGATCCTCGGTTTTGTGGATGGCACAGAAAATCCCGTAGGCGATCAACGCGAATTCTTTGCCACGGTTGGTGACGAGGATCCGGTTTATGCAGGGGGAAGTTACCTTTTTGTACAAAAGTATCTGCATGATATGCGAGGCTGGACAAAACTGCCAGTCGAAGAACAAGAAAAAGTAATAGGTCGGTATAAAATGAGCGATATTGAGATGCCTGATGACCTAAAACCTGACAACTCACATAGTGCTTTGGCAGCTATAGAAGATGAAGATGGCAACGAGCTGAAGATCGTGCGAGACAATATGCCCTTCGGATCTCCATCAAAAAATGAGGTTGGCACATACTTTATTGCATATGCCAGCACTTTTAGCACTACTCATAAAATGCTGGAAAGAATGTTTATTGGAGTTCCGACTGGAAATTACGATAGGATACTCGATTTCAGCACTGCATGCACCGGCAGCTTGTTTTTTGCCCCATCAACGAATATGTTGAAGCAGTATACAGCAGATGGTGTTTCCTGACTAAGAGAAGACCACTATAATTTTATTTAAAATCAAAACTTTTTAGGATTGTATCAGTTGCTATTGGTATCATGGAAACAAATCATAACAATGATCCGGGAGCAAGTCATGTCCCTGAACAACAGAACGGAACAGAAATGAATGCCGTAGAAAAGGTCGAACTAGCCTCGGTAGCCGAGGCGGTAGATTTTTTTAAAATTGTGAAGGAAAGATTGCTGGATATAAACCAATGGGCAAAGATCGCAGGCACTGAAATGTCAAATTTTTACCTTACCGATTCTAGTGGTCATCAGGTAAGCAGGTTTGCAATAGATGGCGATCATATTAAAATTGATATTCCTGGTCCGGGAACTGTTGCAGGTAAAGGCTATGATTGGGTTCGGATTGAACAGATTATAACCGAGGAATTGGATGGTGCAGAAGTATTGAGCATCACGGTACGGCCTTCTGCTAACCCTTTAAACGACAAAGAGGATACAGCGCATTTTCTCACAGATGAGGCAACCTCGACCTTTCAGGTCAAACGTATGGGGAATACTGTTAGTGCAGAGGAACACGGTAGGAACGAGATGCCTAATACCGGTACCGATAACACCCTTGATAACATCCGCAATGTATTTGTAGGTTGGGGTGCTAAAATTGGGCTGTCTTATCCTCAATGGAAAGCCCTTGTAAAAGGGTTGCTATCTATTCGGGCTTAAACAATGTGCTGCCGTCTGTTTTAATCTGCCATGATGTAATGGGATTCATGTGGTAACCACCCACAGCTGTGCCACGTGCTTCAGCCAGTTGCCGAAGGGTTGGCTGTACATATCCTGTTTCATCAACAGCGCGGCTTAGTATTTCCGTTGGGTTACCATCCCATTGCCAGAGATGCCTGAAATAAGTATGCGCCTTGCTTAGCACCGGATCTTGTAGTCTGGCATCCTGCCAGGTTTTCCCCGCATCAGTACTCACTTCAACTTTTTCAATTTTTCCTCTGCCACTCCATGCAATTCCCCTGATCTCAACCCAGCCAGGCATTATCTTTTGAGGATAAGAAGGAAAAGTAATAATCGACCTGGCATCCATTTCAAAGCTGAACATTCGTATACGATCTTTTACAGGGTAGGTGTATTTTGAGGTTTCTTCCCTGGTCATATAGGGTTCGTCTGATAACTCTATTCTTCTCAGCCATTTGATGTTCATGTTGCCTTCCCATCCCGGGAGCAGCAGGCGTACCGGATATCCTTGTTCTGGTCTGATAGCCTCTCCATTTTGTGCATAAACGATCATAGCATCGTCCCAGGCCTTTTTTACCGGAACGCTGCGGGTCATGACAGCAGCATCTGAGCCTTCTGCCAGGAACCATAAAGCCTTTGGATCAGCACCCACTTCACGAAAAAGGGTTGACAGCATAACTCCGGTCCATTCGCTCTGACTGGTAAGCCCTAGTATCTCCTGTGGAGTTAATTCTTCCTTTCCTCCACGAAAATTACCGGCACATTCCAGGAAACAGATTCGGCTCACAGCGGGAAAACGCTTCAGCTCTGCAAGTGTAAATTTCATTGGACGCTCAACCATTCCATGGATGAGCAGCTCATATTTTTGTGGATCAATGGCTGGTACGCCGGCATGGTGTCTTTCGTAATGAAGATCGGAAGGAGTGATGGTGCTATGAAAATCCTGCAAAGGGCTACGTGAAGAGGTCTCCGAAAACTTGCGTACAGGATGTTCAAACGTTGAGCGCTTGCCTTGCGCACTTGGGCCGGGGCCTATTGCTTTTGTCGGATCTTCTGGTGGTTCAGGGGCAATATGCGGTCCTGTTTGTACATGTTTTGCAAATATCGAATTCACTGGTAAAACAGCGGCAGCAACCATACTGCCAAGCAAGGTCCGGCGGCTTATCTTGTTGGATTTTATAACTTGTTTGTCTTTTTTTTGCGCTTTCATTGTTCCTTACCTGACTTCAGGCCCTCCTTTACGGTCATCCATAATGAACAGTTTTTTTGCAGGCATAACGATGCCTGGTAATGTTTTTGCATTCAGCAGCTGATTTTGTTTAATGATTTTATTGGCATAAAGAAGATAGGCAGTAATGCTGTATACCTCGTTATCGGTCAATGATCCGGGTTGGTTGTAAGGCATTGTTCTACGGATGTAGTCAAACAATGTAGTTGCATACGGCCAGTAATTTCCGATGGCCTTAGGCCTGCTTTTCGCTAAAGTATCGCTAACCAGGACGGGACCAGGGAGTTTGATTTTTGAAAGATCTGTATCGTTATTGCCATGACAAGCCATACATTTTGATGTATATATTACTTTACCTTTTAATACATCACCTTGCCCCGCAGGAAGTCCTTTTCCATCTGGACGTACGTCTATATCCCATAAGGCAATTTCTGCTGTTGTAGCCAACCTGCCAAAGCCAAATCTTGAAGGATAACCTGTCTCATTTTTATGCGTTGATGGGACGGGCTGCTGGGCAGATACCTGATGAAATAAATTCAGACCTAGCAGGGCTGTTCCAACAACAATTTTTATTTTCATTTCTAATTTACAATTGACCTTATGACGGCCAAATATAATAAAATCTAGTAAATCGATAGAATTAATTTGTTTTTGTAAAAAATGCCGTTACATTTGTGGAAAAAGAATCAATTACTATGATTAAATAAACACATGGAAAAACAATTACTCCACAAAAAAGAAGACGCCACATCTATTCGCCTGAAGTTGAAATTCTCAGCTTACTGTTGTTGCTGTTTCGAGCAATAGCATTTTTGCTACTCCCTTAAAAAAATAAAGACAGGATAAGATCCTGCCTTTACGCTGGCCATCAGTATGCAACGCCAATCACCTACTGAAATGCCACTAGTTTCAACCAACGATTAATTAATTAAAACTTTTTAAAGTTATGCAAAATTTTAAAAAGGAGAGGCCTTTATCTAGTGCTCGCTCCTTTGTTAAAAAAACATTACTGCTGCTTAGCGGTCTTATAATGTTTTTATTTATTCCATTGATTTCCAGGTCTCAAACCCAAACAATTGTCAATTCTACATTAAAAGGGCAGGTTATAGACCAGGTAACCAGAAAAGGAATCGCCGGTGCCAGTGTAAGCATTACAGGTACTACACATTCGGTACAGACTGACAAAGATGGTAGGTTCAACTTTGTAACTGGCCAGAAACTGCCCTATACTTTGGTTATCACTTTTATCGGATATGAGAAAAGGGAAGTGATAGCCAGAACTGAAGCTATAGAAATAGAATTAAAGGAGATTACTAACCAATTAAATGATGTGGTAGTAGTGGCCTACGGTTCGCAGGAGCGCAGAAACGTAATCGGATCTGTCGTAAAAACCAGTCTCGATGATGTAAAGAACATTCCGGGTGGTAGCTTTGAATCGCAGCTTCAGGGAAAAGTAGCTGGTGTACAGATCACCAATAATACGGGTGTGCCAGGCGAGACTGTAAACATTCGACTGCGCGGGGCTAATAGTATTAACGGAAACAACAATCCTTTGTATGTGATAGATGGGGTATTTATAAGTAATACCAGCTTGCAGACTTATGATACAGGTGGTAAGTCCACATCGCCTATTGCTGATATTAACCCGAACGATATTGCGAGTATTTCTGTGTTGAAAGATGCTGAAGCAACTGTGCTTTATGGGGTTAGGGGAGCCAATGGGGTTGTTATCATTACCACTAAGCGTGGTAACTTTAACCAGAAGCCGAAGCTTGATCTGAATGTAAATAATGGTTTTGCAAAAGCCATTAAACTATGGGATCTGGCAACCGGCCCACAACATGCTGAATTGATTAACGAGAATTACATCAATACTGGTGGAACTTTTGCTACCCGCCCGTTCCGTCCTGTTTCAGAAGGAGGCAGAGGCTTACCTGAAGAGCAGCAAACTTACGACCGCTTAAGTCAGGTTTTTCGTACTGCTGCGCTGCAGAATTACGATGTTTCTTTGGCTGGAGGAAACAACGGAACAAAATATTACATTTCGGCGGGATACAACAAACAGGAGTCCATTCTGGCACCTATATCTTTCGATCGCGCCAGCTTCAAGGCAAATTTTGATCAGAAGATCACTAATAAAATAACAGTGGGTATAAGCAACACCCTTGGCAGGACCCACCGCAATGAAGGCCGGGCAGGAGATGGGCCAGCTGGTGGTTTACTTCAGGCGGCACTGCACACACCTACATATCTGTCACCTTATAATGCACAGGGTGTATTGGTTGGTAGAGCCGGCTTTGATAATGTACAGCTTTTGCTTGAAAATTACGACATCAACTCTACCAGTTTACGTTACATTGGTAACCTATACGGTGAGGCAGAACTCTTACCAGGACTGAAGTTCCGTTCCAGTTTTGGTTTGGACTATACCAATTATCCTGAATCTGAATATTGGAATACTTTCCTGATCTCGGGAAGTCCAAATGGTCTGGCCACTTCATCCGTTGGTCAGCGCACCTCGCTGCTTAATGAGCAAACACTTTCCTATAGTTTTAAGGTTAATGACAAACATACATTTGGCATTTTAGTGGGTAATACATTGCAAAGCGATGTGAGTAGTACCACTTCGGCCACCGGCAGAGGCTTTGCCAACAATTCGTATAAGCTTATTTCCTCCGCTGCGGTAACTACTGGTTCAGAAAGGTGGTCGAGAAGGAATCTTGCTGCCTTCTTTACTAAGCTTGATTACAATTTCGATGGCAAATACCTGCTTGATTTCAGTCTGCGTGCGGATGGATCATCTGCATTCGGAAAGGACAAGCAATGGGGGTATTTTCCCGGCGTAGGTGCAGCATGGCAGGTTAAAGAAGAAAACTTTTTGAAAAATGTGGACTTTATCACTGATCTGAAGATCAGAACTAGTTATGGTATTACAGGAAGCCAGAATGGTGCCGATGATTTTTCTTCACTTGGCCTTTGGTCTGGAGGTTCATCATACCTTGGAAACCCAGGTACAGCACCTCAGCAAATTGCCAATCCTGATCTTGGCTGGGAGCAAACTACTCAGTTCAACACAGGATTTGATCTCTCTTTATTTGAGGGCAGGCTGGCATTTTCATTTGATTACTACAGAAAATATACCAGTGATGGGATAATTTCCAGCCCGTTAGCCGCTACAACAGGCTTTAGTAGTTATACTAAAAATCAGATAGAGATTAGTAACAGGGGCTATGAGCTGGGAATCAGCTCTACCAATATTAAAGGAAAGGACTTTAACTGGACAACGAGCTTCAATATATCCGGAAATAAGAACAAAATAGAGAAATTATCTGCACCGGTGAAGTTTGGAAGCAGGGACCTGATCTGGAATATAGAGGGAAGCCCTTTGTACTCTTTCTACCTATATAAAGAGCTTTATGTAGACCCACAAACGGGTAACGTGGTGTATGATGATTACAATAAGGATGGTAAGATCACTGCTGCAGATAGGCAGGTCTACGGGAGCGTATGGCCTAAGTTCTTTGGCGGTATGGGTAATAATTTTGCTTATAAAGGATTAGATCTGGGTGTATTCTTTTCCTTTTCTTATGGAAACAAGGTGTATAACCACAACAGGTTTTTTGGTGAAGCTGGCGGAGCACGTGATGCCAACCGTATCATTTTTGCCAGTAACGTAGACAGGTGGCAGAAGCCTGGTGATGTAACGAACACACCAAGGCCAGATGGAATTAACAACAACAACTATAAAGATGATGGCAGTCGTTGGCTGGAAGATGCCTCTTTCCTGCGCTTACGCTCTTTGGTACTTGGTTATACACTTCCTAAATCGATTACAGAACGGGTTAAGCTGGATAGGGTGAGATTGTCTGTGACGGCTAATAACCTGTTCCTGATCACCAATTATACAGGCCTTGATCCTGAGTCTTCTGCCAGTAGTTCACAAAATGCGCAGGGAATTGATCTGGGTACACCACCACAGCCACGGAGTTTTCAATTTGGTATAAATGTGTCCCTATAATTAGGGATAAGAAATTAGAAATCATGAAAAAAGCAATATATATCTTGTCCTTCTTTAGCATCCTGTCCTTCTCCTCTTGCGAGAAATACCTGGATGTAGAGCCTCGTGCATCAGTGTCAGACAAGCAAACGATCTACGACAATGCATCGTCACAAACTGCACTAACCGGGGTTTATGCTGCACTGGCATCCGGGTCTTATTATGGTACCACATTTCAGTCAATTGGATATCTCAATGGTGATAACATACAATGGACAGGTTCACAATCACAGGTTCAGGAATTCATAAATCATAATGTTAGTGCTGACAACTCTACCATCAGCAGCGCTTGGTCGGCCATTTACCTAACCATTAGCAGGGCGAACCAGGTTATTCAAAAGGTTCCTGGAGTAACAGATCCACTCCTTAACCAAAGTACAAAAGACCAGATCGTTGGTCAGGCTTATTTTATTCGTGCATTAGCCTATTTCGATCTGGCCCGAACCTGGGGCAGCGTACCGCTGATCACCAAGCCTACTGAAACGGCAACTGATAACAGTGGGATTCCGCGCAGTCCGCAAAATGAAGTATACGCACAAGTGTTGAACGATCTGGATAAAGCAGAACCTCTGTTGACTGAAACTACGGACAGACATAGAGCTACCCGAAAAACAGTATGGGCGCTAAAGTCGCGGTATTACTTATATAGAGGCGATTGGGCAAATGCAGAATTGTATGCAACAAAGCTGATTGTTGATAACGCGAATTACAAATTACTGAAACCTTTTGGAAGTTTCTTTCAGAACGATGCCAGGGCCACTCAGGAGTCTGTGTTCGAACTCTTTTACAGCGCTGCAGAAACCAATGGGCATCGTGGACAATGGCAGCCTCAGCAAAATGGGGGAACTCGCCAATGGGCACCCAATGATGCATTTGTAGCATTGGTAAATGATCCACTGATTGGAGGTACAAGAAGTGTTTTGGTGGCAAAAGACAACCAGAACCGTTGGTATGGCAATTTATATTACAGGAGTCCTGCAACAGATCCTTCTTATCTGATTCGCATAGCTGAACTTTATTTGATCCGCGCCGAAGCACGAAGTAACCAGGCTCCCGACGGTGCGACTGTTGCTAATGATAAGTTAGCCGGTGCCATTGCTGACCTGAATGCGGTGCGAGACCGCGCTGGACTGGCGGGAACACCTGCAGTTACCAAAGCAAATGTGTTGTTGGCTATTGAAAATGAAAGAAGAGTTGAATTTGCTTTTGAGCCGCACCGCTGGTTTGACCTGGTAAGAACAGGAAGAGCATCCGTTGTACTGAACATTACTGACGTCAGAAAATACCTGATGCCTATTCCTAATGATCAGCTGCTGATAGATCCGGCATTAGGGCCAAATAATCCAGGATATTAAAATTTATAGATTATGACAACTATTAAATTAGATCAATCTTCTCCTGAATGGAATGGTTATGAAAAAACCGCTCTGCGCTTCTTTTTCATCTATTTCATTCTTCAAACCATCCCGCTGGACTGGAAGTACTATAAAGGAATCTTTGCCATTAACTGGCTCAACCTCAATTATGGAGATATTTTTTTCATTACCAGGTATTTCCCCAGCTTTGGTTCTGCCACAGGAAGTTTCATCGACTGGATCATTATTGCCGTCATAGCCGCCATTGGGGCCGCAGTATGGGCTAAAAAAGAGAAACCAGATACAGATTATAGCATTTTGTACTACTGGTTAAGGACCATATTGAGGTACAGGCTGGCTATAGGAGTTATCGGTTACGGGCTTATCAAGTTTTTTCCGTTGCAGGCACCTTTTCCATCCATCAGTAACCTGAATACCAGTTATGGCGACTTTACCGACTGGAAGATATTCTCACTGAGCCTTGGTGTAGTGCCGGGTTACGAGTCTTTTCTTGGTGGAGTGGAACTGCTTGCAGGCATTCTCTTGTTCTTCAGAAGAACAGCCTCAATAGGCGCGTTTATTATACTGGTGTTTACAGGGAATGTATTCATTTCAAATCTTGCTTACGAAGGCGGAGAATATGTGTACAGCTTTTACCTGATCTCGCTGGCTATATTTGTATTGGCCTATGATGCAGGGCGAATCTATAACCTGATCTCACTGGGCAAACCAACTGCTCCGAATTTATTTAAGCCCGTATTTACCGGATGGTTAAAAAATGGCAGGATTGTTTTGAAAAGTGCAGTGATCTTCTTTTTTGTATTTGTTTACGGGTTTAAGACCTACAAAGGGTATAGGACCGACCCTTATCAGTTTCCAAAAGCAAAAGGATTAAAAGGAGCTAGTGGGATTTATAATGTTAGTGAGTTTAAACTCAATGGCAAAGTATTCCCTTATTCTGTTACGGATTCAACAAGATGGAAGGATGTGGTGTTTGAAAAATGGGCCACAATAAGTATCCGTTCAAACAGACCGGTTATACTTGATTCTACCAACTATGAACAGATCAGCTATAAAGATAAAGACAGAAATTACGAGTTGGCCGGTTCCGGTGGAAGACATTATTACAGCTATAAAGCAGATACAGTAAACCATCTGTTATTACTGCAAAACAAAAACAGTAATTACAAGAACGATAAACTGGTACTGAAGTATAGCAGGCCAGATAGCGCAACAATAATCCTTTCGGGCGTTAACAATTCAAAAGATTCTGTTTACGTTTTACTGAACAAAATAGACAAGAAGTATCCCATTAAACTTGGCCGTCGTAATCGTCTGAAACTTTAATACAAATGAAAATGAATAATTCAGAAAATACACCAACTCAGTGGTCGACAGGCAAAAAAATAGCATTTCGCATTACGTTTGTGTTCTTCTTGCTGGTATCCATTCCGCTAAGTAGTGGTTGGTATAAAAATTTAATTGCCATCGATTGGCTAAATCCACATTATCGTGATATATATGATATTGCACGCTTCGGTACCAATACACCCCCTGTGCTATTTGGTGGTTCAGGACGGCCAAACATTGCTGATGGGGAAGGACAAGAAGCTGCCAGTCCTCAAAAACAGCGTCGCAGCGACTCCTTAACGCGGGCAAAAGGTGCTGAATCATCAAAGATTGATTCAGATAAAGAGAGATCACAACGCAATGAAAGTAATGTTCAGAGAAAAAGAAGCTGGCTTAGCGACTACAGTTCATGGGGAAATGCATTGGCTATAGCAGTAGTAGTAGGGCTGGTGTGGAGTTTGCTCGACCGAAAAAGGCAGTCTTACAATGTATTATATTACTGGCTAACCGTAGTTGTACGTTTTAGGGCAGCTATAGGGATTATTGGTTTTGGTTTTACAAAATTGTTCCCAACTCAAATGCCGTTTCCTTCACTGGGCCTCCTGAATACAGATTTTGGCGACTTTACCGCACAAAAAATCTACTGGCTTTCCGTAGGTATAGTACCCTGGTATCAGGTATTTGGTGGTATAGTAGAACTTGCTGCCGGAGCCTTATTGCTCTTCAGAAAGACAGCTACCTATGGTGCTGTATTACTTATTGGTGCATTGGGCGATATCACTTTTGTGAACTATGCTTATGATGGTGGAGTGCATGTATATGCCTTCTATTTTGTTTTGCTGGGCACTTTAGTCATTGCTGCAGATGTGCCAAGATTATACAACCTGCTGATTCTTGAACGCTATACCGTACCACAATTTTACTATCCGGATTACCGTAAGCCGATATATAAATATACCAGGTTTGCATTAAAAGGACTTACCATCCTTATCTTCTTTGTAATTCTGACTTATACCGAAGTGATTAATTTTAAGTATGATCCTTATAAACAGCCATCAACAGCAGGGGTGAAAACACTAAGGGGCAATTATAATGTTACGGTGTTTAAAATAAATGGACAGGAGATTCCGTATTCCCCATTAGATAGTGTACGATGGAAGGAAGCCACCTTTGAAAAATGGACCACGCTGACATTCAGGATTAATAAACCAGTAGTAGTTGACCCGTCCAATGGTGGTGGCAGTCCAATGCGCGATATACAACGTACATTCGAAATTGCCGGTACCGCAGGCGGACAGCGTGCTTTTCATTACTATGCTGATACTGTAGAACATGTACTTTATCTACAGGATAAAAATGCCCTTGCATCTAGAGGTGGACGAGGCAGAAGGGGTGGCTCCGACGAGAAGGAAAGCGGTAAAACAGATAACTGGATCAGTAAAGTGGCATGGAAGAATATAGGTGATGAAAACAGGATGATCGATAAACGCGCCTGGTCTACCAGAAGAGACCGTGAATTTGCTCGTCCTGAGCGGAGTTCAAATCGGGCCAGGTTGACATTGAATTACCATACCACTGATGGAAACAAAGTTATCCTGGAAGGATTAAATGAGAATAATGATTCTCTTTATGTTGTATTGGATAAAGTTAACAGGAAATACGTTTTGCCTGAAAGTAAACTTAGCGCAGGAAAATACTAAACAAAATTTTTCGCTCATATGGGTCGTATGAGCGAAAAATTCATGATGGTTGTTGAAATTGATGGCTAAATGTTATCTTCGAGGATAATTTCCGTCTCAACTATACCCTACTATCCATAGGTTCATCATGCGTTTACTTTATTTTTTTATTGTTTTAATATGGATGGAAGTTCAGTCTCTGCCTGTTCAAGCACAGCTAAGTTCAGAGGGGAACAATGAACAATCTTTGTATCGAAGCTATGCATTTAAAACATATACTATTGCAGATGGACTGCCTTCTAAAAATACGACAGCCACTCTTAAGGATCGAAGAGGTTTTATTTGGATAGGTACTGAAAACGGCTTGTGTCGTTTTGATGGTTATACATTTAAAGTATTTTACCATGCGGAAGGAGATCATACTTCTATCAGCAATAATTATGTTAGCACAATAGTAGAGGATCATCAAGGTAGGTTATGGGTTGGGACAATGGATGGCTTAAATTTACTGGACCCACTTACTGAAAAGTTTCAGGGCTTTCATCATGATGAAAAAGTAGGTTCTTCGATCAGTAATGATAAAATATGGTCGATACTTTGTGATCGTGAGGGAACCATATGGGTTGGAACAGATGATGGGTTTAATAGATTTCATGAACAAACCAGATCCTTCACCACTTATCAGCCCAATCCGGGTATACCAGGTGCTATGGTTGGGAAATCAGTTAACGCTATTGTCGAAGACAAACACGGAAGCTTATGGCTTGGAAACTGGAGTGGTGGACTGAATAAGTTTAATAAGCACACAAAGCGTTTCACCAATTTTCAGCAGACGCAGTTACCCGGACTTAAAAATCCAAACGACATCTGGTCACTTGCATATGATGAAAATGGTATAATTTGGATTGGTACTTACTGGAGTGGTCTGTTTAAGTTCGATCCGGAAAAAAACAATTTCAAGTCAGTTCTGTTGCCAGATAGGGCCAGTAATGGTGTCTACAGTATCTTGCCAATACAAAAAAACACGCTCATTGTTGGAGCAAGTAATGGGTTCTATTGGTTGAATACTCAGAATTCTAAATGGGAGCCTATTAAAAATGTGATAAACTATGCTTTTGGAGATTCCTACATAGATCGTAATGGTATCATTTGGATTAACGGCAGGAATGGTGTTTTGAAGATTGATCGTCAGCAATATAAGTTTGATTTGACAGATCTTAAGCTGGAGAATTGCGAAGTGAATAGCCTGGCAAGTAAAAGTAATACGCTTTGGATTGGTACCAGCAAGGGACTGTTTACGCTAGACTATAAATCTGGAAAGATGTCTGGCTTTAAAAAAAATGTACAAACAACTAGCTTAAAGAGCAATGACATAAGTAAGCTTTATTTTGATAGCAAGGGGGTTTTATGGATTTTGACCGAAAATGGATTTGATAGCTACGATCAGGAGCGCAACTTATTTGTTCACCATAATCATCACTCCGCTTTGGGCAGTCTTTTTAACGAAGATGTTTTTCGGGATATCCTTGAGGTTGACCCCGGCATCTACTACCTTGCAACCGATGCGGGGCTTAAAGTTTACAATAGCAATAACAATACTTTTAAGCATTATTATAACAAAAAGGACGACAGGTATTCCTTAAGCAATAACCACCTTTATTCCTTGTTAAAGGACAAAAGAGGTGATATTTGGATTGGAACATATGGGGGCGGACTAAACCGTTTTGACAGAAACTCAGAACGCTTTCAGGTGATCCGGTCTTCAGAACGCTCAGGTACTGGAATCAGTAGCAACATTATCAGAAGCCTTTATCAGGACTCCAATGATAACATTTGGATCTCTACACCAGATGGATTAAACAAATATGTAGCTAAAGAGAAACGTTTTGTTACATATTCGAAAAAGGATGGTTTTTCCAATAATGTATTCAGAGGAATTACTGAAGATGCTGAAGGAAATATGTGGGTAACTACTGAAAGTGGAATATCAACATTTGATCCTAAGCATATATCAGTTAGGAATTTCGATGAGGCTGATGGGGTTTACGTGAATTCGGTTATGTTTAATGATGGGCAAAACATACATCTGGCCGGAAGTAGGGGAATTATCAAATTTGATCCCTTGGCTATCCATTCAAATAAAACCATACCACCAGTATATTTTACTGATTTTCAATTGTTCAATAAATCTGTTCTCCCAACCTCCAAAGGGCCTTTAAAAGAAAACCTGAATATCGTAAAGGAACTGACTCTTGACTATGAGCAAAGTGTTTTCTCATTTGAATTTGTGGGCCTAAATTACAGGTATCCAGAAAAAAATAAATATGCATATATATTAATAGGCTTTGATAAGAAATGGAATTATGTTGGTTCACAACGTAAGGCAACTTATACAAACTTAAATCCGGGAACGTATAAACTTTGGATAAGAGCGTCTAATAATGATGGTGTATGGAACAATAAGGGAAGGATTCTGGTTATCCATATCAGTCCGCCATGGTACTGGACCTGGTGGGCGTATCTTTTATATGCGGCAGCAGTTTGCCTGGCCATTTACGCATATATACTGTACAGAAATAAACAGGAAGACCTGAAGTATAAAATAAAGGTAGCCAATATCGAAAGTGAAAAAGAAAAGGAACTCAATGAGAAAAAACTTTCTTTTTTTACCAATATTTCTCATGAATTCAGAACTCCTCTTACTTTAATCATCAATCCGATTAAGGAATTGCTTTATCATGATGATAAAAATGTAGATACCAGTAACCTTAATATCGTTTATCGGAATGCAAAAAGACTACTGAGCCTGGTTGATCAGCTACTGCTTTTCAGAAAGGCTGATACCCAGGCAGATAAGTTGAAAGCTGCAGATCTGGATATCGTCAATTTGTGTAAAGAAGTATACCTGTGTTTTTCACATCAGGCTCGCTCAAGAAAGATAAACTATGAATTTATCTCTTCACAAGATCATATACAGATTTATGCAGACCGCGAAAAATTAGAGATTGCCATATTTAACCTGCTTTCAAATGCAATAAAATTTACACCAGATGAAGGACGCGTTTCCCTTGAGGTGTCAGAAACTTTGGATACAGTAAAGATTCAGGTCAATGATAGCGGATCTGGCATTCCCGACAACGCAGGACAGAAAATTTACAGCAGGTTTTATCAGGAGCCTGATCATAACAATTCTTTAAGAACTGGCTTCGGTATCGGATTATATCTGGTAAAGAATTTCATTGAGAGTCATGGCGGTACGATCAGTTATAAAAGTAGCCAGAATCAGGGGACTACCTTTTTTATCACGTTGCTGAAAGGAAGAACGCACCTTAACATAGATCAGATTCTCCCGGTTTCGGAAACGAGTTCTTTACTGTTAAAGGAATTGGCCGATGATGAGGTGAATCCGCTTGATCAAAAAGAAAGTATAACTGTAGAACAATATGACGCTGCCTTTGCTTCAGAAAGAAAATCCCTCATTATCATAGATGACAATAAATCCATCCGGGATTATCTGGTTGAGGTTTTTAAAACCCAGTACAACTTGTATGTTGCTGCAAGTGGGGAGGAGGGGATGAAGATGATCCGGGAATTTCTTCCTGATTTCATCATCAGTGATGTCATGATGCAAGGCATTAGCGGAATAGAGATCTGTAGCCTGGTCAAGGAAGATACCTCTTTATGCCATATTCCAATAGTGTTGCTGACCGCCAGTTCATCGCCTGAAATTAAATTGAAAGGTATTGAGATCGGTGCCGATGATTACATCAGTAAACCTTTTGATAAGGATTTGTTGGTGGCCAGGGTTGCGGGTATTTTGAAAAGCAAGAGCAGCCTTCAGCAATATTTCTACAATGAGGTTACTTTGAACCCAAATAATTTTAGAATCTCGGCTGAGTACAGAGATTTCCTTCAAGACTGCATCAGGATTGTAGAAAAACACATTACTGATCCAAACTTTAATATTCAGATCCTGGCCGATGAGATTGGTATGTCGCGCTCTAACTTGTTTAACAAAATCAAATCTATTTCCGGACGATCGTCTAACAGTTTTATTCGTTTTATACGTTTACGGAAAGCTGCTGAAATATTTATTAATACAGACAATACCATTTCAGAGACCATGTTTATGGTGGGCATGAATGACATTAAATATTTCAGAGAGCAGTTTAATAAATTGTTCGAGATGAATCCTTCAGACTACATCAAGAAATACCGCAAGAATTTTTCAAAAAATATTACCCTAAACAAGGATGTAGTAAGGAAATAGCCTTTTTTGAGGTGGAATCTAAATTTTACCCCTCTAATATTGGTTGTTTACCCCCTTTGATTCTCTGTAAATCCATCGAATTTAGCCCTGTCGACTCAATCGAAGATCGGGTATTTATGTTGTGCGCACAACATAAATCCTGTGTTTGAACGGGAGCAGTTGACAGGATAATTTCAAAACCAAATATAAATCGATATGAGAAAAACTATACGAAATGTATATTCTCCGCTTTGGCCGATGACAAAGAAGGTGTTTGTTGCAACGGTAATAAACGCGGTACTGCTTTCGGCGCAGTCGACACAAGCATCAGAGCTGATAGTAAAACCCTCAACATTTAATGCTCGGCAAGCTGTGATCACAGGTACAGTGCGCGATGAAGCAGGCAACCCTTTACCGGGAGTAAGTGTAATTGTGAAAGGAACAACAACCGGATCAATCACTGATGCACAAGGTAAATACAGTATAAATGCGCCTGACAATGCCATCCTTGTCTTCACTTATATTGGGTATACAAAAATAGAATTGCCTGTTGGAGGAAAGACTTTGCTAAATATCCAGCTCACTCCCGATCAGACTTCATTAAATGAACTGATTGTTGTTGGGTATGGTACCCAAAAGAAAGAAACGGTAACCGGATCTATCTCGCAGGTAAAGGGAACTGAACTTGTTAAAAGTCCACAGCCCAACCTATCCAATGCACTGGCAGGAAGATTTTCGGGTGTGGTAATCAATAATAGAGGAGGAGAACCAGGATACGATGGTTCGAGCATCACAATTCGCGGGCAAGCCACAACCGGTAGCAATGCCGTGCTTGTAGTGGTAGATGGTGTACCCGGACAAATCGGAGGTTTGGAACGCCTGGATCCGAACGACATTGAAAGCGTGTCGGTACTGAAGGATGCTTCGGCAGCGATCTATGGTAATCGAGCTGCCAATGGAGTAATCCTTGTAACCACTAAAAAAGGTAAAACAGGTAAGCCTACCATAAGCTACAGCTTTAACCAGGGTTTTAGTTCACCTACCCGTTTGCCAAAACTTGCGGATGCAGCAACGTATGCGCAGATCATGAACGAGATCAACTATTACGCAAGTGAATCCGGAGGTTTGAACCAATCTTATTCCGAAGAACAAATTCAGAAATTCAGGGATGGTTCTGATCCGATCTTGTACCCGAATACAGACTGGGCTCAAACAGTGCTCAAGAAATCTGCGCTGCAGAATCAGCACAGTTTGTCTGTAAACGGAGGAACTGATGATGTGAAGTATTACATGTCGCTTGGTATGATCGATCAGGACGGAATCTATAAAAATGGGGTTACCAACTATAAACAATACAATTTCCGCTCAAATATTGATGCAAATGTGAGCAAGCGTCTGAAAGTGGGATTATCACTTGCCGGCCGCGAAGAAAATCGCAAATTTCCAATAACTGGCGCCAATGATCTTTTCAGATCACTTTACCGCTCTAAACCTATTGTAGCTGCATTTTATCCAAATGGATTGCCAACCAGAGGGATAGAAGGCTCAAACCCTGCAGTACTTGTAACGGATTTGGGGGGGACTAGCAATAACCCTACACAGGTGCTTAATGCTATTTTGAAAGGCAGCTACCAGATACCGGGTATCGAAGGCCTGTCGGCAGATGGATTTTTCTCTGTAGACAAGTCTAATGTATTTGTGAAAACCTTTAATAAACCTTATTTATTGTATGAGTATCAAGCATCAACCGATACATACACTTCAGGTGTTTATGGAGGGAATAACAATAAAGCCACCCTTAAAGAATCGCAAAAACGAGAATCATTACTTACTTCAAACATTAAACTGAATTTTGAGCGTAAGTTTGGTGTACATAATATTAACGCCTTTGTGGGGTATGAGCAAAGCAAAAATAACCTTGAGTTCTTTGACGCTGATCGCTTCAATTACCTGTCAAACCAATTGCCTGAGCTTTCTCAGGGAGGAACAGCAGCAACAGATTTTCTGAATTCCGGTTACAGTTCAAACTATACCCGCAAAAGTATAATCAGCAGACTGGCGTATGCCTACGACGATAAATATCTATTTGAAGGTCAACTGCGTCGCGATGGTTCATCCATCTTTGCTCCTGGCAAACAATGGGGTACTTTCCCCTCGGTTTCTGCTGGATGGCGCATCAATAAAGAAAAATGGTTCGGTGATAATGTGAAGTTCTTCGACGAACTGAAGTTAAGAGCTTCTTATGGTTCGTTGGGTAATGACAATGTTAATGCATTTCAGTACTATGATAATTACATTCTGGTAGGTAATGGCTTTGTGGCGCAAGCACCAGGTGGTGCGCCAACTATTCAACCGGGAGTGGGTTTGTCAAAACTTGCTAACCCGAATATTACCTGGGAAGTATCAAAAAAACTTGACATAGGGATTAACGCTACATTCCTGAAAAACTTCACATTTGAGGCGATCTATTTCAAACAAAAAAGGTCCGACATCCTTGCAACACGTAATGCCTCTCTTCCTGGATCTTCTGGTATTGTGAATCCTTATAATGATGGCAGTTCAAATTACAATCCATTAGTTCCTTCAGAAAATATTGGTAAAGTCAACAGTGAAGGTTTTGAGGGTACACTGGGCTATACGCATCGTGGAAATGAATTCAACTGGGGTGTGTCTGGTAACATGACTTATGCTAAAAGTGAAGTCATCTTCATCGATGAAGCCTCTGGTACGTTAGATTACCAAAAAAAGACCGGCAGGCCACTGAACAGTTATTTGTTGTACAATGCGATAGGCATCTTCCGTACCCAGGCTGATCTGGATAATAATCCTCATGTTTCAGGAGCGAAAATCGGCGACCTGATCTATGAAGATTATAATCGTGATGGCGTGCTCAACGCAGATGATATGAGCATGGCAAAATATGGTAACATTCCTCAAATTACGTATGGTTTTAACTTCAATGCCTCTTATAAAAACTTCGATCTTTCGGTATTGTTCGCAGGACAGGCAAGGGTAAGCCAGTATGTATTGCCAGAATCAGGTAGTATAGGTAATTTTTATAGCAGTTGGGCCGATAATAGGTTCAGCCCTTCCAATCCTAACGGATCTTTTCCAAAAGTGACTGAACGTGCAGGTAACGCCATTAGTGGGGGTGCTTATAAAAACAATTTCTGGCTGAATAATTCTTCATTCCTGCGTCTTAAGAACGTAGAGCTTGCCTACAACCTGAAAGGAGATTTTCTATCAAAGATCAAGGTTTCCGGAGTAAGGATATTTGCAAGTGCCTTTAACTTATTCACAATCACTAAAGTAAAAGACTATGATCCTGAAGGTAGCAGCGAAAGCGGACAGTTTTATCCGCAGCAAAGGATCATCAATTTAGGTGCAAACGTTAAATTTTAAATCTTGTAAAAATGAAGTACAAATATAGCATACCAGTTTTTATTTTATTAAGCGGTGTACTGGCACTGAGTTCATGTAAAAAGGATTTTCTGGATGTTACTGCAACAGACCGGATCCCAACGAATACGTTGGAAACAGATACCGCCGTGTTTGAGGCTTTTGTAACCAATAGTTACATTGGAACAAGGCTGCAAGATAAAGAAGCAGATGGAACCAATCCAGGATTTGGACGTGGGTTCGAATATAGCATGTGGAGTTCATTGACTGATGAGTCCATTTATAATAATGATGACAATACCTGGTTGGTACAAAGAGGGCAGTTAGCCCCGGAAAACCTGGGAGCACTTGGCGTATTATGGGGCAGAAGCTACCGCGGCATTCGCGAGTGCAATTATGCCCTCAAGGTTTTAACTACCATACAAATGAGTGCCGCGCGTAAAACAAGACTCGAAGGTGAGTTAAAGTTCATCAGGGCATTCCGTTATCAGGATCTGATCCGTAACTACGGAAAGGTAGTGCTTATGGGAGATCAGGTGCTTGGCTTAACAGATAACCTTCAGGATCCTGCGCTATTCAAACGTTCAACTATTAAAGAGGGTATTGATTATGTAGCAGCACAGCTTGATGACGCTGCGGCTAAATTGCCGTTGAATAATGATAATTCATGGTTATTGGGCAGGGCTACCAAAGGTGCTGCATTGGCACTAAAATCCAGATTATTGCTGTATGCTGCCAGTCCTTTATATGAAGCAGCGGGTACCTGGCAAGCTGCGGTAAATGCAGCACAGCAGGTAATTGGCCTAAACAAATATGGAATCTATCAGGGAGGCTATGGTAATATGTTCCTGATTAACGAAAGTAATGAAGCCATATTTGAACGTGTGTATACCAAGAATGCCAATCACACTCACCTGGAAATCGCTAACGGACCAAATGGCTATGGCGGTTGGGCCGGAAATACCCCTACGCAAAACCTGGTAGACGTTTATGATCTAACCAACGGCCTTCCGGCAAATACCAGTAACCCTCTGTATAATCCAGCTAAACCTTATGAAAATCGTGATCCGCGTTTTAAAGCAACCATTTTGTATAATGGTGCAGCTTATCGCGAGCGTAATATAGAAACGTTTATACCAGGCGGAAAAGATAGCAGAGATGGAAATGACAACTGGAATACTACAAAAACCGGTTATTATCTTAAAAAATTCATGAACGATGCCTATCCTTTGCAGAATCCATGGGGTAATGCTGGCTTCCAGCCCTGGATTTATATCAGGTATGCTGAAGTTTTGCTCAATTTTGCAGAAGCAGCAAATGAAGCCTATGGCCCCGATGTTGTACCAGCCGGATCAAGCTTCTCAGCCCGTCAGGCCATCAATATGATCAGGTCAAGGGCTAGTGTAAATATGCCGGATCTGGCTGCTGGAATGGCACAGACTGATATGCGTACTGCTATCAGACACGAACGTCAGATAGAGCTTGCGTTTGAAGAGCATCGTTTCTATGATGTTAGAAGATGGAAAATAGCAGATGTAACGGAAAATCTTCCTTCAAGAGGTGTGGTCATCACCAAAAATAATGATGGAACTTTTACTTTTACTTCCAAGATAGCACTTGATGGGCGTAAGTTCGAGACCAAACATTATTGGTTACCAATTCCAAGGACTGAAATTCTTGCCTCAGGGAACCAATTACAGCAAAATCCGAACTACTAGCAGAATTTATAGAATGCCGGGAAACAAAACGTTTTTCCGGCATTTTGTAAATTTTCCAATTTATAAAACATCCTAAATGAAAATATTCAATTTAATTTACTTGTCGGCAGTATTGCTACTATTATGCAGTTGCAGTAAAAATAATGTAGCACATACTTTTGAACTTGGGGATAATGACTTTCTGCTCGACGGAAAACCTTTTCAGGTTGTATCCGGTGAAATACATTATCCACGCGTACCCAGAGAAGCATGGAGAGACCGGCTGAAAATGGCAAAAGCCATGGGACTCAATACTATTGGAACCTATGTGTTCTGGAACGCACATGAGCCTGAAAAAGATGTGTTTGATTTCTCTGGCAACAATGATATTGCTGAATTTGTAAAGATAGCACAACAAGAAGGGCTATGGGTAATATTGCGGCCTAGTCCTTATGTCTGTGCCGAATGGGAATTTGGAGGTTATCCGTACTGGCTTCAAAATGAACAAGGTCTGAAAGTAAGAAGCCGGGAAAAACAATACCTTGAAGAATACCGCAAATACATTCACGAAGTGGGTAAACAACTTGCTCCCTTGCAGGTCAACCATGGAGGTAATGTGCTTATGGTGCAGATTGAAAATGAATATGGTTCTTATGGATCTGATAAGGAATACTTGCGTATTAACCGTGAGATGTTTATTGATGCGGGGTTCGATGGATTACTATATACATGTGATCCTCAAAAAGACATCAAAAAAGGATTCCTGCCCGGAACACTTCCTGCAATTAATGGGCAAGACAATCCGGAAATCGTGAAAAAGGAAATCCGCGAATTAAATGGTGGCAAAGGCCCCTTCTTTATAGCCGAATGGTATCCGGCATGGTTTGATTGGTGGGGTACACCGCATCATAAAGTTCCGGCTGAACAATATACAGGAAAGCTCGATTCCGTACTTGCAGCTGGCATTTCCATCAATATGTATATGTTCCACGGCGGTAGTACCCGCGCTTTCATGAACGGAGCTAATTACCGTGATACTATACCCTACGAACCTCAGATCAGCAGTTATGATTACGACGCACCACTTGACGAAGCAGGTAACGCAACTGAAAAGTTTATGAAATTCAGGGCGGTTATTGAAAAGCATTTGCCTCCTGGTGCCAAGTTGCCTGCTGTTCCTGCCCCAAAGCCAGCAGCAGCTCTTGATGCTATTCCCTTTTCATCCGAAGTTAGTATTTACGAGTATCTTGGAAAATCAAAGCAAAGCATTCAGCCACTGACTTTCGAAGACCTGAACCAGGCCTATGGATATGTACTTTATCGCACAACTATCAATGGAGGAAAGCAGGGTATGCTAAAAATTGATGGATTGAAGGATTTCGGTCTGGTCTATGTTAACGGTAAACGACAGGGTATTTTGGACAGGAGACTGAATCAGGATAGTCTCATGATAGATTTACCATCGGGTAAGGTCACTCTTGATATATTAGTAGAAAATATGGGAAGGATTAATTTCGGGCCATTTTTACTTCAAAATAAAAAAGGGATTACCGGCAAAGTCACCTTAGCTGGTTCGGTCTTGGAATCATGGGATATGTTTTCATTGCCTTTTGATAAACAGCCACTTAAAAAAGAGGTTAGCAATGCAGTTAATCGGGATGCTCCAATGTTAAAGTATGCAGAATTTGAACTGAAAAACTTACAGGATGCCTATCTGGATATGCGGAAATGGGGTAAAGGCGTGATTTGGGTAAACGGTCATAATCTTGGAAAGTACTGGAGTATTGGCCCTCAGCAAACAATTTACCTGCCTGCTGAATGGCTGAAAAAAGGTAAAAACCAGGTGGTTGTACTTGATTTGCTTAAGACCGATCAGCAGTTTCTTACCAGTCTTAATAAACCAATTTTGGATCAGATTAATACCAGGTAATAATCAATTAAATCAAATTTAACTATTCTATTGAACGATAGAATAGCTAAATTTGGTTGACCATTAATTGATTATATGCTTTCAATCTTCAAAACCTCCTCCATTATTTATTCTTTTAGCATTGCAATAATGCTTATTCCAGCTGCTTGTAGGAAACAGAATAATCCAGATCAAAACAAAAAGGTCAAAGATGCTCCAACGAGCGAACTTGGAACTGTTTTTCCAGAAATCAGGGAGATCAAAAATGATACAGCAAAACTGGCTCTTTATCCTTATGCCAGTTTTTTTATTATTGACCTTGGACTTAAGGGGAGTGAACAAAAACTGAAGATGATCCGCCAGGCTAATAAATCTGATGTTCCTGTAAAAGTGAAAGTATTCCAGGACAATAGAAGTGAGGTAGCGGAAATCTATCCTGCAACTAAACAGGATATTGATAAGTATAAAAAACATTAAAAAACGACTTCTCATGAACCCGAAGGAATCAGTATCGAAAAACCTGGCTGATCTGTACGAGATGATGGGCTTGCCTGTAGACTTGGTAAGTGCCGAGTCGGGGTTTACTGTACATTCCTTAAGAGAAACATTTAAGAATCTTCCTTTTAAATCGATTGCTTACCGACCAGATTATTTCAGCTTTGTTTTCGTTAAAAATGCATACGGAAAGTATATCATAGATGAGATGACATTTGATATTACCCCCGGTACAATCTATTTCACTAATCCGGGAAATTACAGAAGCTTTGAATGGTCTGAAATTACAGAGGCCTATCTGATCACATTTAATGAATCTTATCTGCAAGAACATGTTCATCAGGATGTTTATCAGGACTTTTCTTTTTTGCTTACAGAAACAGTTCAGCCAAGGTTGATGCCACCTGAACAGTTTGATGAAATAGAAAAGCTCTATCACCAGATCCATAAAGAGCATTTAGGCAATTCTATCTATAAGAATAGAATTATTGGAAGCTTGTTTGTGGTTCTGCTATTAAAAATAAAAGAATACTTCTGGCAAAATTATAATCCTATATATGAGGGGAATAGGAGTTCCTTCATTGTTAAAGTATTTAAAAAGAACCTTGAAGATCACTATCGGGCTATCGTTTTTGGTCAGGAAAATATTTTATTACGGGTTCAGGACTACGCAGATTTGCAGCATTTACATCCGAATTACCTAAGTAGCGTAATCAAAACAAAAACAGGTAAACCTGTTAGCACGTGGATTGCTGAAAAAACAGTTGCAAAGGCAAAGTCGCTATTGCATAACTCAGAAGCTTCCATCAAAGAAATTTCTTTTACACTTGGGTTTTCAGAGGCTACCCATTTTAGTAATTACTTTAAGAAGTATACAGAGCTTACTCCGATAGCTTACAGAAAGCTGCAAAGCTAATCTTAGATTTTTATACTTAATCCTTTAATATCCGTCCTTTTTGCAGTTGTTCTTTATCTGACCTTTGAGTTATCAAAATAAGATAAAGAAAACATGAAAACTCTAAAAGAAAAAGTAATTCTGATTACAGGTGCCTCAAGAGGCATAGGCGCAAGTATCGCTCATAAATTAGCATCAGCAGGTGCAAAAGTAATTGTAAACTATGCAGGTGGTAGAGCTGCGGCAGAACAAACCGTAAACGACATTATACAACAAGGTGGTGATGCCATTGCCATTCAGGCAGACGTAAGTAATGCCGCTGCTGTTAAAGCTATGTTTGACACCGCAATTGATCATTATGGCCGGATTGATGTTTTGGTGAATAACGCAGGTATCATGATCAATAAATTACTTAAAGATACTACTGACGAAGATTTTGCACTTCAATTTGATATTAACGTTAAGGGAACTTTTAATACGATGCGTGAAGCAGCTACCCGATTATCGGACAACGGAAGCATCATTAATTTTTCAACTTCTGTGAACCGTATCATGTTGCCTACTTATAGTACTTATGTGGCTACAAAAGCAGCCGTAGAACAATTAACCCGTGTATTTTCTAAAGAGGTTGGTGGCAGAGGTATCAATGTAAACTCAATTTCGCCGGGACCAACCAATACTGAATTATTTACTAAAGGTAAACCTCAGGAAGTTATAGACCGCCTGGCATCTCTTTCTGCTTTTAACCGAATTGGTGAGCCTGAGGATATTGCACAGGTGGTGACATTCCTTGCGGGGGATGAGGCAAAATGGATTACTGCACAGAATATTGGCGTTAACGGCGGCATGGCTTAATCCAATCAGTATTATTTAATCAAAATATCATGAACAGTTTAAAAAATAAAGTGGCATTAATCACAGGATCAGCAAGAGGTTTAGGTAAAGCTATTGCCGAACGTTACGCTGCCTTAGGCGCAGACGTGGTGATCAATTATTCAAGAGATAAAGCATCAGCTGATGAAGTGCTAAGTAATATCAAGGCAATGGGGGTAAGGGTAATTGCGGTACAGGCAGACGTAAGCAAAGTGGCTGATCTGGAACGTCTGTTTGAAACTGCAAAAAAAGAATTTGGGAAAATCGATATCGTAGTAGCCAATGCCGGAATCGAACTGGTAGAAACACCTGTTGTAGATTTTACAGAGGAACAGTTTGACAGGTTATTTGCCATCAACACTAAAGGAGCATATTTTACAATGCAACAGGCTGCAAGAAACGTAGAAGACAAAGGGCGTATCATTTACATTGCTTCCAGTACTACAGCCTTTCCGGTTCAGGGCATGGCTGTGTATGGTGGGAGTAAAACTACACCAAGGTATATGATTGATGTTTTATCTAAAGAGATTGGCCATAGAGGAGTAACTGTAAATACCATCATTCCATTCGCAGTAGATCATTCGGGTATTTTTGCCGAGCCAGATAGCTATCCTGAATTAAGGAAACAGTTGCTGGACAGCTGTCCGATGGGTAGACTTGCAGAGGTAGAAGACGTTGCCAATGCAGCTGAATTCTTTGCCAGTGACCTTTCGTCATTTGTTAATGGCCAGCATTTGTTGGTAAATGGCGGGGCTACCAACTAGTGAAATCATTTAAAATATAAAACCGGGTCATTTTCAGACCCGGTTTTATATATAGCGCCGTTAAGTTTATTAGTCAAATACCATTATTTGTTGATATTCGGGTTGTTGTTCAATTCAGTTTGCGGTACAGAGAACAGGTAGTAACTGCTGTTGGGTTTAAAGGCCGAACCATCAGGGAATTTTAAAGTTGTATGCTGCTTTGCAGAAACAACCTTGCTACTTCCATCAGGAGTAATCACAGTAACTTGAAGTGGCTTACCATCTGTACCAAGCGCTGGATTCCTCACTACAGCAGTCTGAGTTCTTAAAATATCAGACAGTGCAAACCCTTCACCCCATAATTCTTTTCTTCTTTCTATAAGAATCTCAGCAATTACCTGATCCTTGGTTTGCGATCCAAGTGTAAACGGATCTGCTTTTCTGGCGGCACGAAGCGAGTTCAGCTGCTCAACTGCTTTTGGTAAGTCTGAATTTCTAGCATAGCCCTCTGCAGCAATCAAAGTCATTTCTGATGCACGCATGAATACGATATCGCCTGTCTGATCAGCCCTGAACTTAAACTTCTGGTAGCGTAAATAACCTTCTCTACTTGGCAGACCGTCCCATAAGAATAGTTTTGTTCTGATGTCATGACTATCAAATAACTTTTGAAAGTTAGGATCGGCCATAAAGCTATAATAATAGGCCGAAGGACTGCTGGTGTCCAGAAAATGGAAGCTATAACTAGCTGTACTTTGATCCGGTTGCTGACCATGTCCCCAAATCCATTCGCTGTTCTTAAGGTCGTTAAACCCATTGCTGTAATCGGCTTCAGACATGTATGGATAGTTCTTTTTTGCTTCAAGTGCATGTTGTGCAGCTAAGTCCCATTTACCCATGTTCAGGTAAGTTCTTGCCAGCAAGCCATTTACTACATCAATGTTGATCTTGTACTTGGTAGTGCTCGGACGCTGATAAGCTGGAAGTAGTTTTTCTGCCTCAGTAAGGTCTGAGATGATCAGCTGATAAACCTGCTCAACAGTCGATTTTGATTTACCTTCAGTTGTCGGACCGGTAGGTTCCGTATAAACAGGAACCGCTTTGGCTTGGGGATTTACCTGGTAATTGAACTGGTAGTACGTAACCAGATTCAAATAACTATTGGCTCTTAATGCATAAGCCTGACCTTTAATCTGCGCTTTTTTCTCTGCCGTTCCGGTTGAGGCGTCAATTTTACTGATGATATTATTGGTGTTATTTATCACACGATAAAGAATGGTCCAGAAAGCACCCAGTCTGGTTTGATTATTAGCCAATGTATATTCATATGCATCGCGATATCCGTATTTGTTGGTAATGATGGCAATATCGTCTCCCATTACATCACTGGTTCTTAAGATAGAAGAGTAACCAGGATTTGCATAAGTAAAATAGGTGTCGTTCATGTACGACCAGGTTCCATTCAGCACGGTTTCAATGTTATCTGCTGTCCCATAGATCAATGATTCGGGAACGGAGGTAGTCGGTGTAGTGGTAAGCTCCTTTTTGCATCCAAGAAAGGGCAAAGCGGATATCCCAATTATATAGGTGATCTGTTTAATTTTCATTTTTGTAATTTTTAATAGATGCATTAGAAAGTAAGGCTAAGTCCGGCAGAAAAAGTACGCATAGCCGGATAACGGTAATAAGTAGTACCATCAACAGTTTGTTCCGGATCCATACCATCATGTCCGTAAAAAGTAAATAGGTTTTCGCCGGTTAAGGTTAGTTTAAGGTTGTTTAAGCCCCATTTACTGGCCAGAGTTTTAGGCAAACTGTACCCTAGAGTTAAGTTCTTTAAACGAGCATAAGTTGCACTGTAAAGAAAACGGGTAGAAGCCTGAGTCCATCCAAGGTTATCGGTTGTTAATCTTGGTACATTCGTATATTTGTTTGCCGGGGTCCAATGGTTTAATATTTCTTTAGACCAGGTACGCCCGGTGCTGCTGCCATTGTGCATTAATGATAAATAATCATTGTCTAAAATTTTACCACCGATGCTGTAGGCAAACAATGCCGATAATTCAAACTCCTTGTAACTGAATGTATTGCTTATACCGCCAGTAAGATCTGGAAGCGCACTGTCCTGAACATATTGTATCGCATCAGCATAGATATTAGTGGTTACTTTGTTCCCATTAGCATCTTGTTTATACCATAATGGATTTCCGGTTTCCGGATCCACTCCGGCCCATTCTTTCAGGAAAAAATCGTACACAGAACCACCTTTACGCATGATCTTTGTAGTAGTTTTGATATCTTCCTGAGGCAAAGCAGTAATTTCGTTTTTGTAATGTGTAGCGTTCAGGCTAATGTTCCATCTAAAATCTGCAGTACGAATAGGGGTTGCATTGATCTGAACCTCTATACCGGTGTTTTTTAAAGCACCGATGTTGGCGTCAATTGAACCAAAACCGGTCGACGGAGCCTTTGGTCTGCTAAACAGCAAATCTCTCGATCTTCTATCGAAATACTCCACGGTACCGCTGATTCTGTCGTTCAGAATTCCGAAATCAAGACCCAGATTAAAGTTTAAGTTGGTTTCCCATTTAAGATCTGGTGTTGGAAGTCTTGAAGTTACCAAACCATTTTCACCAAGGTTATTTTGGATGGTGTACAAGCCTTCGTAAGCATAATAAGTACCAATATTATCATTTCCCTGAGCACCATAACTGGTTCTAAGCGTTAGTGTACTTAACCAGGAATTGTCTTTTAGGAAGTCTTCTTCAGATAGTTTCCATGAAGCACCTAGCGACCAGAATGTTCCCCAGCGTGTTGCCGGAGCAAATCTTGAAGATCCGTCTGTTCTTAGTGATGCAGAAAGCAGGTATTTCTTTTTATAATCATACTCTGCGCGTCCAAGAAAACTTAGTAAGGTATAGTCCAATGCCGACCCGCCAAAATCGTTTAATTGTGAAGCAGCGTCTGGTTCATATAAGCCAGGGAGTACAAAGCGTTCCCTGCTACCAGAAATGATCCTGTAATTGTATTTGTAAATCTCCTGACCTGCAAGTAAATTTAAATGATGGTCTTCGTTAAAGGTCTTTTCGTAAGTTAAGATGTTGTTCCATGTCCATGAATAAGTTCTGCTGTTGCTTTTACTTACCGAACCTTTGGTTTCAGCTCCATCGCCAAGTACCGGATTCGTATAATTATGATTGTTAATGTTTGCAAAATCAGCGCTGTAAGTAGTTTTGAATTTTAATTCGGGGATTATGGTAGCTTCAAGGAAGGTACGTGCCGAAACATTGTCTTTTAAGATTTCAGATTTATCCAGGTCAACAGTTGCCGCGAGGTTGCTTCTTGGAATGGCTGAACTTGGGCGATAAGCGCCAAAATCATAAACTCTGTTGCCATTTGCATCAGTTTTGTAAGAGCCATCAGGATTTCGTTCATAAACAGGATAGAAGCTTGGCACCAAACGCGAATAGTTTACTACGTTTCCTGTATTACTATCTTCAGAAATAGGATAATCCTGAAGGGTATTTGCTGCTGAAATGTTCAGTCCGGCAGTTAACCATTTTTTTGCTTTGGTAGTTAAATTAACCCTTGCGCTATATCTTTTGTACCCGGAACCCAATGCAATACCCTTATCATTAAGGTATCCGCCAGAAATAAAGTATTGGCTTTTTTCGTTACCACCACTAAAGCTAAGATCGGCTTGGGTACGTATTGCGGTTTGTTCCATTGCATCACCCCAATTATCATCCCATAATGGTGTTGCTCCTGCAACAAGCTTCCCATCTGGTCCTACAGGAAGTGGGTATTTTGAGCCATAAGGGTTGATACCCAGATCGGTAATGATCTGCTCGCTTGCAGCCTGACCAGCCTGCAAATCCGTATAAGTTGGGTTAGAGGCTTTTTGTTTGTTTTTAACAGCAAGCCAGTAGTTTTGGAAATATTCATCAGTTGTTACCTGTTCATAATCCTTTACGGCCCGCTTTGAAACACCCTGACTAAAATTAGCTGTGATCTCTGTCTGGTCGTTGCGTTTTCCTGCTTTAGTGGTAATAATGATCACTCCGTTTGCACCTCTTGAACCATACAATGCACTTGAAGCAGCATCTTTAAGGATACTTACAGATTCAATATCGCTGGAATTGATTGAGCTGAGATCACCCGAAAACGGATTGCCATCTACCACATATAATGGAGCAGCAGATGCATTGATCGATCCAACACCACGGATACGCAAGGTTGCAGACGTACCGGGCTGTCCGCTCGAGGATACCGCCTGTATTCCGGGAGCAAGACCCTGAAGTGCTTTGGTGATGTTAGATACCTGTCTGTTTTGGAGCTGATCGGCATTGATCTGTGAAACAGCTCCGGTGATATCTCTTTTTTTAGAAGTACCATAGGCCACTACAACTACCTCATCGAGGCTATTGGTTACATCACCTAAAATGATGTTAACGGTGCTTCCGGCCTTTGCAACAACTTCCTGACTGGTAAAACCCAGAAAGGAGAAGCTGAGTACTTCCTGTTCTTTGTTTAGCGTAATGCTGAAATTTCCTGACTGATCGGTACTTGTTCCTGCCTTAGAGCCTTTGATGAGTACATTTACTCCGGGTAGGGGAAGGTTGGTTCCTTTTTCAACAACACGGCCGGTCACTTTATAGTCCTGCTGCGCGTTTACGAATTGAAAGAAGAACAAAAAACATAGAATAGTTAATTTTGTTTTCATTTGAATAAATGGGAGTTTTTGGACATAAGAATTCCATAGCCATTTATGGCATATCTTATGAATGGTTAAAATTTAAATTGAATTAGATGTGTCAGCCAAACTGTATTAACAGGATCAGCTTAACAAGTTAAATAGGAATAGAATGTAGGTAGCGTACAAATATTTGCATGTCTTTCATCAATTGGGTTGAATAATAAATTAATTGGCTGCAAAGATAAATAAAAATACGACTAATTTGGTAGTCTTTTTGTTTATTGGTCAGAAAAATGTAAAATCAGAGAAGTGAGGGCACTTTTTCGCTTTTTGAGCTGCCTTCTAATGACTTGAGAAATCGGGTGTTAAACTCTTAAATAGTTGTGTGTCTTTAACTTTTGCTCCAATTAATATCCATTAAGCTGATGTTATTTTTCCTGGAAGAGCTAACTGCAATTCCTTTGTTCTGATCGTCGGTTAAAGTGAATCCTTCAAGTTCATCAGTTTTATCTGTATCGATAACTTTAATAACTTCTTCATGACCGCTCACGATCGATTTGTTTAAGTCTACAAAAGTTAACCTCCATTTGCGACCTTCAATTTGATTTTGAATAAGAACCAGCATGCCTTTACTTTCTATAAAATGAAGATTTTGTACCCAGGGAGAGCATGTGAATTTATGATACAATAATCCTTTTTCACTTGTTTTGTCAGCTTTGGAAAGCTTAATAGCATCATAAAGGCGCACTTCGTTTGCCTTATTTCCGTAATCAGCTGTAGCCATAAACCATTTTCCTTTATGCTCTACGTATTCTGGTCTGGTTCCTTGTATACAGGCATCATCCTCTATTGTTTTCAATAAATTACCGTCTAAGGTTTTGCTTTTTAGAAACCTTGACCAATCAATTGAATATATCATTGCTTTCCATAGAGTTCCCTCAGCATTTTGACGTACAGAGTTTCCGATAAAAGTTGGCATACCTTTTCTAAAGGCAATACCTGTAGGATGTTTAATTATATTTTCGCCTTTAATGGTAAAATGATACTCCTCAGGCCGGTATATCAATGAATCATTTTTTAAATGATATTGCCGCATTACGCCAATCTCGCGATCGCCGTATAGAAAATACTTTCCGTCCTGATTGGATATTCCCTGACAGGCTCCTAGGGAATCTAGTGTAAAAGATTTTGTAATGGTGCCCGAAAGTGGTTTATAACTAAATACAGAGATAACCAATCCAGTAATCAATGTCGCACTAAGAAGTTTCATTAGCTAAGGATCTAAGGGTTCGTCAAAATCAATCTGTAAAGACATGCTGTTCGGATAAAATTCAACTTCCGTATCGCTCAGCGTTTGTCCTATTTTATATGGATAATAACCCAATTCTTTTTTACAGCGGTCAGAAAGTATTCCCGAGATGTAAGGAATAGTTGATTTGATTGTGCTAATCAATCCCAATTTTTCCATCGGCATCCCATAACGAAACATCAAACGAATACAATTACGAAGATTGGTTGTGGTATGTCGGGCATGAGGTTCCATAATAATTGAATTCTCAGGAATATGTAAAGTACTTACCAAGAATTTCTTCATCTCATAAGCCTCACTATATTTGGTTTTATAAGGATGAACCCTTCCGCCTGATACCACTATAAACGGCGCCACGCCTTTATGATACTGAATTGCTGCAATTCTACAACGTATCATACCACCCGCACTTAACTCAGTATCTCTATCTTCTGGTCCGGCTCCTGGAACTAAGATTACGCTGTATTTGTAATTTTTGAAATTCGTTTTTTTGATTTTTGCGATTGCAGATTGGTTAACACCAGTGTTCATGGGTTCATAATCCGCTGCTTCTAAACGGTTGTTCAATTTAAGTGCACCTAATGCGAAATTCATTGAAGGCTCAAAAAAGAGCTTTTTATCAGGCCCTGTATTGAGCGATACATTTGAAGAAATGAACGTAGGAAATTCCTTATCCTTTGAGCTGAAAGCAATAGAATCTATTTTGGGATAATTAGGTTTTTTACCTTCAATATATACCTCAATAGCATAATTAAGAGCTTTAGCGTCCTGTTCCCATGCTTTTATAAGTAATTGTTGGCCAGGTAAATCCTGAAACAAGCCGTAGCAGCCTGATGGTAACAGATGGTTTTTAGCAACCTCACCAAATACATTTTCCTCTTTATATAAAGTACTAAGTCTTTCGTTAACCAATAAAATTTCTGCCTCGCTAAACTTCATTGCATCAGCATAACAGCTAATATTTTGTGCGCAGGTTTTTAATGCAGTAGCTGCATTATTGCTTTTGTCCTTTAACAGCTTCTGAAACACCTGATCTTCGGCTATTGCTTTTCTCAAATCAGGAAGCTCCTGTATGAGTGTAAGCAAATAATAACTTTTGTACTGAATATAAGGATTATATAACTGACTTTTTCCGATAATCAGCTGATAAGATTGATCTGCAGAATTTTGCTGTGCTTTTGTCTGAAATATAAATAACCAAAATAGCAAAGTGGTAACGAGTATTCTCATGAAATAAATTTCCGCAAGCTAAATAAGTGCCATTAATATAACATTATGGCTGTATTAATTCTGTTGGGCTGATTTTAATGGAATCTGATTCTAATGATAATTTTTTAGGTTTTTACCTAAAAACCTTCTCATAGACTTAATACTGGGGATACATAGTGTTAAAAATACACACATACTTTTGACTGAATTAAAGCACTCAAATAAACTTGTTATTTAAACTAAAGTTATTTGCCTATGTGAATCTGATTCTACATGCTCTTTAAACATTCAAACCAGGAATTATTCAAAATTATTACTAAAACTAAAGATGACATCATTTTTTTTCAATGCAGGTATTAAAAACACTTGTAGAAAATTGCTTTTTCCGGTAGGAATACTCGCAATTTTCAATTCGCCAATAATGGCTTCGAACAGATATAGTATTCATACATCTGTTCTCAAAAATAAAGCAACTTTCACCATAAGCGGTATTGTAACCGATAATAACCAACTGCCACTTCCAGGTGTAGGCGTTTATGATAAAAAGACCAAAAAATCTACTTCTACAGATGTTAATGGTAAATATTCGATTTCGCTTGAGGAAGGATCAACTTTAGTTTTTTCATTCATCGGTTACGAATCACAGGAAGTGCAGGTAAATGGGGCAAGAACCTTAAATATTTCATTAAAGGAAAGCACTAACATACTGGATGAGGTAGTAGCGATTGGTTACCAAAAGATCAGAAAGTCTGATGTAACAGGGGCTATTAGCAGTGTTAAAGCTAGTGAGCTTAACTTAACTTCAGCAACCGTTGGGCAGGCCCTTGTAGGTAAAGTTGCCGGTGTACAGGTATCTCAAACAAGTGGTGCACCTTATTCAGGTACAAAAATAAGAGTAAGAGGTATTGGTTCAATCAATGCAAGTTCAGATCCTTTATATGTAATCGATGGGTATCCTGCCGGGAATAACGTTTCCATAAATCCTGAGGATATCGAAAGTATAGATATCTTGAAGGATGCGGCCTCAGCTGCTATTTATGGTTCCAGAGCATCGGGTGGTGTCGTTTTAATAACAACCAAAAGGGGGCAGGATGGAAAAGGACGTTTTGAATATGATGTTCAGGGAGGCGTTTCCCAACTGGCAAAAAAGATTGATTTATTAGATGCCAATCAATTTATTCAACTCCTTATTGATGGTAGAAATAATGCTTACAAAGATCTATGGGTAAATGCAGGTAAAACCTGGAACGATTCCATGTTTGGTGATAACAATGCAACCCGTATTGCCAATGTAGGTAATGGAAGTAGTGTTAGTATTCCTACCGATTTATATAATTTCTCAACCCAGCAGCCAATTCCTGCAAAATACAATACTGATTGGCAGGATGAACTATACAGAAATGCGGCTTTTCAACGTCATAATCTTTCTTTTTCAGGGGGGAATAAAGACATCAAATATTTCCTGAGTGGTGGTTATCAGGACAATGATGGTATTGTAACCAACACCAACCAGAAGGTAATCAATTTCAGGGCAAATATAGATGGGAACGTAAGTGAACGTTTGCATGTTGGTGCAAATATGTCTTACACCCAAAACAAAAATCGTGAAGTTCGCGAAGGTCGCTATGATTTAAGCCCAATGATGTCGGCTTTATTATATTTGCCTTTCCTTCCGGCAAAAGACGACAACGGTAACCCTATACAGTTTGGTATGGCTTCATTAGCATCCGTTTATGGTATCCAAAATCCCGAAAACCCTTTAGCAACTGTTAACCAAGTTAAAGTGGCAAGAAATGGTGATAGAAGCACTTACAATGCAAATGCTTCCTATAAAATAATTGAGGGCCTAAGCTTTAAAGCCAATTTGGGCATGCAGACTTATAGTGAGAAATATGATTTTTATTTGCCTACAAGTTTAAGCAATGGAAATAACCCACCTTATTCTACAGCATCCTTGGCGGCAGCAACAGCAATTGCACAAAACTTAAAACAAATAGACCAGCTGGCTGAGTTTACTTTAAACTACAACAAAACTTTTGGTAAACATAAAATTGATGTTTTAGCAGGCTACTCGGCTCAAAAAACAACCAGCGATCTGATCCGCGTTTCAGCAAAGGGATTCCAAAATGATAACATTGGCGAGATTACAGATAAAGGCGCTGATGCAAGTTTCTTTGCCTTAGATAATGCAGCCAAATCTACCAATACCTTACTTTCCTATTTTGGTCGTTTCAACTATAATTATGCAGGAAAATATTTTCTGACAGGTTCATTCCGTCGCGATGGTTCTTCAAGATTCGGCCCTTTAAATAAATATGGTAATTTCCCTTCTGTTGCAGCAGGATGGAGCTTGTCAGAAGAAGATTTTTACAATAACTTTCTTGGTGAGCAATCAATTGTTAAGATCAGAGCGAGCTGGGGTTTAAGTGGCAACAATAACATTCCTAACTACAGAACACAACAGGAAATGAATTCACCAGGTGGTGTAGTTTTCGGAAATACAATTTCAACAGCAATCTGGCCTAGTTCTATTCAAGATGGTCACCTAGGTTGGGAATCCACCTCTCAATATAACTTTGGCACTGATATCAGTTTATTCAGAAATCGTGTATCTGTTATCGCAAACTATTATTTGAGTTACTCATATAACTTATTGTTTAACCAATCGATTTCTGCAATTTCGGGTACTTCATCAATCTTAACGAACCTTGCCGACAGTAAAATCCGCAATAAAGGTTTTGATGTGCAGGTTGATGGAAGGATTATTCAGAAAGAAGACTTTACATTTGGTTTAAGTGGTAATATCGCCGTAAATCGTAATAAAGTTTTAAATATGGGGGGTGCAAGTACCATTTTAACAAACGGTGCAGAACGTTCATATTTAACACACATAACACAACAAGGACAACCAGTTGGTATGTTCTACGGATTCAAGGTCTTAGGTCGTTTAACTGCAGATAATGTTGGTAAGGTTGCACCTTCTGCATCTGCGACCAATCCTGCAAAAATCGGCGATTTGTATTTTCAGGATACTGATGGGAACGGGATTGTTAACGATGCCGATAAAACGGTTATTGGTACGCCATATCCTAAATTCACTTACGGTTTTGCTTTAAATACCTCTTATAAAACAATTGATTTAAGGGCTTCATTCAACGGTTCATATGGTAATCAGGTTTTAGATGGTCAGGATTATTACCTGTATAACTTCGAAGGTTCAGGTAACCAATATGCAGAAGTTGCAAATCGCTACAGAAATGAAGCTAATCCGGGAAGTGGCTTAAACTATCGTGCATCTCGTGCAGGTACACAAAGTAATAGTACGCGCTTATCATCATTCTATATTCAAGATGGCTCTTATTTCAGATGTACCAACATAACCTTAGGTTATACCTTTCCTAAATCTTTAGCCAATACGCTTAAGGTAAATAATGTTCGTGTTTATGCGAGTGTGGATAATGCCTTTACCGTTACAGACTATAAGGGTTATAATCCTGAGGTGGATTACAGCGGAGGATCTAATTTAACACCAGGTGTTGATTACGGAAACTATCCTTTGGCAAGAGCATATAATCTTGGTGTTAAACTTACCTTCTAGAATTTACGAAAATGAAAAAACATATTTTAATTCCGGCTTTAGGCATCGTTATCGCTTTAAGCTCATGTAAAAAAGAATTTTTGCAACAAACTAATCCGAACGCAATAACGGTTGAGAATTATTTTAAAACAGAGAATGATGTATTGCTTGCTGTTAATGGTGCATATCAATCTTTAAGAAGCAGTAATACCATGGGAGAAAACAGCGGATTATTTACTGATGAACGTTCTGATGATGCAGGTCGTAACGATAACCAGAGTAATGCAGGTGAACCATTCCAGTTTAACGATTTCTCTTTGTTGCCAAGTAATTCATATTTAAAGGCACATTGGCTGGCACTTTATCAATCAATAACCAGAAGTAACGTTATTCTGTCTAACCTTGATAAGGTTACATTCACTACTGCCGCAAACAAAAATATTTACAGTGCCGAAGCTAAATTCATCAGAGCAATTATGTATTTTGAGTTGGTTAGAAAATGGGGGCCGGTTCCTTTGGTAACCAAGCACCTTTTAACTACTGATGAAATCGCAGCAAGCACGTTTCGTGTTCCTGAAGCCGATGTTTATGCGCAAATCGTTTCCGATTTAAAAGATGCTTTAAATAGCGACTTGCCAAACTTTCAACCTGTTGCTGGTATTGGCCGAACTTCAAAAGCAGCTATAAATGCATATTTAGGTAAGGTTTATTTAACTATGGCAGCAACACTTCCTGCAAATAGAACAGAAAATTTAGCCAGTGCAAATACTTACTTGTTAGCTGCATTCAACATGCGTGGTTTCGGAAATTTATCTGAAATTCCTTATGCTGATGTTTTCGACGTAACTAAAAAAACAACTTGTAAAGAATTAATCTTCCAGATTTCATATAAACAAGGTGATCTTAATTACAGTTCAAGTATCGCGGCAAACAATCAGGCAAGGGGAGAAACGATTAACTCTTTAAAAGTTTCTACAGGTATTGGTGGTAACGTTAAGCTCGATTTGATTGATGAATACGAAGCCGGAGATTTGCGTAAGGATTTTTCGGTAAAGTATGCTAACGATGCAAACGTGAAAGATTGGTTTATCACTAAATTTCGTGATGCAAGTGCTGCAGCATCTGTTAATGGTTACGGTGGTAATGATTGGATAATGATGCGTTATGCTGATGTGATTTTAATGCTGGCGGAAGTGGCTAACCTTCAGGGAAATGATGCTTTGGCCACACAATATTTAGATATGGTAAGAGCGAGAGCCGGCAGGCCGCTTTATGCTGTTGCTAAAACAGATCCTGTTTATGCTGCAAAATTCCCGACAATGAAGTTGGCTATCTTACACGAAAGACGTGTTGAACTTGCTTTTGAGCATCAAAGATGGTTTGATTTAATCAGAAATTTCACTGCTGCTGAGTTGGTAACTTATTTAAAAGCCAAACCTCAGGCTTCTTATGGAATTGCAAAACTAGCTAATGTAACCACAAAAGATCGTTACTATCCAATTCCTTTTGATGAAGTAAAATTAGATCCGGTTAAGATGTACCAAAACCCGGGCTATTAATATTTAGAATCTTTTTATTTCTGTTTTATTATTATGGCGGCTGAATTTCAGTCGCCATTTTTTGTAACCCCAACGATTAATATCATCCGAAATTTTCTACTTTTACCCTGTGAAGCTAATTGCCTTATTTTTATCGATCATTGTGCTAACACTAACATTGGTGCCGTGTTGCGCATTGGCGGAAGATGAGGCCCATATCCATCAAACCATTCAAAAAGAGGTTGATCATCATTGTGCGGAAAATGAAGACAGTTGCTGCAAGGACTGTTCGCCGTTTTATGTTTGTGGCACCTGTATCGGTTTTACGTTTACTGGTTTTTCTGCCTTTACTTTCGCGGTACCATTTAAAGCAGTGCAGCACAATATGTTTTATCTTCCGGTTGAACTTCCGCTTATATCTACTCCAATCTGGCAACCACCTAAATTAAGCTAGTTTCTTGTCCGAGGTCTTTCCGACCAGTATTATTGAATTATCTTATTTACAAATTTATCATGAAAAAATTGATTGTGCTTTTGGCTGTGTTGCTGTTTACAGTTTCAGCCTATGCTCAAAATACATATAAAGCGCTTGTTAAAGACGCGAAAACAAATAAACCACTAGCTGGGGCAAGTGTGAAATTGCTTGGATCTGCTATTAGTTCGGTATCCGGATTTGATGGGCATGTAGCTTTAAGCAATGTTCCCGTAGGCCCGCAGGTCATCCAGTTCAGTTACATAGGTTTTAAAACAAAGACAGATACCCTTACTTTTCCGATTGATCAGACTGCCGACATAGTGGTTTTACTTGAAGCGGCAGCGGAAGAGGAGGAACTTGACGAAGTAGTGGTTTCCGCTACCAGGAGCAGCCGTACAATTGACAACATCCCAACACGGGTTGAGGTAATTGCTGGTGAAGAACTTGATGAGAAAGGAAATATGAAACCTGGAGACATTCGAATGATGCTCGCTGAAAGTACAGGGATCCAAACTCAGCAGACCTCTGCTACCAGCGGTAATTCCAGCATCCGTATACAAGGATTGGATGGAAAATATACCCAGATCATCAGGGATGGCTTTCCCTTATATTCAGGTTTTTCGGGTGGATTAGGCTTGTTGCAAATCGCACCGCTTGATCTACAGCAGGTGGAGGTAATTAAAGGCTCATCATCAACGTTATACGGCGGTGGAGCGATAGCCGGATTGGTTAATTTAGTGTCGAAAAAGCCAACCGAAGAACGCCAGTTGAGCTTCCTGTTGAATGGAACATCTGCATTGGGATTAGATGCTAGTGGCTTTTATGCCCAAAAGTTCGAAAAAATCGGTGTTACCGTTTATGCAGCCTATAACAAAGGAACAGCTTATGATCCTTCGGATATTGGTTTAACCGCTATTCCTAAGTTCGACCGCTTTACTTTAAATCCGAAACTGTTCTTTTATTTTAATGATGCAACTACACTTTCGGCTGGAATCAATGCCACGACTGAAAAAAGGATAGGAGGTGACCTGGAATATGTAAAAGGAAATGGTAGTGTAGCCCATTCTTATTTTGAAGAGAATAAAACCGGACGTTACAGTTCCCAGCTTGAACTGGATCATAAACTTAATAATCAGGAAAAACTCGTTGTCCGTAATTCCGTGAGTTATTACGACCGGAGCATTGGCCTGCCGAACTACCTGTTTTCGGGCATACAAGTATCTACTTACAGTGAAGCCAATTATAATCGCAACGGAGAAAAAGTAGACTGGGTAGCGGGTGTAAACTTCCTGACTGATCACTTCAAAGAAGACCAGAACAGCAATGCTGCACTAAGGAGTTACAACTACAACACCATTGGTGCATTTGTGCAAAATACCTGGAACTTGTCAGAATGCTTTAGTATTGAATCGGGTGTCAGGGGCGATTACCATAACGAATATGGATTTTTCTTTTTACCCAGAATTTCTGGACTATGGAAGATCAATGAACATTTCTCGACCCGTTTAGGTGGGGGACTAGGTTATAAAGCGCCAACGGTGTTTACAGAAGATGCAGAAAGAATCCAGTTCCGTAATGTATTGCCAATTGACGTGACCACCACCAAGGCAGAGCGTTCTTATGGTGCCAATTATGACATCAATTATAGAACTACATTATTTGAAGATAAGGTAGGCTTCAGTATTAACCAAATGTTCTTTTATACCCGAATCAACAATCCGATTTTGCTTACTGCAGTTACAGGGAGCAATTTGGAATATGTGCAGCCAAAGGGAAATCTGGATACTAAAGGGATGGAGACCAATGCCAAGATCACCTATAGTGATTTCAAATTATTTATTGGCTATACCTATGCCGATGTAAATCAGCATACTGGCAGTACCAGTACAGCTTATCCACTGGTTTCAAAACATAGACTCAACAATGTGCTCATGTACGAAGTAGAGGATGAATGGAAAATTGGTGCCGAGGCTTATTATTTCAGTAAACAAAGATTAAATGACGGTGCAACAGGTAAAAGCTACTGGACAGCAGGATTGATGGCTGAAAAATTATGGGAACGCTTTTCCATTTTTGTGAATTTTGAAAATTTCACTAATACCCGACAAACCAAGTTTGATACCATTTATACTGGTACAATTACGGATCCTGTATTCAGGGATATTTACGCTCCTGTTGACGGTTTTGTAATTAATGGAGGGATCAAGCTAAGGCTTTAATGGGAGTGTCTAAGTAATAAACTACTATTTCTATAGATTTTATTGTTTGTTTTAAAAAAAGTATTATATTTGCATAATTAAATAACTGTTTACAAGCTGTAATCAAATGAAAACAGATTTACATTTTATAAAAATGAAAAGAAAAACATCTAAAAAAGGAATGCATTTCCTTTTAGAATGTTGTTGTTGTTGATTCAGCGCGCTGTAATCTCAGCGTAAACTAACACCCACAAATTCCATTAATATAATAATAAGGGATGTCAAAAAACATCCGCAGGGCATTGCTTTGCAATTTTATCCTGAGTAATACCATTTTAAACAAAACAAAATCAAAGCGTATAACCAAACAATCAATCTTAAAATCATGAAAAAAAGTTTACTTATTCTCTTTTCACTTATACTCACGGCAAGCGTTACTTTTGCCCAAAGCACAATAACGGGTGTTATTAAGGGTGCCAATGGCGTTCCGGTACCAAATGCAACTGTGCTCATCAGAGGTACAAAAATAACTACATCTGCTAATGATAAAGGAGAATTCAGCATCAGTACAAAGCAAGAGCCTCCATTCTATCTTCAAATTAGTTCAGTAGGCTACAAAGCCCAGGATTTTCAAATCCTGAAATTTCAGGATACTCCTTTAGAGTTAACCCTGGTTGAAAATGCACAGCTTGACGAAATCGTTGTGACTTCAAGAAGACGTTCGGAAGTTTTACAAGATGTGCCTATCGCAATTACTGTTATTGGTGGTCAGGCTGCCGAAAACGCAGGAGCTTTTAACGTTAACCGTTTAAAAGAGCTGGTGCCTTCTGTACAGCTATACGCCTCAAATGCAAGAAACACTACACTTAATATCAGAGGATTAGGGTCAACATTTGGTTTAACCAACGACGGTATTGATCCTGGGGTAGGTTTTTACGTAGACGGAGTTTATCAGGCACGTCCCGCTGCTACATCTACAGATTTTCTTGATATTGAGCAGATAGAAATCCTTCGTGGCCCTCAAGGTACCTTGTTTGGTAAAAATACAACCGCAGGTGCCTTCAACATCACCACTACAAAACCAACACTGGTTCCAACTGCAAAAGTTGAATTGAATGTTGGAAATTACAACTTTATACAAGCTAAAACATCGGTTTCTGGAGCAGTAGCAAAAAATCTGGCCGCAAAGTTGGCCATTTCAGGCACGCAAAGAGATGGTACAATTTTTAATACCAGCGAAGAACGCAGATACAGTGGTCAAAATAACCTTGGGTTTAAAGGCCAGTTATACTATACCCCGTCAGATAAATTACAAATTTTGTTAAGCAGTGATGTAAGCATTCAGCATCCGGCAGGTTACCCATTGGTCATTGCTGGTGTAACTGCTACAGAAAGAAGTGCTTACCGTCAGTATGCCAAAATTGTTTCTGATTTAGGATATGAGCAACCTAAAATAGATCCTTTTTCAAGAAAGATCAATACCAATACACCATGGAAACAGGATCAGTCAATTGGCGGTATCTCTTTAAACGTGGATTATAAAATAGGAAATGGAACACTTACATCTACTACTGCCTGGAGATTCTGGAACTGGGATCCTACAAACGACAGAGATTTCTCTGAATTGTCGGCATTGACTAAATCGCAAGGAAACTCTCGCCATGATCAATACTCGCAAGAGGTTAGATATGCTGGAAATATCACAGAGAAAGTAAGTGGTGTGATAGGTGTATTTGCACTTGCTCAGAATTTGAAAGGTTTATCGCAGACTGAAGAGGTGGGTAAAGATCAATGGAGATTTGTACAAACATCTGCAACTGGTGCTCAGGCAGGATATACAACACCTGGTCTGTTAGATGGCTTCGGTATCAAAACCAATTCAACTATCAAATCTTTAAGTGCTGCTATTTTTGCGCAGGCCGATTGGGAGTTTGTAGAACACTTGCACGTTTTACCTGGTTTAAGGTTTACTTACGACAAGAAAGATGTTGATTACGACAGAACAACTTATGGAGGTCTTCAAACTACCGATCCTGCTTTGCTTGCGCTTAAAGCTGCTGTTTATGCCAATCAAAAATTCAATATCAACACAGATAACAATAACTTGTCTGGTAACATCACCTTGTCATACCGCCCTACAACTAAGTTGAACGTTTATGGAACTTATTCTACCGCTTATAAACCAGTTGGTGTGAACGTAGGAGGTTTACCAACTACCAGTACTGGTGAAGCAGACTTGTCTCTTGCTGTTGTAAAACCGGAATATGTTCAGCATTATGAATTCGGTTTAAAAACAAAACCTCTTAAAGGTGCTATTGTAAATGTAACAGCTTTTAATACAGATATTAAAGATTACCAAACTAACGTCCAATCTCCACAACTAGGTGTAAACAGAGGTTATCTTGCAAACGCAGAAAAAGTGAATGTAAAAGGTTTGGAAGTTGATGGAAGTTATCAGTTAGAAAGGTTCTTGTCTATAAATGCTGCTGTTGCTTACCTTGATGGTAAATATAAAAAATTCACCAATGCACCACTTCCTTTAGAAGAAACAGGACATACAGAACTTGTTAATGGTACTGCAACTCAAGTAGCCTTTAAAGATGCTTCAGGTGGAAGATTGCCAGGTATATCTAAGTGGAATGCTTCTGGTGGTGCTGAATTTAGCGCTCCTGGTAAAGTAGGCACCAGAGATGGTAGGTTCTTTATCGCTGGTGATCTTAGTTATCGTTCGGAATATTCTTCGAATCCAACACCTTCAAAAGTCTTAAATGTTGATGGTTATACATTAGTGAACGGAAGACTTGGATTCAAATCAGATAAAATCTCCATTTTTGGCTGGGTTAGAAATATTGGAAATACCAATTACTTCGAACAGTTACAGGCTGCAGCTGGCAACTCTGGCCTATATGCAGGTGTACTTGGTGACCCTAGAACTTATGGAGCTACAGTGCGCTACGCGTTCTAAGATTGTTATTTAATACGCAAAGAAAAAAGGGCAGTCCATATTGAATAGCCCTTTTTTCTTTGCGTAAAGTACTTTTTGTCCATTTGAATTTTTGGTATTTTTTGATCGTTCCGCGCCATTTGCCAAGGCTGTAATGCCACTGTTGGCATGGCCTTTGTAATAGGACTGTTACATCAAAATATCATATTATGAAAAAGACAATGAGAATTCTCAGTTTACTTTTAATCGCTACGACGGTTATGATCGCCTGTAAGAAAGACACAGATCCGGCAGACAAAGACTTCTTTGTTGGAACCTATAGAGGATCTATCTCTTACCAAAAAGATGACAACACAATAACCAGTTCAGAAGGAAAGGTTACAGTGAGTAAAGTCGGAGATACTTACAATTTTTTCTTTGGCAATAATATTCCTGATATAAAGGGAGTGAAGTTTGAAAAATCTGGCGATAACAACTATGTCAGTGTTGGAAGTGGAGTAACTGGTATTTCAATTAATGCCAGTACCTTAAAAGTGTTAGTTTCTAATAATGGAGCTACCTGGACAGCTGATTGCACCAGGTAATAAACGCAAATAAATTAAGCTTATCATAAGGCTCGCTATAGTGGCGGGCCTTTTTTATATGCCGATCTCTACTATTTCTTAAGCGGCATTTCCTTAGAAATACTCGCTGCATCATCTAAATGCCTTTTCAAAACAGGTAGATATTTTAAGCAGAATGTTTGTATATCGGGATCCTTGTTTTGGCTTCCTTGCGTAAACAAATCAATGGCTTTCTGATGATCTTTGATCATCATTTGCATATAGCCAGAATCAAAATTCGCTTCAACAGAATCTGCAACTATAGTTTTGTTTTTAGACGTATCCGCTTGTTTTACAGATGGACTACTCAGGGCAGTATCTACCCTGGTTTGCATGCTGTTAATTGGGATGCTCATCGAATCTGGTAGTTTTATATTTTTTCTTTTTGCCAGAGCCTTTATCTCGGCATTAATAACCATGTGGTCGTTCAAAATGACTTGAGCATAATCTTTAATTTTCGAGTCTTGTGCTCTTTTTAATCCCAGATTTCCCATAGAAACTTCATTAATACCACTGATGGATGCTTGTTGTAAGAATTGATCGGCGGTAATGGAATCGTTTTGCTGAGCTGACGCAGAACTGGGCGCAATAAAAATTGCATAACATGTAGTTATTAATATTGCTAGTTTAATCGGATTCTTCATAGCTGTTGGATAAATGTAGATGTATATTTAACAACAACCCATTTTCTGAAAAGTTTAGGAAAGTGTCTGTTTACTAGTTGATTAAAGTAAAGGCTATCTCTTCAGATAGCCTTTAAAAACCAAATATAAATTAAACGAGTATTGTTCGTGCTTCGCAGCATGGAACTTTAAAAAGCAGGTTGCAATGAGTAAACAACCCGCTTTTTACCGTACTGAGCATACGGTTCAACCTTAAGTAAAAACATGAATAATCTTAACGATTAATGCTGTTGATAAACAAATATAAAAAAAAGTATACTAATTTAGTAGTATTTATTTGCGACTTTATTTTTATTCTTCTATGTTTACATTGTTGGATAGGTAATAGTAGCTATTCAACGCCAGAAAACTAATAAATATTAATAATTAACTTAAAAACATTATGAGCAAGTTCGCAAAATTAAAAGAGGTTGTAGCCTCGGTAGAGACAGACGTAGAAAAATTTTATAACGCTGGAAACAGTGCTGCCGGCACCAGAGTGCGTAAAGCTTTACAAGAGATTAAAGGGCTTGCCCAGGAGATCAGAACAGAGATTACTGAAAAGAAAAATCAAGGGAAATAGATTGTTGCAATCTTAAATTATACAATTTACATCCCAATCCAATTGATCAGGATAGTGGAAAACACTTTCCTGATCAATTGGTCTTTAAAACAAAAGATTTAGGTCTTTTAAACAAAACACACCGGCCAATATCCATCTAATTTTGTTGTTATAAATAACAAATAAGATGGAACAAAAAGAAACAAACAAGTACAATCGTTCTTTACAACAACCCATTGGTTCAGGGTTTAATGCCACATCAACAAGCAATGATGTAATTAAAGGAGTCGACCTCACTGGAAAAATCGCTATTGTAACAGGTGGCTATGCTGGTATTGGTTTAGAAACAGTTAAGTTATTAAGTAGAGCAGGGGCCAAAGTAATCGTCCCCGCCCGCGATGTAGCTAAAGCCAAAAAAAATCTTGATGGAGTAAAAAACATTGCCGTTGAACATCTGGATCTGATGAATCCCGAATCCATTGATGCCTTTGCCAGGAATTTTCTCGAAACCAATAGCCCGCTGCATCTTTTAATTAACAATGCAGGCATTATGTGGGTGCCGCTTCAGCGCGATTTACGCGGTTATGAGTCGCAGCTTGCCACCAACCATTTAGGACATTTTCAGCTTACCGCTAAACTTTGGCCGGCATTAAAACAGGCAAATGGCGCCAGAGTGGTCAATGTGTCTTCATTCGGACATCAAATGGCACCATTTGATTTTGAAGACCCCAACTTTGAACATCGTCAATACGAAACTTTGCAGGGGTATGGTCAATCTAAAACGGCAAATAACCTGTTTACTGTAGAGCTGGATCATAGGGGTAGATACTTTGGCGTACGTGCCTTCTCATTGCATCCTGGCTCTGTAAACGGTACAGATCTCGGAAGGGTAGCCCCAATGGCTTTGTTTCAGCAGATGGGAACCCATGACGAGAATGGCGAAATCTATCCAGAGGTAGCTAAAAAGCTCAAAACAATACCGCAGGGTGCCGCAACTACATTGTGGTGTGCAACCAGTCAAAAGCTTGAGGGTAAAGGCGGCGTTTATTGTGAAAATGGAGACATTGCAGAGCTTGACTTGGGAAACATCGATCATCAGTACGATAACCCTTTAACACTTCGTGGCGTGACACCCTACTCAATAGATCCAGAAAATGCAAAACGGCTTTGGCAATTAAGTGAAGAAATGACTAAAGTGATATTTACAGCAGATTGAACATTGCTATGCAATTAATTCCCTAATTTTAGATGGTAAACCATGGCACATCAGATAGAATACATACACGATGATATTAAGAGATCGTGCTTTGAAGACCAGTTCTTCAAAGCCGATGTGCTGTTTGAAGACCATTTGCTGGTATGGATCATCTCGGGAGAAACCAGGATCGTGCAAGCCGATCAGACCTATGTGTTTGGAGCAGGAGATACCCTGCTGTTTCCGCGTTACTTGCTGGCTACGGTTCTCAATTATCCTAAACATGGCTTGTCTCATAAATCGGTAGCCATGCACCTTAAGCTGGAGCGGCTAAAAGACTACTATAATAAAAATGAGCCCCAGTCCCAGGGAGAACCGATTCCACCTCCTAGCTTTCGAACCTTTGAACAACATCCATTATTAAAAAGCTGTCTCTCTTCACTAATCCCGTATTTTGAGCTCAAAGAAAAACTACCTGGCGCCATCGCTTCACTCAAAATAGAAGAGGCTATCCATATCCTGAGAACTATCGAACCCAGTATTGACCATATGCTGGCCAACTTTGCAGAGCCCGGAAAGATTGATATCGCTAATTTCATGGAAAAAAATTATATGTTCAATATGCCGATGGAAAAATTCGGTTACCTGACTGGACGTAGCCTGACAACGTTTAAGCGCGATTTCAAAAAAACTTTTCAAACCACACCACAGAAATGGCTTACTCAAAAAAGACTGAAACTGGCCCATTATCAAATCAGAGAAAAAAAACGGAAACCCTCAGAAGTCTATCTGGAAACAGGATTTGAAAATCTCTCCCATTTTGGTTACGCATTTAAGAAATTTTTTGGCTACGCACCCACAGAGGGATTTAGGTAATAGGGCTAATCCTTAAAAGTGAGCACAAATCTAACTCCCTCGTTTACCTTGCTTTCTACATCAATATGGCCTCCTAAACTATTAATGTGGTTATATACCAAATAAAGGCCAATACCTTTGCTATCTGTATGATTGTGGAATGTTTGATGTAGCCCAAATATCTTGTTTTTACATTTTTCCATATCAAACCCCAGGCCTTTGTCTGAAAAAATCAATTGTCGGGCACCATTTGTTTTTCTGGTGGCAATATAAATATCAGGGTGTGAATCTGGTTTTGCGTACTTAATGGAATTAGTGATCAGGTTTAGAAATATGCTGTCCATATAAACTTTGTTGAAATTGATCGTATCAAATTCAGAAAAATCAATTCTAATAATAGCTCTGGAGCCTAGTATCAATGAATTTATAGAATGAAACACCCCGTTCAGAGAATGATGAAGATTCAGGTTTTCTGTGGGCACATGAACGCTTTTTTTCTGACTGGCCGCATCCAGGTAATAATTTAAGGTAACCTTCAATTCCTCTGTTGTTGATTGTAATATATTGATCAGATTTTCAGTTTCTTTATCCTGAATTGTAGAAGTATCCAAAAGACTAAATATTGCAAGTAAGTTATTTACAGGTGCCCTCAGATCATGCGAGGCCATATGAGTTAAATGCTGCAGCTCTTCATTAATCTTTGATAGGCTGATCAAAAGTTTATTCCGTTCTTCTTCAAGTTTCTTTTTGTGTGTTACATTTTTGGCAACCGCGTAAACCAGTTTGGATTCAGGAACAGGAATTGAAGTCCATGACAGCCACACAATTTCGCCTTTTTTAGTGAGGTAGCGGTTTTCGAAATTTAAGAGTGGAATATTTTTCCTGAGGTTGTTCCTAAGTTCTTCTGTAATGTTCTGGTCTTCTTCACAAACAAAATCATTAATAGGTCTTGAAAATAACTCTTCATCACTATATCCTAACAGTTTAGAAACCGCAGGATTGATTCTTTTAAAGTATCCATCAAATCCGGCGATACACATTAAATCCTGAGAAACTTCAAAAAAAGGTTCGCTATCAAAACTCTCTACAGAAACTCGATGCTGGTTATTTGCTTTAGGTATCATACGGCCAAGGATCGCTTTTTCTGAAGTTAATAGCTGTTAGTTATACTAAATCTACTAAAGTTTAGCTGTTTGTTCATTTTATTCAGTAATAAATTTTCTATTTTCTGCTCCGCATAGAGGGGGATATGCTTATTTATCTGATAATCATTAGATTCTGCTAAAGAGGGGTGACGAAAAATAATTTATTTGGGTTTAAATATCTGCTCACTGAAACCTCCTGCTGGGCAGAATTAAGACAGAATCAAGTTCAATTCGGGTTTTCTTCGGAAAATAGGTACCTTTTTCCGAAGCAGTCTCGAACCAGTGTTAACGTTGGTCTTATCAATCTATGAACGAAGTTACCCCTTGCTTAGTCTGATTGAAACAAAAGTTAGATTATAATTTAGAAGTATATAAAATTTGACTTTAGGGGTAATTTCATCATCTTTATTTAGCAAACTACTTACACCTTACTTTAAAAATGCCACAATTCAATCCAAAATTCGATGAGTATTATGCAAAATCAGCAGATTTTGCAAAGCCTATTATGGAATATTTACGCCAAATAATCCATGAAACATGTCCGGATGTTGAGGAAGTAATTAAATGGGGTATTCCACATTTCGATTACCATGGCGATATGATGTGCATCTTTGCTGCCTACAAAAATCACTGCTCATTCAGCATTTGGAAAGCAGCATTAATAACTAATCCAAAACTGAAAGAGAACATTAAACCTGAGCAAACAATGGGAAATATGGATAAAATCAAATCCCTGTCAGATTTGCCGGACAAAGAAACATTGATCGCGTATGTAAAAGAGGCGATGGCTTTAAATGAAAATGGAATAAAAATAGTAAAACCGAAAGCTGAGAAGCCCAAAGTTATTCAAGTACCAGATTATTTTAGTGAAATACTGGAAGCAAATCCACCGATTAAAGAGATTTTTGAAAGCAAATCACCTTCATTTCGGAAAGACTATTTAGTTTGGATAATCGATGCAAAAACAGACGCCACTCGTCAAACCAGAATAGAACAAGCCTTAGAATGGATAGCCGAAGGCAAAGGCAGGTTTTGGAAATATAATAAATAATCCAAACCCCATGTATTGTCTGGTTCTGCCTTTTTTTATCCTGATCCATAATATGTAAATTAAACTAAAATCTGATAATATCTGTATCCGGAGGAGTATGCCCAAGTAAGCGGCACATAATCATAATTTGCCCTTTATGATGAAATTCATGTGTTAAGACATGGGTAAAGACCTCCAGGGTAGTAGCCTCCATCTTTTTGCCCGAAATTATTCCGCTGATCACTTGGTTTGGGTTATTACCAAATTCATCAATATAAGTTAAAATGAGGCTGTCGGCTTCTTCAAATAAGGTTCTAAGCACCCTAAATGAAGAAACGTTGTAATCCTGATAAGTATCAATGTTAAGTTTTAGAGAGAAATTGCCGATCCAATGGCAATATACTCCTGCAATATGCAATAACATTTTGCCTGGAGAGAAGCCATTAAATTGGTCCAATGGGCTGAATACTTCCTCTTTTAATTGTGTCTCTAAAAAATCGAGCACAACAGTCCTGGAACTTTTTACCAGGACATATTGTTGTCTTAGTAATTCTTTAGCCAATATTGATGTCATGGAAATAAAATTACGATTTTTTAGTAATTTAGATACTTTCTGGCATTGGTCCTTATTTCTAAAATGCAATAGCCAACATTCATGGCAGCAGATGTTGGGGGTTTAAAGTGTAACATTAATCGATTATTATGAGGATACTTTGGAAATACCTTAAGCCGCATCGCACGCTTGTTTTTTTATCTTTAATACTAGCTGCTGTAGCTCAATTACTCAGCCTGGTTGATCCTGTAATATTTGGAAAGATCATTGATGAATATGCCACAAATAAGAACCACTTGTCTGAAACTGAACTGATAAATGGGATTTTATATTGGTTACTAATAGCACTTGGCATTGCTGTGGTGGCTAAACTATGTAAAGCTGCTCAGGATTATATAACCCGCAAAGCTGTTGCACGCTTTGGCATGAATATATTCAATGATGGCCTAAAGCAAACCTTACGCCTCTCATTTCAGGAATTTGAAGAGAGCAGAAGCGGAACTACGCTTTCTGTTCTGCAAAAAGTGAAAACTGATGCAGAGCGTTTTATTAATTCCTTTATCAATGTTTTGTTTTCTTCGCTTGTAGGAGTTGGCTTTTTAATATGGTATAGCATAAACAAGAATTGGCTTTTGGTTCCCGTTTTCTTTGTAGGAATTGTGCTTCTTGGGTCGCTTACGGGCTTAGTCTCTAAAAGGATAAAAGGGATTCAACGATCAATAAACAGGCAAACAGATAGCCAGGCTGGGGTTATTACCGAAAGCTTGCGAAATATTGAGTTGGTTAAAAGCCTTGGGTTAACGTTTCCTGAAATCAGGCGACTGAATGAACAAACATTGAAAATATTTGAGTTGGAAATGCAAAAGGCCGGCAAGGTAAGTTTCTTGTCTTTTTTGCAAGGGAATATGCTAAACTTGCTAAAGCAATCTATCCTTTTCATTCTCTTGTGGCTTATTTTCAGGAAAGTACTTAGTACCGGGGAGCTTATTGCTATGCAATTTATTTCTACGGCTATATTCACTCCTTTACAAGACCTTGGTAATATGATTGTGCTTTATAGAGAGGCAGATGCATCTTTAAAGAGTTTCGACAGGCTGATGAATAAACCCGTAGAGCAACGTCCTGAAAATTCAATTGAGATTGGCAAACTCGAAAACCTGCAGTTTGATAATGTCGTATTCCGTCATAGAACGGCAGGCTATAATGCCATCGACGGCATTTCATTTAAGATTAAAAGAGGGGAGACAATAGCCTTTGTGGGCCCGTCTGGATCAGGTAAGTCGACGCTGGTTAAGTTGCTGGTTGGATTGTACGTTCCTGTTGATGGACGGATCTTTTTTAACGATGTACCTTCAACCCAGGTACAATATAATCCGCTTAGGCGGCAAATAGGCTTTGTAACACAAGATACACAGATGTATGCTGGTTCTATTAAAGATAACCTGCTCTTTGTGAATCCAACGGCTACGGATGCAGATATTAATGATGCGCTGGAAAAAGCTTCAGCTTCTGGATTGGTTGCCAGAGCATCTCATGGGTTAAATACCATCCTTGGAGAAAGTGGTATGAAGTTGTCTGGCGGAGAAAAGCAAAGATTGTCTATTGCCAGGGCATTATTACGTCAGCCTCAATTACTGATTTTTGATGAAGCTACTTCTGCATTAGATTCGCTAACTGAAGAAGAAATTACCACAACCATAAGGGAGATATCGGATAGCAGACAACAAATGACCATATTAATTGCTCATCGTCTTTCTACCATCATGCACGCAGATGTTATTTACGTTCTTGAAAAAGGGATTATTTCGGAAGCCGGTACTCACGATGAACTATTGGAGCAAAGAGGACTTTATTATTCCATGTGGCGTCAGCAAGTAGGAGAAAGAAGAGAAATTCGCAGCTCAATAGATGTGTAGTAATTAGACGTATAATAGTTAAAAATATCACAGAAAATTAAAAGAAGATAAAAATGCTAATTGAACCAAACATACGGTTAAGCCGTATTCTTAGAAATACATGGCAGGTAGATATCATTATGATTATATCCTGCACAGCAGCCTATCTCGTGAGGACAGTTTTAATCAGGCATCATTTTGAAATTCCTTCCATTATCCCTGCTGTTTTAGGTACAGCCATTGCTTTTTTTGTAGGTTTTAACAACAATCAGGCATATGACCGCTGGTGGGAGGCCCGGAAAATATGGGGTTCTCTGGTGAATGATTCCAGATCATGGGCAAGAAGTATCATTAGCTATATTTCCCAAAATGAAACTGATGATCAACAATATGCTGCGCTAAAGAAACGAATGGTATATAAGCAAATAGCGTTTTTATATGCACTCAAAGCAAAACTTAGAGATGCCGTTGATGAAACCTATAGCCAGTATCTTGAACCGCATGATATGGAGGAAGTAAAGTTACATAGTAATGTTGCTAATGCAATTTTGATGCAGCAATCCAGAGCCCTGCAGCTTCTCGAAAAAGGAGGAATGATTGATGGTTTCCGTTTTATTGAAATGAATCAGTTGCTTGTAAAATTTTCTGACGAGATGGGTATGAGTGAACGCATTAAAAATACCATATACCCAACCGCTTATATTTATTTTACCAAAGCATTTATATGGCTTTTTGTGGTGTCGCTTACCCTGGTCATCAGCCCTTTTGCCGGGGTGTGGTCTATATTTTTAGGGTGGTTAGTAGGCTTTGTTTATGTGTCTACTCAGATCAATGGGATGAGCTTGATGAATCCTTTCGATAATAATTCTGCAGCTGTTCCATTAAATCAAATTACGCGTACTATAGAGATCAATCTACTGGAAATGCTGGGTGAAACAAATATACCTGAACCTGTAAAGCCGATTAATAATGAGTATGTACTTTAAGATGGTGAATAAAACTTTCTATAGCCGACAGAACTTCTGTTTCAAATGTTTCTTGTCTTCTTCTGCTTTTCTTGTTACTGCCAAATGATTGGCTTATGGCGTAGCTGTTGCCATATTTATTCTGTTTTTTTGATAGCGCATAATGCAATAAGCAATCTTCTTCTATACGTAGTATGAAAGCCTCATCAAAAGTTATGATCTGGCGCGTATACAAGCCAGGGATTTTGCAGTAGATGTTTCTGGTAGTCTGATCAAATATGTAGGTCACGTTAAAGTGAAACAGAAAATCGTACAATGCAGTAAATCCACATAACAAGCCTATAGCAAATATCCCCCATTTGGTTTCATAATTCAAATTAAGTGTGGGTATCATAATAAATGTTATCAAAGCAACAACGGTAAAAAGGATAACTTTCCATTTATAATCTCGTTTGGGTTGAAAACTTAATCGATCACCTTTTATTTTTAGGTTATAATTTGCCATATGTTTAATCTTGTTTAAAGTTTTTTAATGTTCCGTTAGGTTCGAAATCAATCGAATAGCGTTCCCGGGTTCCATTTATTGTTCCGGGAAACCAGCGTATGCGGCCATCCCAGAAAGACAGGTATACATGTGTTGTTGGTTTTGCACCTTCTACCTGTAATACCTTTTGATTATACGCTTGCAATACTGTTAGGGCAGAGGAAAAGTTGATTTGGTTTAATGGGACCAACCGACGTTCTATATTGCCGGAAGTTGTTTGTATAGGCTTTGGGGCGGACCATTTGCCATTTTCGTATTCATAAGCATCTACATATTTTGGATTTTCGGGATGTTGCAACATTAACCTGATTCGTCCATCGCCATTAAAGTGAACAGACTGATATATCTGTATTTCTTTGCCGGCATACTGAGGCAATTGTATAAGCTCCCTTTCTGCTCTTTCCAATTCTGCTTTAGTAAAAAAAGCTTTTTCGCGTTTTGTTTTGGGTTGGGGTGTAGGTATAGTATTGACCTTTTGTGACATGTTAATGCTTTTCAAAAACTCATTTACTTTTTCCTGTATCTCTTTACTGTTGTTACCTGTTTTGTTTTTTTGCAATGTTTCCAAATCCTTAAAAAGTACTGCGGCTTTTTCTTGCATACCATTAGCTTTAAGGGTATCGCCGTTTATAATCATTTCAGATTTTTGTATTTGCTGCGTTGTGGTTGTAGTGAAACCTGTTGTCGACTGTTTCTGCGCCTGGCGCTTCAAGGCAGCATCACTGGGCTTAAAAGTTTCGTTCACACTTTTGTTGATCTGCTTACAGCCTGTTAGTAGTAAACAGCCAATGATCAATGAGCTAGCTATGATGTTTAAGGTCTTCATATTATTATGCTTAACTCTTTTAAATCGCTGGCAAAGGCTACCCGTTTGGGATCTTCCTCGAGGTAAAAAATATCCACTTCTTTTTGACGTGTGCTATCCAGATCTAACAGGTCTACTATTTTTTTTATACTAACACCATGACGTTGATTTTGATGGTCTGTAAATTCAAGCACAAACTCAACCACGGGTTGCTCGTTTATGTATGTTCCAGTTTGACTGGCCTTGAGTAATCTGGCTGTTGCCGGCAATCCTTTGTACTTTATTACAAAATCATTTTTAGGATTTTGATTGGCAAATTTTGACATCAATCTTCCAAGAAGATTAATATTACCCAGGTTAAGTATTAAGGCACAAACCAGGAGCGGATGATAAAAAACCATAAAGCGCCATCCCATGCCTTCACTTTCTGTTTGATAAGCAAAGCAATAATAACCGGCTATCAGAGCTGCAATAACAAGCAGGGTAATATGAAGCAAGAGAAATACATTCCCTTTAACACTTACCTGGAAGCTGGACAGAACCATATAAGGATAATCGTTTGGATTTTGATCGAGAACCAATTCTACATTCTTTCCCGCCTCAAACCTGCGTTCATAAGGGGTTTTGTCATTTACAGTTATCTTTTCTTCAATTTGGGTACCTACAAGGTTTTTAAATGATAAATTAAGCTCATAAGTACTGTAGTTGACCTTTGGGTTTGATTTGTCAATACTAGTAAGAATCCTGGCCTCCCGCTTTATGCCGGTATTTTTAAGGTGCTCTATTTTTCTTTTTATAGAAAGAGTCCGAAGTATCCATTTGTTGTAGTAGCCTGTCAAAAGAATAATCCAAATAATGATAGATAAGACTACAAGGCCCAGAGCAAGCCAGGGATTTCTTGTTGCTAATTCTGGCGGATAACTATCACTCTTAATACTATAGTATAAGATCATGGGAAAAGGTATCGCATAAAATAATGCGAACAGTTTCCAAAATATAAAGAAGCCTTTACCCATAATACTTTCAGTTTTGTTAATCAGGTAAACCCATTATGATATACAGTTCATCATTTAATTTTTGTAATGGCTTTGCCGAAAAAAAACATTGGCGTAGAAAAATGTTTTTTGTTTTCCTGTTTTTTTGCATTACCAAAATACCCGATACGCCTAGTGTGATAAAAAGACTTTTAAGCTTGGAGACTAGAAAATGATCAAAATCATCGAAACTGTAGGTGATGGGTGCACTAAAGAAGAATGCTTTATAGTGAATCTTACGGTCTACCATATCAAAGCTTATTTCTGTAGTACTTCGCAATATGCTCAATATCCCAATTACAGCCAGAAACACAGCGAATACTGCAGCACCTTTCGTACTCGCATATATGAGGTTAAGTACCATTATGGCAAAAATTATTGCAGCCATGGTATAAAAAAAGCCTTTTTGCACTTTTAGATGATAAGTGCTGCCTTCTTTTTCGAAATATTTAAATGTTTGCATAATTATTCCAATTAACCAACGAAAGCAAATTTGTTTTCAAACATTTTACCAATTATCGGCAAAGGCTTTTGAGCACCATTAGCCGCATTGATAATTCCAATAATCCATAATATCAAAAAAACAAAGCCAAATACACCTATAAAAGATAAGGCAGGTATAACCATAGCTACTATATTTAAAGCAAGGCTAAAAATAATGTTCACAAGTGCCAGACCTAATGCTTGTCGTAAATGATATTTAAGCATTGAATCTGCATTGTCTTTTCCCTTTAAATAGGCCACAAGCCAACCAATAATGGTGATGTAGGATACGATAGATAGTGTTTTGTTATTCATTTTGATAGTATTTTGTTGTAAAATTATTTGATGTAAAGTTGCACTCTTACTCAAAGTTTTACCAAATTCAGGCTTACTACAAAACGCCTACATTCAAGTTGCACAAGCGTCTACAATATGTCTACATGAAAAAATAGATAGTTGATTTATATTAATTTTACTTTATGAATTATTTAAGGCACCTATTGTTTTTTGTAGCTGCGGGTTTGTCATCTTATACTGCAATAGCACAAACACCTGCTCAGCTTATTCATTCGGCTGAATCACTTCGTATCAATGAAAATTATAAAGCAGGGCTTGTTCAGGGGAGGCTTGCTGTTAATACTGCCTTAAAACTGAAAGATTTTACTACCGCAACCAGGGGCTATGTTGTTCTTGCCAATATTTACGCCAATATGCAGGAATTTCCATTGTTAAAAAAAATGAGCGATTCTGCCATGGTTACCGCAAAGCAGGCGCATGGTTCTTCAGCTATTGCCTATGGTTATTATGCCCAGGCTTTTTTATACAAGAGTATCGATAATGCCGAACTTTCCATGAAATATGGCCAGATGGCACTTAAGGAACTAGCAAAAACTCCGGATCATTACATTCTGGCTAAAATATATTACTTGTTATACGCTTTAAATACCCGCTGGAATAATGTGCCCAATATAAATCGGTACGCTCGCTTAGCCACAGAAAATGCCTTGCTCACTCAAGATTACAATTTACTTGGTAATTGCTATACCGCTTTATCCATATCAGCGGATTATAATTATAATGCTTCCAAAAGTATCGGCCAGCGAGATAGCATCCTCTTTTTCTTAAAGAAGGTAGAGGAGATATACGAGCAGCATCCGAAAGAAATAGCAGCAAAGACTTATGGTATTGCCTGCATTAATATTGCAGATTATTACTTGAAAAATTTTGCAGAAACAGATAAAGATGCGAAAGCAAGTGCTATTCAATATGCTAATAAAGCTCAGGAAGTGATGAAAGATGCGCCGAATGGCGAAGAAATTATAGCCAGCGGTTTGGGTATTCTAAGTGAGTATGCCATGCGTGAAAAAAACTTTCCAATGGCTGAAAGTTATTTGATGCAGGCTTATAGCATGATGCAGGCGCAGGAAATTCCCTATTATTATACCCTGGTCAATGTGGTGAGCTCGCTTTCCAGATTGTATGAGCAAACTGGAAACGACTCCATGGCATTAAAATTCCAGAAGAAAGTAACAGAATACAACGGTAAACTTTTTGATCAAAAACAGGCATTAAACGCGCAAAAGCTGGAAATTCAATACGAAGCCGAAAAAAAAAACAATGAAGTGATCCTGTTGCGGCAAAAGGAAAAGTATAATCAGGTACAACGGTATCTATATATAGGTATTTCGATTATTTCTTTATTGGGCCTTATTTTTATGTTCCGGGCTTATCATTTCCGCCTGCGTTACTCTTTGCAACGTGAAAAGCAATTGCATTTAGAAAAACAAGAGGCCGAATTGCAAACAAAATTAGATAAAGAAGAACAGCTGCGGCTACGGGCAGAGCAACAACTGCTGGAAACCCAACAGCAACAATTGCAAAAAGAAATGATGGCTAATGTGTTGCAACTGGAACACAAGAAACAAGTGTTTTCACAGATCAAAGAAAAGTTAAATGATAGCCAGGAGTTGAATATCAATAGAATATGGAATGAAGAGTTATTGCTGGACAATGATTTTAATGATGCAAAGATGCATATTCAACAAGTACACCCCGACTTCTTCGGCCTTCTGAATGAAAAAGCGCAGCAAAAACTCACTCCGCTTGATCTAAAGCTTTGTGCTTACCTGCATTTGCAAATGGACACAAAGAAAATAGCCAGCATCCTTCATATAGAGCCCAAAAGCGTACGCATGAGTCGTTACCGGATCAAGCAAAAACTGGGATTGGGTAAGGAAGATGATTTGAATATTTTTTTACAGAAACTAGGGTAATCCTTGTAATTTAAATTCACATTTTTCCCCCTTAATTAATTGTATTTTTTTAGTTACTTTTAGCGGCTGTGCCAGGTATCTAATGGCTGGGAACTGATTTTAACAATGGGTAATTATTCAAAACATACTGATGAAGAACTAGCTTTGTTGTTGAAACATGCTGGCCCGGATGTTTTTAAGGAGATTTATGATCGGTATTGGGATAGGTTACTTAACGCAGCTTATAAAAGGGTTAAGAACACCGAAACCTGCGAAGAAATTGTACAGGATGTTTTTACAAAACTTTGGACAAATAGAACCTCACTCCTATTTACAACAGGCCTTGGTAACTACCTGTATACGGCAGTTAGGTATAATGTAATAGACCATTACAGAAAACACGCTATAAGGGAAAATTTTATTACTTCAGAACAGGTTCAGCTAAAACTCGACAACTCTACCGAAGAGTACATTTTTCTTAACGATTTGAAAAAACACATTGATATGATGATCGCTAAGTTGCCGGTCAAATGTCGTTCTGTTTATCAGTTAAGTAGAATTGAGTTTAAAACAAATAAAGAGATCGCATCGGAACTTAACATTTCGGAAAAAACGGTAGAAGGCCACCTTACAAAAGCGTTGCAAAGCTTACGGGTAACAATAACTGAACTTATGCCCATCTTACTATTTTTTATAAAATAAATTTAGATTTACAGCAAGGGTTCTGCAGTTGTTAAACGACATGTTAAATAAGTAACCACATAGAGTTTAACGTAGTATGAACAATTTACAGCTTTCCAAATTATTGGAAAATTATATCAATGGCAATTGTACGCCTGAAGAGGTTTCAATGTTAAATCATTGGTATGATCAATATCAGGATAGTCCTAATTTTGTTCAGGATTTATCAGAAGAAAATCAGAAACTTTTAAAGAACAAGATTTTTTTAAGCATCGTTGCATCTACAGATCAAACAGATAATCCTGATTTACCAGAAATACCAACGCCTAAAATTGGCATATGGTGGCTTAAATATGCAGCAGCAATACTGCTGATAGTTTCTGTTACTTTCTTTTTTTGGAATAAATCGCTGCTGTGGAACAAAAAAGAACAATTGTCCAGTCAGCAAATTCACCTGGTAAATAAAACTGGTTTTATCATTAAAAAAATACTGCCAGATCAAAGTGTTGTTTATTTAAATCCTCAGGCAAGTCTTACTTATCCTGTTGAATTTAAAAAGGCATCCAGAGAGGTGATTATGGAAGGAGAATGTTTCTTTGAGATCACTAAAAATCCAAATCAACCTTTTATAATCAATAGTAATCATATCATTACCAAGGTATGGGGTACCAGCTTTAGGATTTCTGATTCTAAAGATGGAAGCTCTGCCAATGTAATTGTTGTAACCGGTAAGGTATCTGTAAGTAAAAAGGGCGCCAACCGTAAATCAGATGATGAGGTGTTTTTACTGCCGAAGGAAAGCATCGTTTTTAAAGGAAATAAAAATCTGCTTTATAAAGAAAAGCACGCAGATATGTCTTCTGTTGCGATCTGGAACCATGTTGATTTGTCTTTTAGTGATAAAAACCTTTCAGAAATAGTGAAGGTTCTGAGCTCGGAATTTAATACTGTTATAAAAGTTCAGGATGAAGAGCTCAATAAAGTAGTGATGAATGCCGATTTAACTGACTTAAATCTCCCTGATGTGTTAGAAGTGCTTAAGGCTTCGCTAAATCTGGAATACCATATTGACAATGATATTATCGTAGTGACCAAAAAGAATTAACCAAAATTAACCAATAAGTAAACCTTCAAACGAACCAGTATGAAAAAGACTCTACAAACATGATCCAATAAGCTTCTTAAGTAAGTACAAGAGTGCTCGAACACTCCTGTACTAGGCTTTTAAAAGCCCCCTTTGTGACATCAATTAAATTGGTGAGGGGACCTCAATTAATTATATTTTTTCAAATACAACTTACTAAAATTATGAAATTTTATTTACATCATAAGCTTTTCTGGTGCAAAATCATGAGAATTACACTAAGTCAAATATTGGTATTGATACTATTTACCAGCATCACCTATTCCAAGCCCACTTTGGCCCAGGAGGCTTTGAATAAAAAAATAAGTTTAACCATAGTGAATAAAACGCTGCCTGAAGTTTTGAAAACACTGGCTGTGGCTAATAAAGTTCAGTTTATTTATAACCAGGATGTTATTCACTCTAACAATAAGATGTCTCTTCAGTTCGACGACGTTGAACTCAAAACAGTGCTTGATAATCTGTTGAGCAAATATTCAATTCACTATCAGGTGTATAAAAACAAAATCATTCTGATTGATGGTGAGCGACTCGAAACAAAACTTCAAGGCAGCTCAAAAGCCATTACGGTTACCGGTAAGGTGGTTGACGAGATCAATATGCCTTTGATTGGTGTTAGTGTTACTGTAAAAGGAACAAAAATTGGAACCATTACAGATATAGAAGGAAAGTTTAAGATTTCTGCTGAAAGTGCAAATGATATTTTAGTTTTTAAATACATCGGATATGTAACCTTTGAAGCGCCTGTCAATGGCACTCAGCCTTTAACTATTCAGCTAAAACCAGAAGATAAATCATTAAGTGAAGTTGTTGTAGTGGGATATGGTAAGAGTTCCAGAAAGGCCCTGATCAGCTCAATATCTTCCGTTAAAGGTGATGAACTGAATAAAGGCGCCATAAGCGACGTCGGACAGATGCTGCAAGGTAAGGTACCTGGACTAAACATCAGCCGAAGTGGTGATCCGAACCGCAATGCAGCTATTGTTATGCGTGGGGCTTCTACGTTACGGGAGGGTGCACAATCACCTTTATTCGTTATCGACGGTGTACCAGGTGCTGATATTTCATTGCTTGCACCAGATGACATAGCCTCGATCGACGTTTTGAAAGATGCTGCTGCTGCTGCCATTTACGGCAACAGAGCTGCAAACGGAGTGATCATGGTAACTACAAAACGGGGTACCGCAGGACAAGCTCAATTGGCTTACAGCGCTTATTTTGGTGTTGAGAATGTATCCAACCAGTACGAGATGATGAATGCTGAGCAGTTGAAAGCTTTCCTGGCTAGAAATAATTCTGCGTTAACACCAGCCAATGATCAGGGTGCAAATACCAACTGGCAAAATGAAGTACAACGTAAGGATGCCATATCGCAAAACCACAACCTTTCGCTTAGTGGTGGTACAGATAAAACTACGTATAATGCCAGCTTGAACTATTTCAAACAACAAGGTATTGTAAGAACAAGTGATCTGGGTCGTTTTATTGGCCGCATAGGTCTTGAACAAAAAGCCCTGAATGATAAATTAAAGATCGGGCTAAATCTGAGTAATTCAATTAGCGATGCCGATCTGGTGCCTTATCGTAATACAGTTCTTTCTCAGATGCTTACTTATTTGCCTACTTCGCCAGTTAAAAATCCTGATGGAACATACTTTGACAACCTGATTCAGACCAGTTATTATAATCCGGTTTCCATGCTGGAGAATGCAACTGAGAACCTGAAAACTAAAAATATATTGGGGACCTTTACTGCAAATCTTAAATTGCCTTTTGGTTTCACTTATGATGTTGCGGCTTCTTATCAGAATACCCAAACCGTATATGGGGCTTTTTACAACAGCATTTATACCTCTAGATACAACAACGTAAGGAACACACCCGACCCTCCGGCAAATCCTTCCTTTGTTTCACTGGTTGGTAAAGATGGTTTAGCCTTGAGAAACGCTTATCAGAATACCAATAAGATCGTGGAAACTTACCTGACCTGGAACAAAAAGTTTGGTGATCATGATATCAACGCGGTAGTCGGTTATTCTTATCAGCAATCACTGAACAACGATGGTTTACAGACTTCCTCAACAAATTTTCCGATTAATCAGGTTAGCTATTACAACCTGAGCTTAGGTAACCCTTATGCAATCACAGATTTCCGTGTTAACTATGGCCCAGAATACCTTTATCAGGAAATTCTGTTAATTTCTGACTTTGCAAGAGTAAATTACAATTACAAAAATAAGTATTTACTGCAAGGATCTATCCGGAGAGATGGATCGAACGTATTCGGCAAAAACGAAAAATGGGGTTACTTCCCTTCTGTAGGCGCCGGTTGGAACATCGACCAGGAAAATTTCTTAAAAAATCAAAGTCTGATCAGCACATTGAAACTACGTGGAAGTTACGGTATTGCTGGTAATTCGCTAGGCTTTGCTCCACTGACTACAAAATTGATCTATGGAGCGGTGGGGCAGTTTTATTACAACGGATCTCCTAGAGAAGGGGCCTATGGTGCTATTCAAAATGAGAACCCGGATCTGCGTTGGGAAAAAACAGCTACTGCAAATATCGGTATGGACTTCAGCATCTTTAAAGGAAGATTAGGTGGTTCAGTAGATTTTTATGATAAAAGGACTACAGACCTGATCATCGGCTTCGACGTCGATCAGAACCTCTACCCATCAGGTCAGTTAACAGCCAACGTAGGTAAATTAAGCAATAAAGGGGTGGAGATTGTTCTGAATGGTACACCGGTAAGTAATGACAATTTCAGTTGGACTACAGGAATCAACCTTGCCCACAACGTCAACAAAGTACTCACACTTTCTGATAGCCAGTTTAAAATCGATGATAGGCTCATCTTCCAGCCTGACGGTGGGGGACAAAGTGGGGCAACATTACAGATTCTATCACCCGGACAGCCAATAGGAACGTTCTTTACCTTCAAATATGCTGGTAAAGATGCCAATGGAGTTTCTCAATATTACGATGCGGCAGGAAATATCAAAACACAGGGATTACTGAATAAAACTGATTATTACGTAATTGGTAATGCACAACCTAAGGCTTTGATTGGTTGGACCAACTCGGTAAACTATAAGAACTTTGATCTGAGTGTTTTCGTAAGGGCAGTATTGGGCAATAAGATCATGAATGTAACCAGAGCTGACCTCTTCCGTCCTAACACTGCTCAATTTACCAACATACCTGTTGAAGTAGAGAATGAATCTACAGCAGATTTTAACTCTTACAGGTATTCTTCGCGCTTTCTTGAGAATGGCAGCTATCTGAGATTGGACAATGCAACTTTGGGCTACACCTTTAAGAAAAACATTATTCCTGGGGTTGGTTCGTTGCGTCTCTACACTACTGCCAACAATCTATTCGTGATTACCGGATATAAAGGTATTGATCCAGAGATCAATCAGGGTGGTTTGGCACCAGGTGTAGATACCAATAACTTTTATCCAAAAACCAGAACCTTTCTTTTTGGTCTAAATGTATCATTTAATTAAAATCTTAAGAAGATGAAAAATCTTATAAACATAGCAACCGGAGTAATTTTATCACTAACAATACTTACGTCCTGCCATAAACTGGACCTGGAGGTGAAAACCCAGTTAACTCCTGAAACCTTTCCCCAAACAGATCAACATTTTATACAATTGACCGGACAGGTGTACGTCCAGTTGCGTCAGGGCATCACCACCGATTATTTTTTCATGCAATCGCTAAGTACTGATGAATCCATCATGCCTGCAAGAGGAGGTAACTGGTATGATGGTGGTAGGTATGAACAACACCATAAACATACCTGGGATCCTGACAATGGGCATGTTAGCAGTGGCTGGGGATGGCTGTCAAGTGTAATCAGCAAGGCCAACCAAAGCCTGTTCTTACTTAAGGATGCACCGGAATCTCCCGCTAAAACCACAGCTTTAGCTGAAGTTAGAGCCACACGTGCATTGGCCTTTTTCATGATGATGGATCTATGGGGCAACATCCCTATTGTTACAACTTTTGGTGAAACTACATCTCCTGAGACAAAATCCAGAACAGCGGTTTTTAATTTCATCGAGGCCGAGCTCAAAGAAGTTTTACCAAACCTGAGTTCAGTTGTGGGAGCCGCTACTTATGGCCGTCCTACCAAATACACAGCAAATGCAATATTGGCTAAGATGTATTTGAATGCAGAGGTATATACCGGAACACAACGCTATAACGATGCCGTAGCACAGTGTGATGCCATTATTACCGCAACAGGAAGTCCATTCGCTTTAGAATCAGACTATAAAAAGATGTTTTTTATAGATAATGGACCTCAAATTAAAGAGTTTATTTTCGCTTTACCCTTTGATCCAGGGTTCTCAAATGGTTATCTCTTCTTCGCAAGGTATTCCTTGCCTCGCTCGTTACAAACAAAGTTTAGCTTGAAACATACACCAAGTGCACCTATGAGTACGCTACCTGAATACTATGCGAATTTCGATGATCCTAATGACAAGCGAAATATGCAATGGATAAAAGGTTTGCAATACTTGTTCTCGGGAGCGCCTGTTAATGTATCGACAACAAAGAAAGGATACGATCAATTCTATGCGGGATCTGATGGCGCTACTCCGATCAATTATCAGGTAGACATTACGCCAAACGTTACTTTACGTGATGCCTCCAGACCTTTCGACGCAGGTAATGATGAAATCGCATGGAACATGGGCTATCGCAACAATAAATTCTATTGCGACAGTACTTCGTCCAACAGGAATCAAAATAATGATTTTCCAATGTTCAGGTATTCCGATATTTTATTGATGAAAGCAGAGGCGATATTGCGTGGAGCAACCCCTACGCAGGGCCAAACGGCTTTATCACTGGTGAATCAGTTGCGTGCAGTACGTACTACCTCGGCAGCTTGGGGCTCCGTTACTCTTGAAGACCTCTATAAAGAGCGTTGCAGGGAATTTGCCTGGGAGTGCTGGCACCGTAATGATATGATCCGTTTTGGAAAGTATGAAGGGACATGGGGTTTTAAAACAAACAATGATGTGCGAAGACGTTTGATGCCTATACCCGCTAGTGCCAGGGTACTCAATCCCAAACTTGAACAAAATCCGGGATATAATTAGAGCGATTTTTATGGTATAACCACTTCGTTATGCTATCGCCACTTCGTCATCTCGACGATAGGAGAGATCTCTTGTTTATACCAATTTGCTTCCCAGCTACTTAATGGTCAAGAGATCTCTCCTATCGTCGAGATGACGACAGTTTTAAAGATGACAACAAACCATGAATGAACTAAGAAAATATACACTTGTCTTAAACATTTTTTTAATCAGTTTCTTACCCTTAATTTCTAAGGCCATAAGCTCAAAAGATAATGTTAAAGAATATAATATTGTTACCTACGGGGCAAAAGGAGATGGCCGAACTGATGATGCTCTGGCCATTCAAAAGGCCATTGATGCCTGTTCTGATGCGGGCGGTGGTAGGGTAGTTGTACCCTCAGGAAAAACCTATCTGGCCGGACCTTTCAAGCTTAAGTCTTTTGTAGATTTTTATATTGAAACCAATGCTAAAGTATTGGCAAATCCCGATGAGAAAGTATATACAGAAAGTGCATTTCGTGAAAATAAAGGCGAAGGAACCATATGGATTGGTGGTGAGAAGTTAGTTAATGTTACCATTCATGGAGCTGGAACTATTGATGGCAATGGTATCTCTTTTATGGGTGCTGAATTGGAAGATTCTTATGTGTTAAAACCTTTTAATGTTGTTGATCCCAGACCCCATATTCTTACCATTATTGGAGGCAGGAACATCAGAATAAGTGACCTTACCATTCAAAACTCAGCCTATTGGACAGTCCATTTAATTGGCTGCGATGATGTGGTCATAGATAATATCACCCTTTTGAACAGTTTAAAAGTAAGGAATAGTGATGGGATAGATCTTGATCACAGTAAAAATGTAAGGATCAGTAATTGTTACATAGAATCTGGTGATGATTGTATCTGTTTAAAAAACAGAAGGGAGTATGAAGAATTTGGTGCTTGCGAAAATATCACTGTTAGCAATTGTACCATGAGCTCTCGTTCGTGTGCTATTAAAATAGGGTCAGAAAACATGGATAGCATCAATAACGTGTTAATTAATAATTGTATTATCAGCAAAAGCAATAGAGGTATTGGTATTCAAAACCGGGATGAAGGGACAGTTTCCAACGTGATATTTTCAAATATAATTATTGACGCTCATTTGTTTTCTGATGTTTGGTGGGGCAAGGCCGAGCCAATCTATGTAACTGCCTATCCGCGGGCAAAAGGCAATAATAAAGATGCAGGCTGGCGTTTCCCTAAGGGGCAGACTGAAGGAAAAGTGGGAGCAGTAACGGGCATCTATTTCAACAATGTTAAATGTGTTAGCGAGAATGGTATTTATGTAGGTGCAGAATCGCCAGATAAAGTGTCGGGAGTTGTTTTTGATGGGGTTGATGTATTCATCAATAAAACGACGACACTACCAGGGGGAGTTTACGATCGTCGGCCGAGCAATGTTGAGGGGCTTTTGAAAGCCAGAACATCCGCTTTTTACCTTGATAAGGCAAGTCAGATTACCTTAAGAAATTGCGCGGTAACCTGGGGTAAAAACAGGCCCGACTATTTTGCACATGTATTGGAGAGTAATGGCGTTAGAGATTTAAAAACGATTAACCTGGAAGGGGAATCTGCTTTCCCTGCTAAATTTGAGGCAATCAAGAAACAATGAAAAACATAATCAGATCGTTTTTTATTAGCTTTAAAAACAATACGTAGTTTAATTATGAGAAGTGTCTCCTTTATTTTTCGTTGTGGTTTGGGCAGTTTGTTGCTGTTTAGCCTTGGTTTATCCTTAAAAGCGCAAGATGTAGTACAGTATGTGCAGCCTCTTGCCGGTACAGCCGCCAGCACAACCAGTGCAGCCTTAAAGCACGGTAGCGGAACCGAATTAAATGCCAATACTATCCCAGCCGTAGGCCTCCCTTTTGGGATGACTCAGTTCAGTCCCGAAACACGTAAATCAGAAACCAAATGTCTTCCCCCATATCTTTATAAAGACAGTGTGCTCACCGGTATTAGGGCTACACATTGGCTTAGCGGTTCCTGTACACAGGATTACGGCAGCTTTACTATTATGCCGATGATGGGGAGTTTAAAGACCAAACCAGAAGAATATGGCGCAGTATTTTCTCATGAGCAGGAAATCACCAGTCCAAATTACTATAAGGTCAGCTTACCTAAGTATCAATTGGATGTAGAACTTACTGCAACACTTCGTTCGTCGATGATGCAGTTTACAGCACATCGTGCAGATAGCTTATACTTGCTGATTATGCCTAACAGCGATCAGGGAAAAGGATTTGTGAAGATCGATAAAGAAAATGGAGTGGTGTGGGGTTATAATCCTGTTCACCGCATTTATCAGGGCTGGGGTGAACCTGCGGGGTTTAACGGCTTCTTTTATCTGAAAGTTGAAAAGGCAATTGCCAGTCAGGGAACATTCAGTTCCAAAGGTGTCCTTGCTACAGATTCTATTGGTAAACAAAAAGATATTGGTGCCTATCTGGGATTTAAAGTAAATAAAGGAGAGGTACTAAGGGTGCAGGTAGGTACTTCTTTCAGTAGTCTGGAAGGAGCAAGGAAAAACCTGGAACAGGAGATCACTAATTGGGACTTTCCAGCGCTAACCGCACAAAACAAGCAAGTTTGGCAACAAGCCCTGAGTCAGGTCAAAGTTGAGACATCAGTTGTTAAAGACAAGCGTATATTCTATACAGCATTTTATCACAGCATGCAGCACCCACGCTTATTTAATGATGTGGATGGCACCTATCCAAGGTTTTCAGGTAGCTATCAGTTAGAAAATTTATCAAAAGGCAATTATTATGACGATTTTTCCATGTGGGACATTTACCGGGCTCAATTACCCTTATTTGAGTTGCTGAAACCTGAATTGATCAATGATGCGGTTCAATCTATGATCCTGAAAGGGAGCCAGGGAGGCTGGTTGCCTATTTTTCCATGCTGGAACAGTTATACTGCAGCAATGATTGGCGATCATGGAACAGCTTTTATTGCCTCTGCTTATACAAAGGGAATCCGTAATTACGATGTGAATGAGGCTTATCGATTGATGCGGCAAAATGCGTTTGATAGTCCATCAAAACCAGACTATGTAAACGGGCAAGGAAGACGTGCATTGGATACTTATTTGAAATATGGCTACATTCCAATGGAAGACAGTGTACCCGAGGCTTTTCATAAAAAAGAACAGGTCAGCAGAACTTTGGAATATGCCTATGACGATTATGCTTTGGCCATGGTAGCAAAGGGATTGAACAAAACTGCTGATTATACCACATTGATGAGCAGGAGTAAAAATTATCGCAATGTTTTTGATGCAAAGGTGAACATGATGCGGGGCAGGTATATCAATAAAAGCTGGTATGAGCCTTTTAAAGGAAATGCCAAAGAGCCTTATATTACAGAGGGTACACCGCAACAGTATACCTTTTACGTACCACATGATGTACAGGGACTGGCCGAATTGATGGGAGGCAGAAGCAAGCTGGAACAATCATTAGATACGCTTTTTAATGGCGGCGAGTATTGGCATGGAAATGAACCAGGGCACCAGATACCTTTTTTATATAATTACACCGGTTCCCCATGGAAAACACAGCTTAGGGTAAAAGAGATTCTGGCCAATGAATATAGTGACGGACCTGGAGGTTTGAGTGGCAATGATGATGCCGGGCAAATGTCTGCCTGGTATGTGTTTGCTTCTCTGGGATTTTACCCTGTAGATCCGGTTTCCAATAATTATTTGCTTACCACTCCTTTATTTGACCGCATTACGATAAGTCTTCCTAATGCAAAAAAACTAACTATTGTAACACACAAACAATCTAAAAACTCAGGCCATATTTCAGCGGTTAAGTGGGATAAGAAAGCTTATACCAAGAGTTACCTCAGTCATGATAGATTGAAAGATGGGGGCCTTATTGAAGTTACTTTAACAGATAAACCGAATAAAAGGTGGGCTACAGGTTTAACTGATCAACCCTTGGTAAAGAAATAAATAATTGCATGATTTCGGCAACGATTGCATAAATTTTTATTGCTTACATTAGGCAAAAGGGCATTAAACTTCTTAATATCGTATTGAAATACGCCCTTTTAACCAAGTACACTCAATGAAAATAACATTAAATAAGATCCTTTTGCCAATTCTTTTTGTTTTAGTAACCGCTGTAGCCTCATTTGGGCAGAAAGCAGTTAAAACTGACAATGTCAAATTAAAACTAATTACAGACGGACTTTCACATCCTACAGCAATGGCTGTTACTAAAAAAGAACCGAATTTGCTTTTTGTTTGTGAACAGGAGGGGCGTATACGTATTATAGAGAATGGAAAGTTAATCCAAACCCCTTTTCTTGACATCTCAAAGGAAGTGATAAAAAATGAAGGCTACGATGAACGTGGATTACTTGGCCTGGCATTTCATCCTAACTATGCCACTAATGGTAAATTCTATATATACTGCAGTGCTCCTTCGCAAAAAGGCAAAGGAACAGACCACCAATCAGAGGTAAGAGAATACACGGTATCTAAAAATAATAACAAGATTGCCGATAAGACGAAAATGCGTAAGGTACTGGTTGTTGATCAGCCAGAATCCAATCATAATGGTGGGTGTTTGCAGTTTGGAGCAGATGGATTTCTTTATATCTCTCTTGGCGATGGCGGTGGCCAGAACGACATGCATGGTGAATATGGGAATGCACAGAATTTAACCAATCTGCTTGGAAAAATTAGCAGGATTGATGTAAATAAGATCCCATACGGGATTCCTGCCGATAATCCATTTGTAAATACTGCTAATGTACGCCCTGAAATCTATGCTTATGGATTTAGAAACCCATGGCGTTTCAGCTTTGATCGTAAAACCAATGAGCTTTTTGCTGGTGAGGTAGGTCAGGATAAATACGAGGAAATAGATCTGGTTACAAAAGGGGGCAACTACGGTTGGCGTGCATTTGAAGGTGTTCATTCCTACAGGCCAGCAGATCCACAACCTAAAGAACATATTTTGCCAATTGCCGAATATCCTCATACCGAAGGCATAAGCATTACAGGTGGATATGTTTACCGTGGTAAGGTAATTCCATCCTTAAGTGGTAAGTATGTTTTTGGCGATTTTATGGGGCCGGTCTGGAACCTTTCCAAAGGTTCAAACAACAAATGGGTAAGAACAAAAATGTCAATTTCCAGAGATCCGGGATACTGGCATATCTACAGTTTTGGAGAGGATCTTAAAGGTGATATATATATGCTTACCGTTTTGCTGGAAAGCCAAAAGGGTGTGTTGTATAAAATGGTTCCATAATCTTTCAATTTTGACAATCATGAAACGAATAATTTTCTGTGTCTTGTGCCTTGTTGGCTTAATCTCTGTTGGAGTTTTTGCGCAGCAAACCAAGGTTGTTTATTTATCAGGAACTGATAAGGACAATACTGTTAAGTGGGAATTCTTTTGTACCAAGGGAATGAATAGCGGTAAATGGACTGAGATACCAGTTCCCTCTCAATGGGAACTACAGGGATTTGGTGGTTACAATTATGGTCATGACAAGAAAAAATCGGATGAGCAGGGGCTGTACCGCTATCATTTTAAAGCAGACAAATCCTGGGCTGATAAAGAGATTCAACTTGTTTTTGAAGGGGTGATGACTGATGCTGAAGTCAAAATTAACGGTCAACTGGCTGGAGCGGTACACCAGGGTAGTTTTTATCGTTTTAATTACCATGTAAATAATCTGTTAAAATTTGATGCCGATAATGTGTTGGAAGTAACCGTAAGTAAACAAAGTGCTGATCCTACAGTAAATGATGCTGAAAGAGAAGGCGATTTCTGGGTGTTTGGAGGTATTTTTCGCCCTGTTTACCTTAAGGTAATGCCTAAGTCGTTTATTAACCGTGTTGCAATTGATGCAAAGGCCGATGGGAATTTCGGAATAGATGTATTTACTGGCAATATAAAGTCTGGAGATAAAATATCCGTGCAATTGAAAACATTAAAAGGAGCTTCATTCGGAACTCCGTTAACTTACAGTGTATCTAATCCTGCAGATTCTATAAGGCTTGCCGGTAAGTTTACTAATCCTAGCCTCTGGAACCCTGAATTCCCAAATCTTTATACTGCTGATGTGAGCATAGTAAGAAATGGGGCCGTTGTTCATCTACTAAATCAACGCTTTGGATTCAGAACAGTAGAGGTAAGAAAGTCGGACGGTATTTATGTAAACGACACTAAGATTTTAATAAAAGGGGTAGATCGTCACAGTTTCTGGCCGGAAAGCGGCAGAACACTAGGTAGAAAGATTCATCTTCAGGATATTATGCTCATGAAAGATATGAACATGAACGGTGTTCGTATGTCCCATTATCCGCCTGATGCCGAATTCTTAGACCTTTGCGATTCTATAGGGTTATTTGTAATTGATGAACTAACCGGTTGGCAACAACATTATGGTACTCCCGTTGGGCGAAAGCTGGTTAAAGAATTGATAGTTCGCGACGTGAACCATCCAAGTGTTGTGTTTTGGGCAAATGGAAATGAAGGAGGGTTTAATTTCGATTTGGATAACGACTATGCATTTTATGATCCGCAAAAACGGGTAGTGATTCATCCCTGGAGTAATTTTAACAACATAGACACTAAACACTATCCTGAATACAGTTACATCGAAAATGCCGCTAAAAAACAAGATATACTGCTTCATACTGAAATGATCCATGGTCTTTACGACGGAGGACATGGAGCAAGTCTTGATGATAACTGGAAGCTCATTCGTCAAAATCCGAGGCATGCAGGAGGCTTTCTGTGGGCATTAACCGACGAAGGAGTGGTTAGAAAAGATAAAAAAGACAGTCTGGATACCGATGGAAATCATGGGGCGGATGGTATTGTTGGTCCTCACCGCGAAAAAGAAGGAAGTTTCTATACCATCAAAGAGGTTTGGAGCCCGGTACAGCCCAAAAAACCGGATTTTACTTCACAAAACATAACTATTGAGCTAGAAAATAACTACTTGTACACCAATCTTTCTGATTGTAAGTTTAGCTGGCAACTGGTTAAATATCCTTTGGCAACAGATAAAAAAAGTGGATTTACCCAAATTTCTTCGGGCAAATTATCAGTTGCATTGGCACCGGGTAAAACAGATAATTTCAAACTAAACCTTTCTTCTAACTGGAAGGATGCAGATGCATTGCGGTTTACCGCTACAAACAGTCAAGGTCGAGAAATTTATACCTGGATTTGGCCTATTAAAACCACCGCTCAAATTGCACAGAAGAATTTGATTTCTATAGTCAAACAAAAAAGTAAAATTACAGAATCAGAAAAAGAGAATGAATATGTTGTGGTACAGAATGGTGTAACATATACTTTTGATACGCAGACGGGTTATTTAAAAACTGTTGAAAATAGTAAAGGGGCAGTTTCCCTTGGTAATGGTCCTATCCTTGCAGGTGTAGATCAGACACTTCAGAGCTTTAAACATACTAAAACAGCAAATGGGGGAATCATAGTAGAAAGTTCTTACTCAGGTGAATCAACGCTGCATGCCAAATGGTTATTTGCTGCAGGAAAACCTGTAACTCTGGAGTACGATTATACACAAACAGGAACCGCAAATTTTTATGGGATCACTTTTAACATCGACGAATCTAAAATAAAAGGAATGCGATGGTTGGGCGATGGACCTTACAGAACCTGGAAAAACAGATTAAAAGGAGTGAGTACAAGCGTTTGGGAAAAGAGTTACAATAATACCATAACTGGCGAAACTTTTATTTACCCGGAATTTAAGGGCTATCATGCTAATCTGTATTGGGCAGAAATACAAGCGGGGAGTTCTTCATTTAAGGTATATACTGATAAATCAGACTTGTTTCTGCAGATGCTGAAACCGGATAAGCAACGTACATCGTTCATCCCTCATGTAAACCCTCCTTTTCCAGAAGGAAACCTTGGATTTTTAAATGCAATAGCACCTATTGGGAATAAATTTAAGCAGGCAGATTCAATGGGACCACAAAGTCAAAAAAACATTGCGGTGGGTTCAAAGGTATCAGGAAAGCTTTGGTTCGACTTCAATTAGGTCGTTTAGGTAAGTATAGGAGTTTTTTAGTACATTCATCATGTTTTAGCTTACGTGCTTTATGTATAAACCTATAACTTTAAAAGATATCGCAATAGCACTGGACCTTTCACCTTCAACGGTTTCCCGGGCGTTAAGGGATACTTACGACATTAGTGAAAAGACAAAAAAACTGGTAAATGACTATGCCACTCTTGTAAATTATCAATCCAACCCAATGGCGGCCGGACTGAGGAGTAAAAAAAGTAAATCTATTGGCATAGTTGTCCCTGATTTAGCAAATAGTTTCTTTTCACAAGCCATATCAGGAATTGAGTCAATAGCTGAAAAAGAGGGTTATCATACCATAATCTCGCAAACAAAAGATTCATATCACAAGGAAATCGAAGTGATTAACCATATGGCTAACCGCTATGTTGATGGTCTGATCATTACCATGTCTTCCGAAACAACTGAATATACACATCTACAGCAAATGCATAAAAGCGGTTTGCCCATTGTCTTCTTCGACAGGATTGTAGATGAAATAAATACCTATAAAGTAGTTTGCAATAATTTTGAAAGCTGTTATAAGGCCACTACGCAATTAATAGAAAATGGTAAAAGAAATATCGCTTTTCTAGCTAATGCACCACAATTGTCAATATCTAAAGAGCGGATAGGCGGATATAAAACAGCAATGACTGATCAGCTAATTTCATCGCGTGATGAACTGATCAAGTTCTGTCCTTCAGGAGGCAGCGATTATGAAGAAGTTGAACTGGCAATAAAACAATTGATGGCATTAGACGAGAGCCCCGATGCAATATTTGTGGCGGGAGACAGGCTGAGCATGGCTTGCCTGAGAGCTGTAAAAAATTTAGGTATTAAAAGCGATGAACTGTCAATCATAGGTTTTTCGAATGTAGATATTATTGATTTGCTTCAAACCCCAATTTCTCATATCAGACAACGAGCTTTTGAAATGGGGCAAATATCTATGACCATGCTTTTAAAAATAATTGAGACTAAATATCCAATTACTGACTTTGAAACCAAAGTAATTGATGCTGATATATTTTGGATGGAACATCTAAGCGTATGAAAAACAAACTTCAGTTAAAGTTCATGCTGATATTGGCATTGATGATTGGCATTGGTAAACAGACGATGGCTCAAACCGGCATCAGTCATATTTTAGCGCCAAAAGTTTTACCAGGAAAAGGACTTAAGCAATTCGATTTTTTTTATGCCGGTGAAGCCAAATCCCGCAATATGTATATTGTGCGTGGTGGTAAAATAACATGGTCTTATATAGATACACTGGGAAGAGGGGAAATTAGTGATGCAATATTAATGAAAAATGGAAATGTATTGTTTGCCCACCAATATGGCATTACTTTAATTAATTCCAATAAAAAAGTGCTTTGGAAGTATAATACACCAGAAGGGTTCGAAACGCATACAGCTCAGCTCATTGGCAAAACACATGTTGTATTTGTTCAAAATGGTAATCCGGCCAAAGTTTTAGTCATGAATATCAACAGTAATAAGATTGAAAAAGAATTTAAGTTACCTTTTAAAAGTGGTACTCACGGTCAAATCAGACATGCCAGATTAACAAAAGAAGGAACTATACTAGTTGCTCATATGGACTTGGGCAAGGTTTGCGAGTATAACATCAATGGCAAGGAACTTTTATCACTTAATGTTCCCAGTGTTTGGTCGGCCGTACAATTAAAAAACGGCAATATATTGGTCACCAGTAATAATCGATTTGTTCGGGAAATCACACGCAGCGGCACGATCGTTTGGGAGTACATTTTAGATGAAATACGCGATTATAAGGTTTCATCACCACAACTTGCAACACGTTTACCTAATGGCAATACACTTATAAATAACTGGTTTAACCAATGGGATAGTAAACTAGACCCTGAAAATGCACCGGTACAGGCTATCGAAGTTACACCAGCTAAAAAAATTGTGTGGGCACTCCGCTCATGGGCAGCACCGGTAAATTTGGGGCCATCAACTACCATCCAGTTACTTAAGGATATCGGTTCACTAGAAAAGTTTCATTTTGGTGAAATAAGATAAAGATGTTTTAAAAAAAGCCCCCATTCGACCGGGGGCTTTTTTTTTTCGTATAAAATTATTTTCATTGAATTTAATTGCAATTCTAAGAGTATAGGATTGGATTCTTTGTGTCTTAATTGTATGGAGGAAAAGAAACCAAAAAAAGATGATTGTGAGGAAGAGGGGCCTTTATCCTTTAGAGTTGAAAAAGTTTCTCCACAAAAAATAAAGGAACACTGGCAAAAAATAGCGAATAGAATTAATGGAATACCCAAGACGGCTCCCGATGCTGGTATTCCAAATAACAAAGATAATCCCAATAAAAATGATACCTACTAAAGCTTCCTTTACGGATAAGAAATATCTGGTTACCCTTTTTTTTGTCACCTCTCTTTTTATGTTATGGGGCATCGCCATTACCATGGCCGATGTTTTAAATAAACATTTTCAGCATGTACTGAGCTTGAGCAGATCGCAATCGGCCTTTGTACAATTTGCCGTGTTTGGCGCCTATGCGGTGATGGGAATTCCTGCCGGCTTGTTTATGAAACGATATGGTTATAAAAACGGAGTATTACTTGGTTTATCACTTTTTGCAGCAGGTGCCTTTCTTTTTGTTCCTGCTGCTTATACCTCCTCATTTGCTTTTTTTGGTCTTGCCTTGTTTATCCTGGGTTGTGGCTTATCAACGCTCGAAACTGTAGCACACCCTTTTGTAGCTGCACTAGGAGACCAGCGCACAAGTGATCAAAGGATTAATTTTGCCCAATCTTTTAATGCAGTGGGCGCAATGCTGGGACCATTGATCGGCTCTTATTTTTTACTAAGAAACAACACGCCGGGAAGCACAGACCTAACTTCAGTAAGGATTTTATATCTGGTAATAGGGGGAGTGATTGTATTGATTGCCATTTCTTTTGCAATGGTTAAGGTAAAAGATACCACTGATCCACATGCCGTGCTGGCAGATGAAGCAGCTGTGAATGTTGATGTTGCACCTGATAAAAAACTTTTTGAACACAAGCATTTTGTATGGGCGGTGATTGCACAATTTTTCAATGTGGCGGCGCAGGCTGGAACTTGGGCATTTTTTATCAACTACGGACATGAAAAAATGGGATTCAGCGATGAAAAAGCCGGAAATTATATGGTCTTGTTTATGGGGTTAATGCTTCTAGGTCGCTTCACAGGTACCTTTTTAATGCGGGTAATTGCACCAAATAAGCTGTTGGCGGCTTTTGCCCTGTGGAATGTGTTAATGTGTATTATCGTAGCACAAGGATTGGGCTGGCCTTCTTATGTAGCCTTGCTGATGATCAATTTCTTTTTTAGCATCATGTTTCCTACTATTTTCAGTCTTGGAATCAAGAATCTAGGTGCCCACACCCAGCAGGCTTCCTCATTCATTTCTATGGGAGTTGTGGGAGGGGCCTTTTTTCCATTCATTATGGGAAGAATGGCAGACCATTTTGGAGTGGCTCATGCGTATTATGCACCCATTGCCTGTTACCTGGTGATTTTCTTTTTCGGAGCTAGATTTTATAAAGTAAAACATTAATGAAACGAAAGATAGTAAGTGTGTTCTTGTCAGGCCTTTTTTGGGTTGGTATGGCAAGGGCTCAGCACATCAAAATACCTTCTTTAACCCATACTGAACACCCAAGACTGCTCACCGATGCGAAAACGGGAAAAGCACGACTGGCCACATTGATTAGTCGTGAAGATTGGGCAAAAACTACATATGAGAAAATTACTGCTGAGGTAAGTCCTTACGTTGATCGGCATCAACAAGACAGCACCTGGATGGTTTCCCGCCTACAGATGTACTGGAATACCCATTCAACAGATGTTTTCATAAAAAATGGTGCTTATGCCTATGCAACAGGAAAAGCGCCTGTCCCAACAGTACGGTTTACCGGTACCAGAGATGTTGCCAGTCAGTATATGCGGCCTAAACTGGAAGATATTAAACCCTACATGGATCAGGATGGCAAGGTCTATTTTCAAAGCAAGGGATCCGGACAGGCCTGGGAATGGGTAGATCAGTCTAAAACAGGCAGAAGTATTGAATCGATAAATATTGAAATCATCAATAAGGCAAGAGATGCGGCAATGATTTACTGGTATACCGGATCAGAAAAATATGGAAAATTCGCTTACGATCTTTTCAAAACCTATATGACCGGAATGTATTACCGGAATGAACCAATAGACCTGAACAAAGGGCATGATCAGACTTTGGTAGGTTTGTCGTCATTTGAAGTAATTCATGAAGACATCCTGGAGCCTTTAACTGCATGCTATGATTTTTTGCATGGCTACATTCAAAAAAAACACCCCAAACAATTGCCTTTGTATGCAGAAACATTTAAGAAATGGGCAGATATTATTATTAAAAACGGTGTGCCTTTCAATAATTGGAACCTGATAGAGGCAAGGTTTGTTGCCTGCATCGCCCTGATACTTGAAAATGATCAGGTTTATCCGGATAAAAAAGGTTGTGGGTACTATCTGGATCAGATTTTGAATCAAACTCATACACGGCAATGGGCTCTTACCGATATTTTAAAGAAAGGCTATGATCCCAAGACGGGAATATGGGCCGAATCTCCGGGCTATTCGGTAAATGTTTTGGCTGATTTTACGGGTTTTGTAAACTTCTTTGATAGAACCATGAAAATGGATCTCTTACCTGAACTGCCTGTGCTTAGTCAGGCAGTTTCTGCACAGCCACAATACTTATTTCCCAATGGGTCTATCGTTGGATTTGGGGACACTCATTATGGGCCAATCCGCATGGAACCCATGGAAGATCTGATCAGGAATGCCAGGTTGCATGGAAAAAAACAACAGGAACTATATTATACACGTTTGTTAAAAACAATGCAGAATCTGCGACAAAAGGAGGAATCAGGTTTGCCAAAGTTAAGGACTGGTTTTATGTCTTTGTTTAGTAATCCACCTTTAACGCTTAGTGAATCGGTAGCAACTGGTTTACCAGAGGATTATATGACTGCCACTTTTTGGGCGCCTAATGTAGCCTGGATGGTACAGCGCAATGGTATTGATCCGCACCATGGCCTAATGATCTCTCAGGCCGGTTCAGGCGGAAATCATGCGCATGCGAACGGAATTGCGATGGAATTATATGGGAAAGGCTTGATACTTGCTCCTGAAGGGGGAATTGGAGGTAGTTATTTTCAATCCGATTATGCAGAATATTACTCTCAGTTCCCGGCACACAATACTGTAGTGGTAGATGGCATTTCATCATACCCTACTATGAAAAGTAACCATTTTCTTAAACTACAGGGTGCTTATCCGGAACCGGGTATAAAACAGGGATACTTTAAGGATGTTACTTATTCGAATTTACTGTTTCTGGAACCAGAGACCAATTCTAACCAGAACAGGCTAATGAGCATTGTACGAACCAGTGACTCTAGTGGGTATTATGTTGATGTTTTCCGGTCGGCTAAAAAAAATGGAGGTGATAAGTATCATGATTATATCTATCATAATCTAGGGCAGCGACTTAGTCTTACTGATGCCTTAAAAAAGCCATTGCCCTTAAAGGCTACTGATAAGCTGACCTTTGCCAATGAGGAGCTGATGGGTTATGATTATTGGTACGATAAGCAGTCTGTCGTTTCATCAGGCGATTTCAATGGCAGGTTTGAGCTAGATATTCCTGGAAGGGCAGGAGTATATATGAACATGTGGATGAAAGGATATCCGGATCGTGAGATTTTCAGCGTGAAAGCACCACCCTCAAAATCCTGGAGAAAAGATCAGTTGATACCTGATAGTATTGCCAACTTGCCTTTACCTACTGTTGTGGTACGTCAGAATGGAGCGGCATGGGAGCGCCCCTTTGTAGCAGTTTACGAGCCTGCCGAAGGTAATACTGGAGGAGATATTGCCAGGATCTCTTCATTTGCAGGGGTAGGAAATGATTCTTCTTTTGCGGGAATCCAGGTTGAAAGTAAAAATGGAATGATCGATTATATTTTTGCAGGGGCAGCGGCCGAAAGCATTAAATATCAGGATATGCAGTTTAAGGGAACTTATGGAATGGCGAGAGCTAAAGCTGATGGATTAGTGTTTTTGTTTCTTACTGATGGGAATGAACTCTCAAAATCTGGATATGGTCTGTTCGCCGGTAAAAGTGCTTCGGCAGTGTTGTCTTTTAAAGATAAACAAGCCTTTTTCAGCTCATCCGCCGAAATCAATCTAACACTTCCCGACGTTTACCTTAGTGATAAAGAAGTTTCAATAAGCTTTACCATTGAAGGAAAGCTGAAAAGAATAATAGGTAATAGATTGGAAAACAATGGAACAAAGGTTGTTTCTTTTATGATGCCGGCTTTGAATCTCACCGAAATTGCTATTAAACAGTAATACCAATATCTTTAGGTTATGACAAAGAAACTATCCATAAGAGATATTGCGGGCGAACTAAACATATCCAAGACCACAGTATCTCTTATTTTAAATGGTAAGGCAAAGGAAAACAGGATCAGCGATGTGTTGATCGAGCGGGTGGTAAATCATGTGGAGAGGAGGGATTATAAGCCTAACCAGCTTGCAAAAAGCCTTAGCACCGGTAAAACCATGATTATTGGTCTCATGGTCGAAAAAATTTCTGATTATTTCTTTGCGCAGGTAGCTTATCATATCGAAGAGCTGGCTTATCAGAATGGCTATAAGATCATTTATTGCAGTACAGATAATGATGCTCACAAAACCAGAGAACTCATTAATCTTTTTCGTGAAAGACATGTAGATGGATATATCATTACACCTCCGGCAGGCATTGAGCAGGATATCCAGGCATTGATTGATGATGGTTTACCTGTGGTGCTTTTTGACAGATATTTCGAAGAGGTAAATAGCAGTTATGTGATTCTTGACAATTATAAGGCAAGCTTCGATGCAGTAATGTACCTGATTAACAGTGGTCACGAAAATATTGCCTTCGTTGAACTTGATTCCGATCAGAGTCAGATGCTCGATCGGCGAAAGGGATACCTGGATGCCCTGGCAGTGAAAGGCCTTAAGCCGCTGTTGTTAAAAATACCGTTCTCCAGTACAATGGACCAAAAGGCAGCGCGGCTGGTCAACTTTATCAGGAATAATAATCAGCCAGAGGCTATTTTCTTTGCCACAAATTACCTGGCCTTTAGCGGAATAAAAGCACTTAATCAGTTAAATCTTAATATTCCAGGTGATGTGGCCATCGTTGCTTTTGATGATCATCAGGTCTTTGATATTTACGCTCCAACCATAACGGCAGTAGCACAGCCGATTTCAGAACTGGCAAGTCAATCCATCCGCATATTGCTGGATATGCTGGATCCTAAAAAAAATGCTCAGTTTCCTCAAAAGATAGTTGTCCAATCAGCATTCATCGTTCGTGATTCGACTAAAAAATAGCAAAGCAGTGTATTCCTTGTAATTAGAATTTTCTAAAATTTATTTATTTCTGAGTATAACTGATAAATTTAAGTGTCACTAGTGTATGACGACAATAAATACTTTCAGAAATCTTTTTTTCACAGTGGTAGTTGTTCTTGGCAGCAAGATCAGTTTTGGGCAGTTGAACACCAGGCAATCCATTGCCTATTGCACTTCACAAATCCATAAAACGCTTAGTCAGCTTCCTGCAGATAGTGTGAAAAATATACCAAGAAGCATTCTTTCTGGTCAGCAGCAATGGCAGTTCATTAACTATCAGGACTGGTGTAGTGGTTTCTGTCCCGGAATACTTTGGTATGCTTATGAAGGTACACATGATCAGAAATTTAAAACCCAGGCCGATAAATTTTCGCGCGAGCTTACACCACTTTCTACTAGGAAGGCATTTGATCATGACCTCGGTTTTCAGATTTTTAACAGCTTTGGAAATGGTTATCGATTAACAAAGAATCCTGACTATAAAAAGATCATACTCGCCTCTGCTGATACTTTGGCAACCCTGTTCAATCCAAAGGTAGGCACCATTTTATCCTGGCCACGACCAGTTCCCAATATGGAATGGCCACAGCATAATACCATAATTGATAACATGATCAACCTGGAAATGTTATTCTGGGCCTCAAAAAATGGAGGTGATAAAAGGCTCTATGATATCGCTGTATCACACGCCAAAACTACTATGAAAAATCATTTCAGACTGGATTATACTTCTTATCACGCAGTGGTTTACGATAAAGAAACCGGTAAAAAAATAAAAGGTGTAACCCATCAGGGGTATGCAGATGATTCCATGTGGGCGCGCGGACAAGCCTGGGCTATATATGGATATACTATGTGTTACAGGGAAACCAAAGACCCTTTATTTTTAGATTTTGCTCAGGAAGTGACTGATGTTTACTTGCAGCGATTGCCTGCCGATCTGATTCCTTATTGGGATTTCAGTGATCCTGCTATTCCAAAAGCCCCAAGAGATGCTTCTGCAGCAGCTGTTGTTTCTTCAGCTTTACTGGAACTTTCAACGTTTACCAAGGATAAAATTAAGGCAAACACCTATAGGGATAAAGCAGAGCAAATGCTAACTTCTTTATCATCAGTACAGTACCAGAGCAGACAAAAGAATAGTGCTTTTCTTTTACATTCAACGGGACATAAACCCAACGGATCTGAAGTTGATGCTTCTATTATATATGCAGATTATTATTATCTTGAAGCCTTATTGAGGCTTCAAAGGCTTCAAAAGGGCTTAAATCTTAGGAATGCCTTGAAATAAAAGCGTTTACAGAACTGCTTTTATTTGAAAAGTATTAGCCGGATGCAGATATAATCTGCCTATTTTAGGCTACTGAATTAATAAACTGAACAGGGGTGAGGATTTCGCTGATTTTATTGCTTTTTCTTTTTAGCCTAACAGGGCTAAAGGCAACGGATTTTCCTCCTGTGAGCTATTTGGGGATAGAAAATGGCTTGTCCAATAACCTGGTGCGTTCCATTTATCAGGACCACAACGGCTTTATGTGGTTTGGTACCCGCGATGGCCTGAACAGGTATGATGGATATGGATTTAAAGTATTTCGAAACAAGCTCAATGATCCGCATTCTTTGGTGCATAACATTATTCATGTCATAACCAGTGATGTCAGAAATCATTTGTGGATTGGAACCCGCCAGGGAATTAGCGTCTACGATGAGCTTTCCGGAAAATTCAATACCGTAGTTTATCACTCTGCCAAAGGTACGGACACCATAAGGGAAGTGATCAAAGATATTGAGGCAGACGCCAAAGGAAATGTTTTTATCGGGTCTGAAGGCCTTGGCTTGCTCTTATGCAAAGCCGATAAACTTATTGCAGACCAGATTCCCTTAGTTGTAAATGGAAAAGAAACCAGGTCATATGGAGTTCAATCTCTTAAAATGGATCAGAAGGGAAAGCTCTGGGTATTTGTTCAAAATCTTGGGTTATGCGTGCTGGACGAGCATTCAGGCAAGCTTAAACTAATAAACACTTCCCTTAGTATGTCGCTTTGCATGGAAATTCTTGGCAACTATATCTGGATTGGAACAAATAACGGCCTGTTTAAATATGATATGCTTCACAATGGCGTGGAACAGATGTTTGCTACGGGTAATGTGCCAATTAGTAGTGCAGTATCTACACTTAAGTTTGATTCATCAAAAAATCTTTGGATTGGGACAGTTGCCGGACTGATATATCTCCTTAATGGTTCCAGTTCGGAAATAGAATCTTTGAAAACGGCAGATCATAAAAATGCTCTGGACGGTAGCATGATTTATTCTATTTATATTGATAAGGAGTCCAGGAAATGGATCGGAACTTCTTTTATCGGGGTGGGCATCATTGATCCGAATAAAAAGAAATTTCAAACAATCGCGAATGAGCCTGGAAACAAAAAGTCACTGGCAAAGAGTGCCATTACAGCCTTTTACGGTGATCAGGAGGATCAGCTATGGATTGGTACTGAAAACTCAGGACTTAATATCTGGAACAGAAAAACAAACTCATTTGTTCAGCATCAAAATATTCCAGGAGATCCAAAATCCCTTTCGGGAAATTTTATTACCGCTATTATCTCCGATTATAAGGGGGATGTTTGGCTGGGGACTTTTGCCGACGGATTAAACCGATACAACAGATCAACCCAAACTTTTGAGAGATATAAGTGTATTAATCCTCAAACCGGAATAGAAAGTAAAGTTGTGTTCAACTTATACGAAGATCGTGCCCATACCTTATGGGCAGCTACTTTGCGCCGCGGCAGTTTACTGGGAGCTTTATACAGATTAAACCGCACCGAAAATAAATTTGAGCTCTTTGATACCAAACTTACCGACCTGTTTGTATTGCATGAGGATGCCCGAGGTGTTTTTTGGGGAGGGAATCTGAACCAGCTGGTGAAAATCGACAAATTGGGTAAAAAACACCAGTTCTTTAATATTGGTTATACGGTTCGGGTAATTAATGAGGATGCGCGTGGCAATTTCTGGATTGGTACAGAAGGTGGTGGTCTTTTGCTTTTTGATCGAAAGACGGGTAAAATAATTACACGTTATACCACAGAAAATGGACTGTGTAACAATTCCGTACTCAGCCTGCTCGATGATCAGAAGGGTAATCTATGGATCAGCACTTATAATGGGATTTCTAAATTTAACATTGCAAAAAAGGAGTTTACAAATTTTTATCAGAGTGACGGTCTTCAAAGTAACCAGTTTCAGATCAATTCAAGTCTGAGGCTAAAATCTGGAGAGATGGTATTTGGGGGGATAAAGGGATTTAATATTTTTCAGCCTGCAAGTATTGTCCCTGTTAACAATGCGCCCAATCTGTTGCTAACAGGACTCAACATTGATAATGTACCAGTTGAACAGCATCCTTCTTTTGTAAAAGAAAGTAAGAGTGGCAGGGTTCTGGAACTTAAGGTTCCTTATGATAAGGCAGTGTTTTCTTTTGAATTTACTGCGCTTGAATATTCTGCCTCCGATAAGATTTCGTACGCCTACTATATGGACGGATGGGACAGGGACTGGAATAAAGCAGGGAATTCGCGCACAGCTACTTATACCCATATGGATGAGGGTAGTTATGTTTTTAAAGTAAAAAGCACCAATATCGAGGGTGTTTGGAACAGTAAGCAAATCAATTTAAAGATTGTTGTATTGCCACCATGGTATCGTACCTGGTGGGCATACCTAATTTACTTCAGTGCAGTTGCGGCTTTAGTGTATCTGTATTTTCTCTATCAATCCAGACAAACTAAACTTACTTATGAAGTTAAAATAGCAAATCTCAGTGCAGAACGCAAAAAAGCCGAGTATGAAGCGGAAGTGGCAAAACATGAAAAAGAACGTCTTGAACATGAAAAAGAGCGTGTAATTAATGAGAATGAAAAAGAGTTGAATGAAAAAAGGCTGTCTTTCTTTACAAATATTTCCCATGAGTTCAGAACCCCATTAAGCCTGATCATCAATCCTGTTAAGGATTTGATGAAAAAGTCAGAAAACCGATCTTCTGAGGACATTAAGGAACTCGGTTTTATCCACAGAAATGCAAGAAGAATGCTGAGTCTGATTGATCAGCTCTTGCTTTTTAGAAAGGCCGAAGCGGGGTTTGACCATATTAGGGTTTCGAAATTAAACTTATATGATTTGTGTCAGGAGGTATATCTGTGCTTTACCCAGCAAGCAGCTTCAAGAGCGATTCAGTACGAGCTTATCTTCGAAAATAAAGCACTGGAAATTTTTGCTGATCGTGGGAAACTGGAAATTGTTTTGTTTAACCTGATATCGAATGCACTAAAATATACCCCTTCCGGTGGTGCCGTTTTGATCGAAGTAACAGAAACAACTGAAGATGTACTCATTAAAGTGGAAGATAACGGTTCTGGTGTTCCTGCCGATGCAGGCGATCAATTGTTCGAACGTTTTTACCAGGCCATACGAAAAGATAATTCCGCTAAACCGGGCTTCGGAATTGGTTTATTCCTGGCCAAACAATTTACAGACCTGCATAGTGGGCAATTAAGTTATACCAGTGAGCTGGGTAACGGCACCTCATTTTACCTTTCATTGTTAAAAGGACAATCGCATTTTCCGGAGGTTATCGCAGACCTGGATAATCAGGGTGAATCCGTCTTATTTAATGAAATGCTTGGCGAAGTGGATGCATTTTCAGATGAGTTTAATGCAGATGAAGAGGTAGAACTGATTAGTGATAAACAAAGTATCTTAATAGTTGATGACGAAGCAGATATCAGAACCTATATTAAAAGTGTATTCAAATCAGATTACCTGCTTTATGAAGCGGAAAACGGGACTGATGGACTGAAACTGGCTACAGAGAAATTACCTGACCTGATCATTACTGATTTCAGGATGCAGGGCATTGATGGAATAGAGTTTTGTGAAAAGATAAAGAATGACCCCGCATTATCATATATTCCCGTCATATTACTTACCGCAAGTGCTTCCGCAGACATAAAGCTAAAAAGTATGGAGGGTGGTGCTGATGACTATATCAGCAAACCATTTGAAAAAGAATACCTGGTGGCCCGTGTGGCAAATCTTTTGAAAAACAGGAATAACCTGCAGCGGTATTTTTATAATGAGATTACGCTTCAATCAAATAACCTGACCATATCCGAAGCTTATAAAGAATTCCTGGAAAAGTGTATCATCATTGTTGAACAGCATTTAAATGATGCCGACTTTGGAATTAAGGCCCTTGCAGAGGAGATCGGAATGAGCCATTCCAATTTGTACAAACGGGTAAAGTCAATTTCAGGACAATCCGTAAGTTCCTTTATTCGTTTCATCCGCTTGCGTACTGCAGCAAGGATCATGATCAATACAGATTGTAATGTAAACGAGGCGGCTTTTCAAACCGGGTTTAATGATGCTAAATATTTCAGCAAACAATTTTTTAAATTGTTTCATTCCAACCCATCTGAGTTCATAAAGAAACACCGCAAGTCTTTTAATAAGCGCTATAAATTCAAAGATTAGCAAAAAATAGCCCTCTTTTAGGTTAAAAAACGCCATTTGGCGAAAATACACTCCTTAATTACGAGTTTGTACCCTTCCTTTTTTTTATTCCAAACCATATTCGTAACTGCAATTTACGGCAAACCAGAGCTGAAAATCTTTCTGCTCAGGCTTGTTGCAAACCAAACATTGCAGTAACCAAATATGTAATTCTTATGAGCAAAGTCGACAATTTGATGGTGTTATGGGATCAGACCAGGAATGGTGAGCAAGGATCTTTTGCCTTACTTCACAAAGCACTTTATCCGGGTTTATTCAGATATGCATTTACCACGATTCAGGATGCTGATCTGGTCGATGACCTTCTGCAGGAACTCTTTATTAAGTTCTGGGAAAACAGAGTGAGGATAGGTGAAATCACTAATGTCCGAGCTTACTTTTACCGTTCCACCCGCTGTACCTTATTGGACCACATCCGGAAATCCCAATTGAAAGCATCAAAGCTTGAGGCAATGCCTTTTGCAGAATTTGAATATTCAAATGAAGATGCCATTATTTCCAGGGAGCAGGATGTGGAGTTAAAAGAGGTAATGATGGGGGCCATTAATAATTTACCACTGAAACAACGCGAGGTCATTCATATGCGTTTTTACCAGGACCTTAATTATAACCAGATATCAGAAATCACGGGGATAAAGTATCAATCTGTAGTTAATCAGGTTTACCGTGCAGTTCAGATTTTACGTGAAACCTGTCTACTTTCCAATATTTATGCAGCTTAGAAAATTAAAACCACTCTTAACCTTTGTTGTTGCTCTGGCTGGTTTCTTTAGTTCTGTTAGGGCACAGCAACTGGTTTCAGGATCTCTTCAGCAATTGTATTCTCCGGATAAAAATATCTTAATAACATTCTATCAGAAACAATTAACCGACCGTACCCGTGCGATGTATTACACGGTAAATTTTAAAGGAAAACCCGTTATACTGGAATCTTTATTGGATTTACAGTTAGACAATCATTTAAGTGAGCAGGCGATGGCGTTAAAGGTTGACCGGCGCGAAAAATGGTTTGAAAACCTGAAGATAACCGGAATTGTTCGCAATTCTAAAGATACAGCATGGACGCCCATAACCGGTGAGAGTAGCCAGATCAGAGATCATTATCAGGCCATCACGATACAAGCAGTAAAAGAAGACAATCCAATTTATCCCATCCACATAGAAATACGTGCTTATAATGAAGGCACCGCATTCCGGTATTTCTTTCCCGAGAATGAGAAGGGAACCTATTATCGGATTGTGTCTGAGAATACCGAATTTTCATTGCCCGAGGGAACTAATGCCTGGCATGCTTCATGGGCTCAGGCACCTTACCGGTTATTGCCTTTAAAGAACTGGCCGGATGAGGGAGAAAGACCTTTAACTTTGGAACTGCCTGATGGGTTATATGCCTGTCTTGCTGAGGCGCAGATGGTTGATTATGCACGTACAAAATTCAAACTGAGCACTGTAAAATCCAATACCATTCAAACTTCCATGTATACTCCTGCAGATCTGATCTCGCCATTTGGTACTCCATGGAGAGTCGTAATGGTAGCAGAAAAACCCGGAGATCTCATACAAAACAATCACTTGCTGCTTAACCTTAATACTCCATCAAAGATAAAGGATGAAAGCTGGATTAAGCCGGGCAAGATCATCAGGGTAATGACCCAGACCACTGCAGATGCAAAGGCGAATATTGATTTTGCGGTAAAACATAACCTTCAGTATATCCTGTTCGACTGGAAATGGTACGGGCCATCATTTACTTTTAAATCTGATGCTACTAAGGTGGCCATTCCGGATTTTGACCTTCCTGATATTATCAATTATGGGAAAGAAAGAGGCGTTGGTGTTTGGCTGTATGTAAACCTTCAGGGTTTGTATAGTCAATCTGATAGTTTGTTTAAGGTTTATGAGAAATGGGGGGTGAAAGGGGTGAAATTTGGGTTTGTACAAGTGGGGTCTCATCGCTGGACAACATGGGTGCAAAAAGCCATTCAGCAGGCTGCAGATGCGCATATCATGGTGAACATTCATGATGACTGGCGGCCAACAGGGGAACAGCGTACATGGCCTAATCTCTTGACTTCAGAAGGCATCAGAGGAAATGAGGAAATGCCCGATGCCACCAGCAATACCATTATGCCATTTACCCGATACATTGCCGGAGCAGCGGATTATACCATTTGTTATTACGACGAGCGAATCAAAACTACTCATGCCCATCAGCTGGCAATGGCGGCAGTTTATTATAGTCCCTTACAAACCTTATATTGGTACGATAAGCCAGCTCATTCCAAAGATGAACCGGAACTGGAGTTTTGGGATAAAATCCCGACTACCTGGGATGAAACCAAGGTCATACAAGGAAATCCTGGTGAATACATTACTATTGCCAGGAGAAAAGCAAAGGACTGGTTTATTGGAACGCTGACCAACAATGATGCACGTAAGCTTAAAATACCTTTAAATTTTTTACCAAAGGATAAAAAATACATTGCCAGTATTTATTCAGATGATCCTTCGGTTGCAACGGCTACTAAAGTAAGGGTAACCAGGAAACCGGTAGATCATAAAACCATAATTGATACAGATTTAATTCCATCTGGTGGGCAGGCCATCTGGATAAGAGAAATTACTAAATGATGAAAACCAAGTTTGACCTCCTGATTGTTCTTTTTTTTGTGATCCTATCAATTCCTGTCAAAGGAGCCGTCTGGCAATGGTCAGTGGCAGTGAAGACCATTCAAAACGATAAGCCTTGCAGGGCTTATTTATGGATTCCGCCCGATTGTAAAAGGGTTAAAGCTTTTATTTTTTCGCAGAACAACATGGAAGAGCATTCCATTCTGGAGGATCCTGAATTCAGAAAAGCTATGGGTAAGCTAGGTATCGCCCAGGTCTGGATTAGTCCGGCCTATGACCTTTTTTTTAATTTTAGTAAGGGGGCAGGAACTGTTTTCAATGATGTTATGAATGATCTGGCCGAGGTATCTGGTTATGATGAATTGCGGAATGCTCCATTTATCGGAATGGGGCATTCTGCTGCCGCCAGCGCTCCATATTACATGGCTGCGTGGAATCCTGAAAGAGCACTTGCTGCGATTTCAGTTAGCGGCCAATGGCCTTATTTTCGCCATCCCGTTTTTGCTCCGGATATCTGGGGAACTAGAAATATAGATTTTATACCCTGCCTGGAAACCATGGGAGAGTATGAGGCTGCTGAAAGTGTGGCTTTAGAAGGATTAAAGCAAAGAGCAACACATCCGCTGCTGCCTTTAAGTATGCTGGCAAGTCCGGCAGAGGGGCATTTTGCAAGTAGCCCTGAAAAGTGTAAATATATTGCGCTATACATAAAGAAAGTAATGCAGTACCGTTGGGTCGAAGGTACTGGCCAAACCAGACTTCGATCTGTAGATCCCACTAAAACAGGCTGGTTGGTTGATAAGTGGAGTAGGGATGAGCTTCCAAAGGCAGAAGCGGCGCCAGTGAGTCGGTACAAAGGAGATCCTGCGCAAGCCTTCTGGTATTTTGATGAGGAAATGGCAAAGGCCACTATGGATTATCAGGGTAGGTATCGCCATAAAAAAGTTCAGCTTATTGCCTATGTGCAAAATGGGAAAAAAGTTGAACAAAAGAATACACATCAGCAGATTAATCTGAAATTTGAACCCTTGCCAGATGGGATAACGTTTAAATTAGGTACAGCTTTTTACGATACTATACCGGGGGGAAGCCCCCGTCCGGCTATATGGGCAGGTGCTTCTGCTGGTGAGCGTATTGGGCACGCAAATAATGCGGAATCAATCGTGATCCGAAGAATTACAGGCCCGATGATCAGGTTTAATGACACTACTTTTCGAATTCAGCCTCAGTCGGGATTCTGGCAAAACCCACATAGTTATGAGCTGTGGTTTGCCGTTAGCCATCCAGGAGATGAACAGTATAGGCCAGCTGTGCAACAGGCCCAAATGCTTGTTCCTCCTATGAATACTGCCGGTAGGAAGCAGCACCTTACTTTTTTACCTATTCCGGATCAGTCTGCAAATAAAAACGGGATTGAACTTAAAGCCAGCTCAGATGCAAATGTGCCTGTTTATTTCTATGTGCAGGATGGCCCCGCAGAAATTGTAGGTAATCGCCTGAATTTTTTTAAAATTCCCCCACGTAGTCGTTTTCCTATAAAAGTTACTGTTGTGGCCTGGCAATATGGAAACAGCAATGAACCCAAATTGCAAACTGCAGCTCCTGTTATAAATACCTTTTGGATTACGCGTTAGCTGTTGTCTTAGAGCTGTTGTCTTAAACTGTCGTTTTAATGCTCGCCGTTTTAACGCTCGGTGATTTAACGTTGCCGTTTTAAAGTTGTCGTCATCTCCTTTGGTTAATCAAAGGAGATGACGGCGAGTGTTATAGCGTTGTGTGCCAAACACATCAATGTAAACAGAAACACCTCAAGGTAAAGAGTACATTAATGTTCCGAACCCTAACTGGTCAAAGCCCCCACTGTTTGGTCCGTAGTCACCTCCGCCTCCTTCTGGTAAAGTTGTTTGTACACCCAAAGCCGTATACCTCGCTTCAGACTCAGCAACTTTTTTAATCTTCGCATAATGAAAATAGGCGGCAGACCACATCGGACGAACCGTGCCCCGGCTATTGTCACTTACTACCTTGTGTACCTCTGATTGGGCGCAATTTGCTGCCCACAGACGGGTATATTCATGAAAAGGAACTCCCAGCCTCGCTACATTGTATTTGGCAGTGTATTCACAAGCTTTAAGGAAACGGTTATTATCAAGACCATAAAAATCGTCGCCCTGGTTCCATGCCATTTGGGAAATTGTACTCATTAACGCAATTACCAGTGTAGCATGACCCTGATCACGTCCACTTTCCTGCAATTGCGCCAAACCCGCATTTTCACCATCAAACACATAATTAATCGCTTTAAACCAGTTGCCATTGCCGTTTCCCCTTTGTAGATAGTTAATGGTATAATTATACATTGACCGGTTATCTGTTAATATACCAATGGCCATAATAGAAGCCAGGTTACACATATCCCAGTTTGCCCAATAATGGGAATCGCAAGTGCCGTTGTGTCTATTTAAGAAATCTTTGTTTATCGGATAAAAAACGTCTGTCATCCATTTTTGATACGCTTTAAAATCTGCTGCCTGCCAATTGCTATAATCCCTCATCAATTCCCCGGTCAATGCAAATTGATAGCCATAGATGCCGGCAGCCAATTGTGCATTTGAATCGCCGCTGATGCGCTTACAGGTACTTGCCCAGGCATTTAATATTTGAATGGATTTTTGCGCATATGTATTATCTCCGGAAATTTTCCATCTCAATGCCAGCTGATAGGCAGCTGCAACATCATTAAAGGCTCTTGAATAATTATCAGAATCTGGTTCTTCCGCACTTCCGCCACCCCGTACCAATTTTTCAGGAGGATTTGGCGTGTAAGATAACTGTGCATGTGAATTTGCCAGAAGTTTATCGTATCCTGAAAGCCATGGTTGTGCATTTTCGTTCAGCTTTGTTTTTATTCTTGCGAAATCTGCTGCGGTGTGTAATCCTCCAACATGTTTCATTGGAGCGCCTGGCGCCAGTGTATCAATAGATAAAGCAGTACCCTGAGGTGGATCTGTTGGGTCTGGTACTTGATTAGCAGCATCTTTCTTACTGCAGTTTAAAAGAAATATTGATCCTGCAAAAAGCAGAACCAGGTTAGTAAATAGTTTCATAATTGAGATTTAAAATTGATAGGGATTACCACGGGTATACTTTAAAAAATACTCCCGGGCTTGCATTTATCAAACCCGGGAGTATTAATTTTAGGTTTTAATTGTCTTTTACGCCATAGAACTCAAGCTCACTTACATTCAGGTTTCCGGTAGCAAAATACAGGTATAGATAACGGTAACTAGTTGTGCTGTTTATGGCTGCCTCATTCCAGTCATAAGCAGGGGCTGTTGTGATGGTGTATAAAAGGTCACCATTTGTCGTCCCTATTTTATCAGGATCATTTGTCCCATACACCCGGGCGCCATTCATTCTTGCGGCATTACCTGTTCTAGGGTAATAACGCATCCTGTTTAGTTTCGCTTTCCCGGCGGCTCCCAAATCAAAACCGAGATATCCCGATGCAACAGCACCATCGACAAAAGTTGCTATATTTCCATCAAACGCAGCTGCAATTGTTGTAGCAGGATTATTGCTCCATGAGCCGGGTGTTCCAATAATGGTTCCTGTTATTTTCTCCTCACCAACCAGGAAATAAATACCTTCAATTTCCTGTAGGCCTATATAAACCTTTATTGTGCCGGTAAGGCCTCCAACAGGTACTTTTACTTCTATCTTCGCATCTGTTGCAGAGATCACCTCGGCATTAACTCCACCAAAAGTAACCCTAATGTCACTTGCTATGGTTCCAAAGTTCTTACCCAATATGGTAACTAATGAACCCTCCAGACCGAACCCAGGCGAAATATTAATAATCTCTCCACCGGGTATAAAGGTGAAATTACCGGCCACTTCTTTGGTAAATTGCCAAACCTTTACAGAGATCTTTCCACTGGTGGCAGTTTTAGGAACAGTTACTACGATCTGCTTGTCGGTAACACTGATGATGTCCTCCTGAGTAGCCGCTACACCATTAAAATAAACAGTAACAGCTTTCTTAACATCTCCGAAATTAGTGCCGTTAATGGTGATTTGATATCCGGGCCGTCCTGCAGCCGGAGAAAAATCATTTACAGTTAGTTCAGGATAATTAAATTCTCTGAAGTTAGGATCTTTCTCACAGGAAGCGAACAAAATCGCGAAAAAGGAGAGGATACCGAACCAACTCAATATATTATAAACTTGTATTTTTTTCATAATTTCTAAAGATCTAATGATAATCCAATGTCTGTCCTACTAGTTATAACCAGGATTTTGAAGCAAATTCTTATTCAAAATAATTTGGTTTACAGGTATAGGATATAAATAATGTTTTGGTGCAAGAGAATGGTTTGCCGAACTGGAAACCACAACGCTTTTTAGCATCCCTTTTGGCGTTTGTACTGCCTCTTCTCCCCATACATACGAGGTAGGTTTATAAAGAGAAGTTGGCTGCCCCGAAGCATCTTTAAATGGTGTGGCATAACTTGCATCTCCTACAACTCTTCCCAATCGAGAAGCATTTAAAGAGACTTCCAGAATGCCCCAGCGTTTTAAGTCATCAAAACGCTTGCCCTCGCGGTATAACTCCACTGCTCTTTCTCTTCTGATTTCTTCTTTCATATCCAGACCGTTAGCCCCGGCCAATGCATTGGTCAAATGTGCTACTGCAGCACGATCTCTTAATTTATTTATAGAAGCATCCAGTTGTGCATCAGTGATGTTACCATTTAATTCAACTAATGCTTCTGCATAAGTCAGGTAAATTTCTGCCAGTCGAATAATTGGCCAATTGGCAGATTCAGTATTGTCAATCCTTCTTGAACCATATCCGTATACCGCATATTTGCTGTTTCCGTAGCCACTTGACCCTAAGCCTCCAAAGTCCAGTGTAACAGATGCGGGTGCGGTAGTGGAGGCGTACAAGTAGTTCAATAAACGTCTGTCTCTATTCTGAAATTCTGAAACTGCGGTATGATACCCTTGGAACAAAGGCGATTTAGCCGGTGGCAATCCATCTGTACACACCGCCATATCCACAAATTTGCGACTTGGATATAATTGTCCCGAGGTCCAGGTTATGTTTAGTCTTGCCTGTCTATAGGTATAATCATAAGTCCGATATAAAATGAATTCTTTATTAGAGGTCTTGTCGTACCCACCTGGATTAGACCCTGCATCCTCAAGATTGAACAAATACCATGAACTCGAATTTGCCATTTTTGAATCGGCATTTTTATTCCATAATTCATAACCCCCATTGGTCATAATGTCCTCGCATTGGGCTACAGCATCTGTAAGATACTTGTTTATATTACCAGGGTCGTATCCGGCTGTGCCGGCACCTTTGCTTGTGCCATCTCCATCAGGAGTCTGCCCTACATATTTTTCCCAGGTAGCTTCATACAACTGGACCTGGGCTTTCAAAGCCTTGGCTGCCCATTTGCTTGCCCTTCCTTTATCTGTGGCCGTTATGTTTTGCTCAATAGGTAATTTTGCAATAGCCTCATCTAAATCTGTTAAAATTTGTGCTACCACCTGATAACGACTATTGCGTTTTGCCTTTAATTCAGGCGAATTTATATCTAATACAGTTGTTACTATTGGTACACCACCATAAGTTTTAAGTAAACCAAAATAAGCATAAGCTCTAAAAAAATAAGCTTCGCCTACATACTGGCTAATTTCTGCTGCATTTGCATAGGTACTTGCTTTTGCAAGCAAAATATTGCAGTTACGGATACCGGAATAATTCCAATCATTATTGCCAACTACGATGGTGCCATAACCAATATCATAACCGTTTCCATTGGAATTTGCAGACAGATCTGAGCTATTGTCCATATTACCAAAACTCCATCCCTGTAGCTGGCCATAGAAATCGGCCGCAAATGCTTTAAAATCTGCGGACTTCTTAAAATATACTGCATCTGTATATTGTGCAGTAGGGTCCAGGTCTATAAAATCCTTCTGGCATGCAGAAATACTGAAGCCAAGTACCCCTATAGTTATATAATTGAATATCTTTTTCATTGCTTTAATCATTACTGGTTGTTAAAATCCAACATTTAAACCGAACGACCACGTTCTTGCAAACGGATAACCGCTATTTATAGAAGACTCGCCCATTTCCGGGTCAAAACCATCTTTAACAGATGTTGCTTCCCATAAGTCGTTTCCTGAGAAGTAAAATCTTACTTTGGATAGTTTTATCTTCTCCGTAATTCTTTGAGGTAAAGTATAACCTACGATCAACGTTTTTAAACGGATGTATCGGTTATTTTGCAACATAAAATCATTATTTTCATAATTCCATTTAGCCCTGGTTCCATTAACTGTTAAACGAGGAAATAATGCGTCCTGATTGCCCTCTGTCCATGTCTTTCCCAGAAATGCGGGATTCTGATTCGTAAATATTGCACCAAATGGATAAGCCATGTAACCGCTGCGCATGATATTCTGTTTCAACTGACCTTGAAAGAAAGCGTTTAAATCAAACCCTTTCCATGAACCACCCAAATTGAAACCAAAATTAAAATGTGGTGTGCCATCACCGGCATATACCAAAGAGCTTTTTTCGTTACCTATATTGGTAATATTACCTGTTCCTGCAACGTCAACTCTTTTTGTATCACCAGGACGTAAAGCTACTGCCTGATTGTTTTTAGGCATGTTGGCCAGGTTTGTACTAGACCCATAGGCAGCATAATATGCATCTACTTCTGCCTGGTTTTTAAAGTAGCCATCTGTTTTGTAAACAAACCAGGATTGCCATGGGCGCCCGTTTACGATTCCGTTTCTACCAGCGTTATAACTATCAGCACCTTCAACTCCCGATACCAAGGTTTTTGTATCACCAATGTTAAAAGCGAAATTATAGCTAAAGTCACCTTTTGTGTCTTTCCAGCCTATAACAAATTCCCAGCCTTTAGTATTGAATTTGCCGCTATTGGTTTTTGGTGCGTTACCTCCTAACACAGAAGGATAGCTTACATTGATTAGCATCCCAATATTGTTTTTTTCGAAAATATCAAAGTTGGTAGTTAATCGACTGTCAAAAAATTCCAGATCAATACCCAGGTTTTTTTGCTCTACTTTTTCCCATGTGCGGGTATAACTAATTAGTCCGTTGTTGTTCAAACTACTTGATGACTGTGGTGCAGCAGGCGAACCTAAAACAGCAGAGCCAATATTGACGGTCGACAGGTAATCGAAAGCACCCAAGCCAGATGCCTCATTTCCAGTAGTTGCGTAAGAAGCCCTTATTTTACCGAAATTAAGTACTGGCGTAATGCCCGTCAGAAAACTTTCTTTGGTAAATACCCATCCCAATTGTGCAGATCCGAAATTTTTAAATTTATAGCCTGAGGCAAACCTGGAGTTACCATCTCTTCTGCCTATCAATTCCGCCAAATATTTTTCGGCATAATTATAGTTCAATCTTGTCAGGTATGAAAACCTGCCATTTTGGGTCTTGGTTCCGCTGTTTGTTTGCGTTTCTAACCCGGCCAGACTAATATCATAAACGCCCTGGTCTTCAAAACCCACACGGTTAGCCGTTACCTGTTGCGAGTTGCTTTTTTCTGCATTGAGGCCTGCTACCGCCGATATATTGTGTACACCATTGAATGTTTTTTCATAACGTAACAATGCCGAGTAATATTGATAAAGCCCTTGCCAGGCATAAGTATTGTAAGTGTTATTTGTACCTCCGGTATTTAAACCAATCCCTGTGGGCGTGCCATACCAATTGTACAACTGCACAGGTAATACATATCTTTCTGAGTTAAATCTCTCGTTTTGCAAAGATGCCAAACCTTCCAGGGCAAGATCCTTAAAAATCTGATAGGTGGCGGTTACGTCCACTCTTCCGGTAAGTGAATTTTTATTTTCTCGCCCACCGGCAGCTGTCATAGCCGCTGCATTTCTGTTGGCACCCCCGTCAATTCCGTTAAATGTAGCAAACCATTGCCCGAAAGGATTTTTCGCTGGATAAAAAGGCATGTCGTAAGCATAAAGTGTATTGTCTAGCCCAACAGAAGGTGTACTGGTATTGGTATTAACCAAACTAACATTCGATTCAAGTTTAAATTTATCAGATAGCTTATAGTCGTGGTTAAAGTGAAGATTGTATTGTTTCTGTCCGTCATAAGCAGTAGCTAAATTTCCTCTGTTGTTTGCATAACCCACAGACAGACGATATCCTGTTGAGTCTGTACCTCTGGAAATACTTAAATTATGCTGTTGAGAATAACGCGTGGCAAACATCTCATCCAATCGGTTAGCATTAAAGATATAGTAATCTGTTCCAAAAAGATCATATCTGCCTTCCACACCTTGCTGCATTTTCTCCAGGTTTTCTTTATTTCCCCAAACCCAGTAATTTGGTCCGGCTTCTTCTTTGTTTGCCGCTAGCCATATTGAAGCATATTGCTGCATATTGGGCGAATAACCGGTAATACCGTTGGTATTAAAACGCGCATTACCATTGTAATTCACTTGTAATTTGCCTTTTCCTTTCTTAGTTGTTACCAGTATCACACCATTGGAAGCCCGTGAACCATAAATTGCTGCGGCCCCATCTTTCAAAACAGAAATGCTCTCAATATCATCGCTATTCATATTCTGGAAGGAATAGGAATTGAGAACAGGGACACCATCCACAATAATCAATGGATCGCTACCATTCACAGAAGAATTCCCACGAATCCTGAATGCTAAACCTTCGTTACCAGGGCGGGGTGAACTACGGGTAACCAACAGTCCTGGCGATTGACCTTGCAATGCCAGACCCACATTAGTTACAGCACGATCCTGGAACACTTTGCGGTCAATAGTTTCTACAGCACCTGTAAGTGTCGCTTTCTTTTGCTTTCCATAACCTACAACTATCAATTCATCCAATACATCATTTGTTTCTTTTAGTTTCACATTAATAACTTCTTTGTTATTAACTGCCAATTCCTGCGTTTCAAACCCAATGGAACTAAAAACCAGAATACTTATACTATTTGGTACGGTTAACTTAAATTTTCCGTTTTTATCTGTAACCGCACCCAGATTGGTGCCTTTAACTTTAACAGATACTCCCGGAATTGCTTCTCCTTTGGCATCGGTTACAGTACCCGACACTACCTGATCCATTTTTGCAAAATGATTTCTGCTGTTATTTTTTAAGCCCTTTATACTAGCATAGTGGGGATCCGAAAAGCTATCAGGGGTGTTATGAGTGTTAGAGGATTTAGAATAGGCTAGATTGATCAATGATGAAAATAGAATCATCTGACCAAATCCAACCCTCATAATCTTACTCCATTGAGTTGAATTTTGTAAGTGAAGTTTCATAAATTTATTTGGTTCTTTAAATGGAAAAATAAAAAGACCGCTTTCCTATTCTAAATAGTTGCGGCAAGATTAATTAACATAAAATCTCTTTATCCTAAGGAATCCTTTTCATACGCTCGGTTTAAGTGGTTTATCTATAGACGCAGCACTTTCCATTCAATACTCTCTTGCCAGATTTTATTGGTGTGTTTTGTATATAAATTATAGTTTGTTAGCTTTATTTCTGCCGTGGTGGGAATAACATATGGGTACATTTCGTCATGCAAGGCACATCGCCATCTCGAACGTTGTGAGAGATCCCTTGGTTCTGCCAGTTCAAGAGATCTCTCACAACGTTCGAGATGACGACAGTTTTAAACAATCTGTCATTGATAATTTTTTGCTTCGCAGCTATTTCGTGGTCAGCATGATGAGTGAGCCAATGAGTATAAAAAGCCCATTATGTTGTCATATCATTATAACTAGATTTTAAATGAAAAAAATTGTTTTGTTTCTTAGTCTTTGCCTTGCCCAATCTTTTTTGGTTAATGCTTTTTTTCAGGAGACACCAGGCTCTGGTAAGTTGATTTACGTATCCAAATCCGGAAATGATTCTGCCGATGGTTCCTTTGCGCGGCCGCTTTTGACTATTAGCCAGGCTATATTAAAAGCAGAGCCAGGGGACCAGGTGATTGTTCGGAAAGGTATGTACAGGGAACTCGTAGTATTAAATAGGAGTGGGGCATCTGAACAACAAAGGATTACCATAAAAGCCGCTAAAGGCGAAACCGTAAGCATTAGAGGCTCTGAACAGGCAAAAAGCTGGACCAAAGAAAAAAACGGCATTTGGAAATTGCTTATAGATACGTCATCGTTTAAAGGCATTATTTTTTTCAATAATGTAAAAATGCAGCAGCAGAATGAGCTTAAACACGTAAATGGAGCTGTATTAAGCTGGATAGCAGAAAACGGTGGTGGAAAAGTTATGATCAAAGCAAATTTTGGTAAAAGCAATCCCAACGAATCGCTTACCGAAATACCCGTAAGGTCATCCGGAATTTCAGCTTTGGAAAATGTAAATTATATTGCGTTAGATGGAATTCATGTGAGTCAGGTAGTGAGCGCCATTTCCAGCATCTATGGAAAACAGGGAGGAGCAATTGAGACGGGTGGAGGAACACACTGGATCATCCAAAACTGCACCGTAGACAATTGCAGTGGCGTGGGTATCTCAATTGGTAATACCGGTAAAACGTATCCTGAAGCCAGCCCAAGAAACCCGGAGTTCAGCAATTATAAAGAAATCGAAAAGGTTGGTCATCACGTCATTCGTAATAACCATATATTAAACTGCGGCCAGGCAGGAATTTTTGGTTTAGCGGGAGGCGCTGCAAGTTTGATAAATGGAAACCTGATTGAAAAGATCAATACCGAAGGGTTGTACACAGGCACAGAATCTGCCGGCATCAGATTGGCAGTGGCCATAGACGCTGTGATTAAAGGGAACTTAATCCGCCAGATCAAAGGAAAGCAAGGTTTTGGTATTTATCTGGGACCCTTGTTTCAGGCTACGCGGATCAGCGAAAATATAATTTCTGATACAGGGGCTGATGCAATATATCTTTTCAACAGCCATGGGCCGGCGCTGGTCGACAACAATGTGCTTGCTTCGGGAAATCAGGCCGGAAAATCAGGTGTCAAAATGCTCGCCAGTGAAGCGAATGTTTTTATCAAAAACCTGTTTTACAATTGTAGTTTTACCAATGAACGTCAGCCAGGGAAATCGGTGGCCACAAGTAATTATCTGCCCCATACTTTAGTCATCAAACAAACCATTCCTTCTCTCAATATAGACCATCGCTGGTTTGGGAATGTTTTTGTAAAACAAAAGCTGGATACCCAAAGCTGTACGGGATGCAAGATAGATTACAACACTTTTGTAGATGATGCCAATTTCCATTTGATACACACTGAGCGTGGTGCAAATGTTAAAGTTAACCTGAAGGGGAACGTAACAACACATCCCGAATTTAATGCAGATTTCATCGGTTTTTTTGCTTTAAGTAAGCAGTATATCGAGTATCCTAACGGAAATCCGAAACTGCCTAATTCATTTTTACTGTTAAAATAACAACATACAATGATCAGATTTTTATTTGCCAGAATTTTCATGTGCACTTTTTTAGTGATTATTTCATCAATGAGTAATGCACAGGTATTAAAATTGGAAAAGCCGAAAGCTTATCATCCGGCTCCTTTTACACATCCTGGCCTGCTGCATTCGTCTTCCGACCTGCTAAGAATGAAGGATATGGTAGCCAGGGGAATTGAACCCTGGAAGAGCGGATTTGAAAAATTTAAACAAAGTCCTTATTCTAGCGCCAGCTGGAAGCCAAGCGCAGCGGCACATGCAGAAAGAAGTCTGCTAACGGGAGCCGGGAAAAACATAGGTAATCTTGAAAAGGATGTATGTGCTGCTTATCAGAATGCACTGATGTGGACAATTACCGGAGATGAAGCTCATGCAGAAGCAGCGGTTCGGATTATCAATGCCTGGTCTGATACCTTTAAAATCTTTGATGGTACCGATGTAGAGCTTGGAGCAGGGTTGAATGTATTTAAAATGGCCAGTGCTGCCGAAATTATGCGTGCCACTTATCCTAAATGGTCGCAGGCAGAAATTAAGAAATGCCAGGACATGTTTAGTAATGTATTTTATCCTCCCATCCAATATTTTGCGCTTTGGGCACATGGAAACTGGGATTTAGCTTGTATGAAAGGTATGATGTCTATTGCAGTTTTTAATGATGATCATGAGATGTTTGATAAGGCAGTAGATTTTTTTTACAGAGGCCCTGGAAATGGGAGTCTTTTGCATTACATTGTCAATGAAGCCGGGCAGGGTCAAGAGAGCGGCCGCGATCAGCCACACAGTATGTTGGGAATTGGTCACCTTGCTGAGATGTGCGAAATTGGATGGAATCAGGGCCTGGACATGTATAAATTCTCAGATAACCGACTTTTAAAAGGATTCGAATACACGGCCAAATATAATTTAGGTGAAGATGTACCCTTTGAACCCCACATGGATATTAGCGGCCGGTTTCCTGCATCCACAATTTCTACCAATGGTAGGGGCAACCTCCGCTCTATTTTTGAACAGGTGTATAATCATTATGCCTTTAGGGTAAAGGGAATACCAGCTGAACAGTATAAATATACAAAGGCTGCGGCAGATAAATTAAGACCCGAAGGTGCGGGGTTTAATGCAGATAATGCAGGTTTTGGAACTTTATTTTTCTCGCTTAAGGAAAGCTTGCCAGATAAATAATAAAACCGTTAATATTTTTAATAATAGTAATTGTTTTTATGTGACTTTGATATTTTTTATGCTATTTTTTTATTAAATGAATAAAACTTGTTTATTGTTAGCTAAACAGGTTTAGCTTTTGTAAGTTTGAATAAGCCAAATATTTAAACATGCAAAAAGTTAATGAATTGACGGAGTTGTGGGATAACTCAATAAAAGGCGAAGAGCAGTCTTTTGCCTTGCTTCACAAATCATTGTATCCTTATTTATTTAGTTATACGGTTAAGACAATCAAAAATGAAAGTGTTGCAGATGATTTATTAGTCGAATTTTTTGTCAAATTCTGGCATAACAAATTACAGATCGGAAGCATTAGTGATGTTAAGGCCTATTTTCATAAGTCTGTCCGCTCAATGATCGCCAATTATGTTAAAAGCCAGCAAATAGAAGCAACACTTACAAAACAGTAACCAACCCAAGGTACTGACTGTTGCTGCGTCGTTTTCTATCTTCCGACACAAAGGCCAGATATACATCTACTTGTTTTCCAACAAAACTTTCATCCATCTTAAGTTTGGCAAATCCTTCCTTAGCTCTTTCAGATGCGGTATTAAATTTTGCCCGCTCACCGGTTATGTCATAAGCCACCAGCATTGCTCTGTCGTCATAAGCAAAATTGCCACCTGTCCAGCTAAAGCTAATTACATTTCCGCTTTCTGCAACGGCTGTTGCAGTGGTGGCCTGGCTCATATCTCCAAAACTTACCAATGCCAGGGCCGGATTGATCTGGAAATAGGAGGGAATCCCAATTAGCGCATTTTTAGAATTGTAAGATTTTGCAGCTACAAAACCCTCAAAATTGGCTGCATATCCCTGAAATCCAACACGTAAAAATTCAAGTAGTGGTTGTAGCCATGCCTGCACGTAGGCGAATTTTTCTCTGTTTATTAATTCTTTTGGCGTGGGTGGGCTTGTTCTAAGCCTTGGTTTGCCACGCATAAGGCTTCTTTCTTTTGATTGATAACCGACAACAGTGCCCGCTTTTCCGCTAAATCCTCCTAAAATTCCGTTTTTGATAATTGCCATAATTATAATTGCTAAAAGGTTGATATATAATATATTAATATCTTTTTATAAATAAAAATTTGATTAGAACTATATAGGGATATTAAAAGGATTTTATCCCTACTATGTCCCTGTTACCTCCCTGTTATCTCCCTGTTTATGCTAACGATGAAATCGCCGTATAAGCGCTCTGGAATCTGCGGGTAATTTTAGAGGCACTTTATTTTTCAATTGGCTTAGCGGATTATACTAGAAAGAAAAAAAGCTATATATTTAATTTGGATGATCGTTAATCGTATAAAAGATATATCGCTTAAACCAAAGCACATGCTATTAAAAAAAAGTATTAAACTCTTTATCATTGCAGTAGGCATAAACAGCCTTGCCTACGCTCAAACGAATAAAAATGAGCCGGTAAAGGTTGCTGTTGATTTTTCAGCATCAATAGCTCCAATGAAACCACTATGGGCCTGGTTTGGATATGATGAACCAAATTATACCTATATGAAGGATGGTAAGAAATTACTGACCGAAATTGCGGCGGCAAGTCCCGTACCGGTGTTCGTTAGGGCGCATAGTTTATTGGTAACCGGTGATGGTGTGGCTGCTTTAAAATGGGGCTCAACAAATGCTTATACCGAAGATGCCAGTGGAAATCCGGTTTATAACTGGTCTATTATCGACAGTATCTTTGATACTTATATCAAAAGAGGTATGAAACCGCTGGCACAGATTGGCTTTATGCCCGAAGCACTCTCGAGCAAACCTGTTCCTTATAAACATAACTGGAAACCAGGTGATAAATACAGCGATATTTTTACTGGTTGGGCGTATCCTCCTAAAGATTACAATAAATGGACAGAGCTTGTTTATCAATGGGTAAAACATAGTGTTGAGCGTTACGGAAAAGAAGAAGTAGAAAGCTGGTATTGGGAACTTTGGAACGAACCAGATTCGCAATATTGGAGAGGAACACAGCAGGAATTTTTTAAATTATATGATTATTCTGCCGATGCTGTTAAAAGAGCTTTGCCAACGGCAAAAATTGGAGGGACTGATATTACAGGGGGAGCAATGAAATTTCAGGATGCTTTTATAAAACACTGTTTGTTTGAGACGAATTATGCAACCGGAAAAACCGGATCGCCGCTTGATATCCTTTTATTTCATGCCAAAGGATCTCCAAAATTGGAAAATGGAAGAGTGGTTATGGGAATCCGTAGTCAGCTTCGAAACATTAATGATAATTTAAAGGTCATTGCGGCTTATCCGCAGTTAAAGGATCTACCGATAGTGATTGGAGAGTCGGACCCCGAAGGATGTGCCGCTTGCGGTATGGCTACTGATCCTCAAAATGCATATCGAAACGGAACCATGTATTCCAGCTATACTGCCGCATCTTTTGCCCGTAAATATGAACTGGCTCACTTACTGAAATCTAACCTGATTGGTGCGGTTACCTGGGCTTTTGAATTTGAAAACCAACCATGGTTTTATGGTTTCAGAGACCTGGCAACTAATGGAGTTGATAAACCGGTATTGAATGTATTCAGGATGTTTGGAATGATGAGAGGTGATTTGGTAAAGGTTGATGCAAACAGAATGTGTCCTCTGGATAGTATTTTAGCATCTGGTATTCGTGGTGCCCACACAGATATTGGTGCATTGGCATCAAAAGATGCAAAATCTGCTGCGGTTATGGTTTGGAATTATCATGATGCTGATGAAAAAGGCAGCGCCGAAAAAGTTAACATTCAGCTTAATGGATTGCCCTCGAAAACAATAGAGCTTAAACATTATCGTATTGATGATCAGCACAGCAATTCGTACGAAGTTTGGAAAAAAATGGGTTCTCCGGTAAGTCCGACAGCTGTACAAATCAAACAACTTGAAAAAGCCGGGCAACTGGCTATGCTCGAAAAACCTTCGATACTTAAAACTAAAAATGGAACTGCTAATTTAGAAATCTTACTGCCAAGACAGGGTGTATCCTTTCTGCATCTTTCATTTAAATAATTAAACCAAAAACCTTTTATGGCAAAATAGTTGAATAAAAAGCCAATATGAGCGTAAGCACGGGAGCGGTAATGTGTTACATTTGATCTGGATACTAATCAAATATAAAATTCTAGTTTCAATAATTGTGTCGGGCATGGGCGTAAAGTCCATTTACAGTTTTACCAATGTTATTATATAAACAATTAAACGATGAGGAGTTGGCTGATCTCTTGAAGAAAGGAGATCATTTGGCATACACTGCCATCTTTGACCGTTTTTATGGTTTATTATTTGTACATGCCTGTAAGCTTTTAAACGATCAGGACGAGGCAAAAGACGTAGTTCAGGAATTATTTGAAATATTATGGACGCGTCGCGAAACCATTTCATTTGATCGTAGCCTATCTTCTTATTTATATTCGGCCATCAGGAACCGTATTATAAACCGTATTTCGCACAATGCTGTAGAAAATAAATACATCAGCTCACTGGCTGGCTTTATAGATCGCGATACTTACTTTGCAGATCATAGAATAAGGGAGGTTGAAATGAGAAAGATGATTGAACGGGAAATTTCGGCCTTACCATCTAAAATGAGAGAAGTGTTTGAACTGAGCAGGAGAGACTACCTCTCTTATAAACAGATTGCAGTTAGGCTTCAGATATCTGAACAGACCGTACGCATGCATGTGAAAAAGGCTTTACGCATACTTAGGCCCAAGTTTGATTTATTTGTTATTGCTTTTTATAGTTTGTTTTTGTACTTCATATAGCGTTTGAATACCAATGCCAGATTGTTTTAAGCTGCCGTCATTTCGACGATAGGAGAAATCTCCTGATTATGCAAAGGTTCGCAGTTACTCCGTGGCCAAGAGATCTCTCTTTACATTCGAGATGACGGGCAGTCCGATAGCGGGATTTTATTCCTTTATCTTTTTTTTTATTAAAATAAGTACCCCATACCCCCCAGCTTTCCTGTCATAGTAGCATAAAGTATAAATACCAAATATATTGTATGCATAGGGATCCCGGAGAACTGTTAGAAAAATACAAGGCCGGCAATTGCTCTGAAGAAGAAAAAGCAATTGTTGAAAGCTGGTATCTGGAATTACATTCTGGAAAGGAGGCTCCTTCACATAAAATTATTAGCAAGACTAAAGACGAGGTATGGGCGGCATTGTCGGCCCAGAAGGATAAGGAATCTCAGCCTGTTCAGATAAGTAAGCTCTTACTTAAAGTTGCCAGTTGGGCAGCTGTAATCAGCATCGTCGGTTTCATTGGTTTTATTTATTTAAACAAACCGGGGAACCGCTCCTCAATAACTGGCGTTTCAAAAAAACAAGACATCCCTCCGGGAGGTAACAAAGCATTTTTAACACTTGCCGATGGCAAAAGGATTTCATTAACCGATGCGGCTAATGGTGAGGTGGTTAAACAGGAGGGCTTGGTAATTAATAAAACTGCAGATGGTCAGCTGGTTTACACAGTATCAGACTCTGAACCCCAGGGTAAAAATGGAGCTCAGTTATTCAATACCATAGAAACGCCCAATGGAGGAAAGTATCAGGTTAATTTGCCTGATGGCACAAGGGTTTGGCTAAATGCCGCTTCATTATTACGTTATCCAACTAAATTTAGTGGAAGTAAAAGAGTTGTTGAATTGACAGGAGAGGGCTATTTTGAAGTAGCTAAGCTACCCGGTAAAATTCCATTTATTGTTAAAAGCGAAGGACAAGAAGTAGAGGTTCTGGGAACACACTTTAACATCAACAGCTACGAAGACGAAGGCCCAATAAAAACTACCCTTTTAGAAGGTAGTGTTCGGGTAATCCGCTCAAAATCTAGTGGGAATGCGCCTGATAACAACGTATTGTTAAGGCCAGGTGAGCAGAGCGAGCTGGGTGATCAGAAGATAAATGTAAAAGAAGTGAATACGGAAAGTATTTTGGCCTGGAAAGACGGAGACTTTGTATTTGATGGCGATGATCTGAAAAGTATTATGAGAAAAGTAGCAAGATGGTATGATGTAGAAGTGATCTATAAAGGCGAGTTTGATGATGTGAAATTTGGTGGCTTGATCTCCCGCTCAAAAAACATATCGTCGGTATTAGGAATTATGGAGTCCACAAACAAAATACATTTTGTAATTGAAGGCAATCGGATCACGGTATTGCGCGATAAAAAATAAACAAGCAAATATTAATAACTAACCAAAAAAATAAACAGCATGAGAAGAAGAATGACCACACAACTTATACCCTGATTTGAGGTAATAAAGCCTGGAATCGGTATTATGCTGTAACAACCAGGCAAAGCCTAAAAAACCGGAAGTGCTTCGAACCACTCCCGGTAAAAAATGGCTGGGATTACCCTCCAAGAGTTATTTTTTCGTTAAACCCCAACTAAACAAATGTATGAACTTTTACAAACAATCTGTATGTAAGCCGCGGAGCTTTGTACCTAAATTTCTGCTGATTATGAATTCTGCTTTACGCAGATTTAAAGAGACAGATCATAGTAAACTAATTATGAGAGTTAAGATTACTACAATTTTACTAATCACCCTCTTTTTGCAGATTGCCCAGGCAAGTAAGGCTCAACGTATCACCTTTTCAAAAAAGAATGCCAGTCTGCAACAATTGTTTAAAGAAATCCGTAAACAAAGTGGATACGATTTCTTTTACAATCTGGAAGATATAAAGAAAGCGAAAAGAGTAGATATTTCAGTTAACAATGAAACGCTTGAAGAAGTATTAAAACGCTGTTTTGAGGGGCAACCTTTTACTTACGTGTTTAAGGACAAAACGGTGATCATTAAAGATAATGTGGCCGATATTATACCAGCAAAAAGTACTTCGGTTCAAAAATTAGAACTTAAAGGAAAGGTTACTGACGAAAAGGGCGGGCCATTGCCTGGTGTTAATATAAAACTTAAAGGAAGCAATACCGGTACCATAACAGATGGTGATGGCAATTATGCGCTGACCTTGCCTGATGGAACGGGAACGCTTGTATTTAGCTTTATTGGCTTTGCACAACAGGAAATTCCTGTAAATAACCGTACCTCCATTAATGTGGTGTTAAAAGAAGAAAGCAGCGCGCTTTCTGAGATTGTGGTGGTAGGTTATGGCACACAAAAGAAAGTGAACCTCACCGGGGCTGTAAGTAATGTTACGGGTACAGAGTTAACCACCAGGCAGGCACCAAACACAACCTCTTTATTACAAGGCAGAATGCCGGGTGTGCAGGTAACACAGAATTCTGGTCAGCCGGGAGCAGAGAGTGCAACTATACAAATTCGTGGTCAGGGTACTTTTAGTGGTGCAGGCAATGATCCACTTATCTTGATAGATGGTGTAGAAGGTAATTTAAATAATGTAAACCCAAATCAGATAGAAAGTATCTCTGTATTAAAGGATGCTGCTTCGGCAGCAATTTATGGTTCCAGGGCTGCAAATGGGGTGGTTTTGGTAACCACCAAAGCTGGTAAAGCAGGAAGATTAAATGTTGACTATAGCTATAATTATGGCAGTCAGAGGGCCACTTCTATCTATGATAGGATTACCAATTCTGTTGAATTTATGGAATTGCTTAATAAAGCAATTGCGCACACCGGTACCAGTGCCAACCAAATCTATACCCCCGATCAGATTGAGCAATACCGCCAGGGTGCCATTACAAATCCTGCACAATACCCAAGTTACGACTGGATGGATGCGATTTTTCGCACAGCTCCAATGCAACAGCATTATGTGAGTGTTAATGGTGGTAAGGAAGGAACAACGTATAATTTTGGTGCCGGCTATCTTGATCAGGATGGTATCCTTATAGCAACCGGTTATAAAAGATATGATGCACAGTTTAACTTTAAAACAAGTTTGAACAATAAAGTCACTTTCGGAACCAACATTGCTTTTTCTAAAGGAGACCGGAATGAGACTGCATTGAATAATAATTTTGATGGAAATTCGACAGAAGACCAGATTTTAAGTGCCTTAGCTGCTCACCCTACATTTACACCAAAACTTCCGGATGGAAGTGGAAGATATGCTGCTAAAGCCTTTATTCAGGAAGGTGGAAATAAGAATCCGGTGGCCACGGCAGAAAATGGCGGAAGGTATATCAAGAACTATTATACACTGGCATCTGCATTTCTTGATGTAGATATTCTTCCTGGATTAAAAGGAGAGATTAAAGGCGCAGTAAAATATAATGATAAGCAAACGAAGGTACATGTTGTTGGTGTACCGGGATATATGTTCCTGCCGGATGCAAGCGGACAATACTTGTACAATACACAATGGAACGGAACCGTAGGTGAAAATAACCTGACCGTTCGAAACGAAAAGGATGTTCAGTATACTGTATTCGGAACATTAAATTATACCAAAACCTTTAATGAAGTACATAACTTCTCTGCGTTATTGGGAGGAAGTCAGGAAACTTTTCGCTACGATCGTTTACAGGGCTTTAAAAGAAATGCCCCTTCTGATGATTTGATCGAACTTGGGTCTTATTCTCCGGGTGGACAGCTGGCCGATGGTTATGCTTATCAATGGGCACTACAATCGCTATTTGGAAGGATCAATTACAATTACAAGGAGAAATATTTGCTGGAAGGAAACTTCCGTTATGACGGTTCTTCACGTTTTCCGAAAGGAAACAAATGGGGATTTTTTCCATCTGCTTCTGCCGGATGGAGAATTTCGCAGGAAGACTTCCTGAAATCTGTTGATTGGGTGGATAACCTAAAAGCGCGGGTATCATGGGGACAGGTTGGGAACCAGAATGTTAATCGATCGCTTGGTGGTGAATCAATGCCTTATCCATATCAGGATGTTTTGAATCCGGTTTTATACAATATTGGAGGCTCTTTACAGCAAGGGGTAACCCGAACCGATCTGATTAATAGAAATATTACCTGGGAAACGACTACGGTAACCGATATAGGTCTGGATTTCAGTTTATTTAAATCATCGTTGTTTGGTAGCGTAGACTGGTATTCTAAAAACACAACGGATATTTTGAGGCCACTTCAGGTGCCTGATTTTATAGGCGTTGCCGGTCCAACAGTAAACCTTGGCGAAATGAACAACACTGGTTTCGAAGTCTCGCTGGGATACGAAAACAAGATCAATGATTTTCATTATAAAGTGCAGGGGAATTTTGAGACCTACAAAAATAAGGTAGTGAAATATGGTGCGCGTGAAATTAATGGCGGCAATGGAACGATCAATCAGGAAGGGCTGCCTTATAACTCTTATTTTATGTACGTATTTGATGGCATCTATCAAAATCAGGCCGAAATTGACAATGGTCCAACTCCACTTGTTAAACCTAAACCTGGCGACATGAAATACAAAGATGTAAGTGGGCCAAATGGTGTTCCTGATGGCAAAATTACTACAGATGACCGAATGGTTGTTGGAGGGGCTTTCCCTAAATTTAATTACGGACTAAGCTTCAACGCTGATTATAAAAACTTTGATCTGAGTTTCTTCTTCCAGGGAATTCAAGGCCGTAAGATCTATGTTAAAGAATGGGGAATTGCGCCATTCAGACAAGCAGGGCCGCCGCCTACGTTCTGGAGAAATGCCTGGGATGGAGAAGGTACATCAAATACCATCCCTCATATTTTCAACGAAAATTATACGCCTAATACTCAGGTTTCTGACTGGTGGTTACAGGATGCTTCTTATTTGAGGTTAAAGAATTTTCAGCTGGGTTACAGCTTCCCGGCCAAGCTAATTAACAGAGCTAAAATTCAGGCACTAAGATTATATGTATCTGGAGACAATCTGCTAACATTTAGCGACTTTTTTAAAGGGAGCGATCCTGAACGGGCAGCAGCCAGTGGCCGGGCAGCAATTTACCCCCAGGCTAAAATTTATTCATTCGGTGTGAAAGTAACACTATAATCATTGATGTTATGAAGACTATATATATAAAAACAATGCTTCTGATGATGTTGAGCACAATGGTGTTTTCATGTAAGAAGACTTTAGATACAGATCCGCTTTCTAATCCCAATTCCGAAAATTTTTGGAAAACAGAAGGAGAGGCCAATAAGGCACTCATAGCTTGCTATTATAAGCTTAAAGAACCAATTATTTCCAATGGGGCAGGGCAAAGCGGTAATTCCCTTTACTGGGAAGCGCTGTCTGACAATGCGTCCAATACCTCTAATTACGAAGCATTTGATATTGTAATGAGGGGAGAGCATAATTCTGCGACAACAGGAATTGTGAGTAAATCTTTTACTTTTGGTTTTCAGGGAATTGCTTATTGTAATTATTTTCTGGACAACATAGACCGTGTTAGTGTAATTACAGATGTTGTACGGAACAAAATGAAAGGCGAGGCTTTGTTTCTAAGGGCTTTTTACTATAATGATCTTACCCAGCTTTATGGAGATTTGCCACTTATTTTGAAACCAGCTACATTGGATGGCGATTTTTTGAAAACACCCAGATCACCTAAAACCGAGGTAGTTGCCCAGATCCTGAAAGATCTTGATTTGGCCATTTCTTACTTGCCAGCAACTGCATTTAGTGACGGCCGTGCAGTAAAAGGTTCAGCAATAGCGCTTAAAACCAGGGTGCTGTTAAATAATCAACGATATGGTGAGGCGGCTGATGCAGCCTGGACATTAATTGGTGATGCCGGTAATCCGTTTAGGCTTTCTGATAATTATGCAGGTATATTTTTTGGTAATCAAATTAACAACAAAGAGATCATGTTCTCTGTGCAATTTAAAGCCCCAGATGATTATCACTCTTTGGATCAGGTTATTGGTGGGCGTATGTCGGTATTTCCAACGGTAGAACTGAAGAATGCTTATGAGCCAAATGATCCGCGCAGAAAGATGACCATTTTTGAAGCGGGGGATCCGTGGGCATACAATCCGGGAGGCTTTAAACAAGCTGGAAGTACGGCTGAAGGACAAATTCCTTATACCACTATGGCCTTTAAAAAATGGGTAAATCCTGCTATAAATAATGCATCTGGTGCTACATTGAGTGATCAGCATATGGTTAAAATCCGCTATGCCGATCTGTTGCTGATGTATGCTGAGGCCATGTTTGAAAATGGGCAAGGTGCTGACCCGCGTGCTTTAAAGGCATTGAATGATGTAAGGGCAAGACCTGGAGTTAATATGCCGGCACAGCTTGTGCTGACCCGTGAAATCATTAGAAACGAGCGTAGAGTAGAACTTGCCTTTGAGGGTTTACGGTACAACGATTTAATCAGATGGAAAATAGCAGATCAGGTTATCCCTCAGGTAGCTTATGATGCCAAAGGAACAAAGAGAAAGTTTAAGTCTTACCTTTTTCCGATTCCATTGAGCCAAATGGATATTATGAAAGGCGTGTGGACACAGAATCCAAACTTTTAGGTAGTGCGTAGTCTGTGGGCCATGTTTCTGATCCTGTTCTGTTTTGCTCAAAAAAGTAAGGCACAGGAAATATATTCAGGAAGATATAAAGCTGTTTTCGCAACTGCGCCTAAAAAGGTGCCAACGTCAAAAACTCCAGATGGTCCGTTGGCGGGAAATGGAGATATTGGGCTTACCCTTGGTGGTAGCCCTGATAAATTGTTGTTCTACTTAGGTAAAAATGATTTCTGGCGGGCATATCCGGTTTATCCCGGAGGAGGTATTGCTTTGCCAGGATGGTTGGAAGTTCATATTAGCGCCCTTAAGGGCGCTAATTATTATGCAGAACAAATTCAGGACAGGGCCTTAATTGCGGGAAAGTTTACGAAGGATGATCTTACAGTAATCCTTAACTCCTGGGTATCGGCTACAACGAATACGGTGATTGCAGAATTTACAGCAAATAAGGCCTTTACAATGAACCTTGCCTTAAATGCTACTGAAGGAAATACCTCTGTAAACACAAAAGGTATTAATGGAGATGTGATTTGGGTAACCCGCTCTTTCGAGAATACTCCATTACTGGAATGGCCTTCGCATGTTGCTATCGCACTAAAAGTACTGGGCGGAAAAGTTGAGAAAGATGGGACGCTTAATATGAAAGCCAACCAGAAACTCACCCTATCTGTTACCATGTATACCAATTGCGATAAAAATGATTGGAAGGAAAAGACGATCCAAGAGGCGCAGTCTACAACACAAAATTCAATTGCGGCCATAAAGAAAGAACATGAGGGCTGGTGGAAGGATTTTTGGAGCCGCTCAAACGTTCAAATTGGCGACTCCTTAATTGAGAAGTATTACTATGCTTCACAATATCTGTTCGGATCTACTTCAAGAGGGAATAAATTTGCTCCCGGTATCTGGGGACCATTTATAACCAGGGATTCATCCTCATGGGGAGGGGATTATCATTTAAATTATAACTACCAGGCTCCCTATTGGGCTGCATATTCGTCCAATTACATAGATCAGACGGCTAATTTCGATCAGCCCTTATTGGATTATATGGAAAAGGGAAAACAACACGCCCAGGAATTACTTCATATTAAAGGGATTTATTATCCCGTTGGAATAGGCCCTAAGGGATTGGTAACTACCCGCTGGCCGCTTACTCCGGATGAAATGGAAAAAAGATATGCGACAAAGGAGAATACCATTGATGGAGGATATAAATTTTTAGGCCAAAAGATCAACGCTGTTTTTAGTGTAGGGAATATGCTGATGCGTTTTTACAGTACTTATGACACCGCCTATGCCCAAAAAGTTTATCCTTATATGCTGGAATGTGCTGATTTTTGGGAGGATTATTTAAAGTTTGAGAACGGGCGTTATGTGATTTATATGGATCATTATGGTGAGGTGATGCCAAACCTTAAAAATAAGGGGAAATGGCGAGATCAATTGGGCGATTTTAATTCGACACTTTCTGTTGGCCTTGTGAAAATGTTATTTAAGGGAATCATTGATGTAAGTAGCTTTTTAAAAGTCGACCCTGAAAGGGTAGATAAATGGCAGCATATTGTAAAACATATAAGTGATTTTACTGTGGGTGAAGTAGATGGTAAACTGAGCTTAAAAGAAGTTGAAAAGAGCCCTTCTGTCAGGCATAGCCGTATTTCCGGTTTGGCACGGGTTTCTATCCATGGGTTGATACTTCCGGGTGGTGTATGTGGCCCTAAAACGGATTCAGCTTTTAACCAGATCCTGCTTAGTGATGTAAGCAGATGGAAGGAAAGAATGAACGCTCCGGGTGAATGGGCAAATACGCTGGGTAATGGAATTGAAACCTGTTTTCCTGCCGCGGTAAGGGTTGGATATGATTCTGATGAAATTATTAAACAGCTGAAAGACCGGATTGCACTGCAATCGCTTCCAAATCTGTGGATCACTGCTGATGGTGGAGGGACAGAAACCCTTGCCGCGGTTCCATTAACGATAAATGAAATGATGATGCAGAGTTATGAACAGGTGATCAGAATATTTCCAAACTGGAACAAGGCTAAAGATGCAAGCTTTGAGCAATTGCGGGCCTATGGTGCTTTCTTAGTAAGCAGCCGCCTGAAAAATGGCAAAATTGAATATGTTAAACTAGTAAGCGAGGCGGGTAGACCATGCAGTATAGACAACCCTTGGTTGGGAAAAAAAGTGCAGTTAATCAGGAACGGGCAGAAGGTAGAGGTGTTAGCTGGTAAAACATTTACGTTTGATACAAAAAGAGGCGAACAGCTGGAGCTAACAATAATATGAAAATTATGAAATCAATGAGAATGACCATCCTGCTATGTATCATTAGTATAGCTTGTTTTGCACAGAAGAAGATACACATCCTGGTCATTACAGGCGGGCATGGTTTTAAGCAGGAGCCGTTTTATCATATGTTTGATTCATTAAGCAAGAATATTAGCTATGACAAACTGGAACAACCTGCAGCCAATGAGCTGATCGCCTCTCCGGCTGTTGATAAGTATGATGCCCTGGTTTTTTACGATATGTACAATTCCATTACTTCTGTACAAAAACAGGCTTATATGCATTTGTTGAACAAGGGAAAGGCAATGATATTTTTGCATCATTCTTTGGTATCTTATCAGGATTGGGATGAGTTTCAGAAGATCATTGGAGGTAAATATTATGAGCAGGCAACCGTTGTAAAAGGGGATACCATAAAATCAAGCTACCAGCACGATGTTATTATACCCGTAAAAATTGAAGACCATAAGCATCCTGTTACCAAAGGGCTTAAAGATTTCGAGATTTACGATGAAGTATATGGCCATTTTGGTACTCAGCCAAACATCAGACCCCTGCTTAGTACTACTCATCCAGGGAGTTCACATGATATCGCATGGATTAATACCTATGGACAAGCAGATGTATTGTTCATCCAACTAGGACATGGGCCGGAAGCCTTTGGAAATCCCAATTACAGGAAGTTGCTACTGCAGGGCATTGAATGGTCGGTATTGGGGCATAGAAAAAAATCCTGAAATGAAAACTATTTAGTCTGTTGTTGGTTTATAAGGTACATTAGGAGAGCAAATTATGGACCCGTTTAATATTATCATCACCAGTCATGGGGAAAAGGTTGATTTAAACATACACCCCCAGGAAGCAGGCAGTTATAAGGTGGTTTGTCATGGCGGACTTGTAGGGGAAATATTTATGAGCAAATCAGGGAGCTGGGAGGCTGTTTCGGCTGACGATCTGGATTCAGGTGGTTACCCCATTTATGAGTACGATGAAACATCCGGGCATGCTGATCTGCTGCTTGATGAACTTGTAGTACAAGATATTGGCAAGCAGATCAGCGATATTGAGGGGCTTTAGAGGTCGTTATTTCTGTTCGTTTGCCCAGTCTTTAAACTGAGTAATTGATTTACTAAGAACACCTGCAGAGCCTTTGAATTTGCCAGAACCGCTTGGTACCCCACCTTTGCCATACCATTCATAGAAACCATGGTTTTTGATAACAAGATCAATCATAGGGCGAACTTCTTCATAAGCTTCTTTTACAAATCCATTAGCAATCAATTGCTGGATCATTCTTCCTCCAAACCAGGTCCAATCTCCTCCATTTTGATAAATGTATGGTTTTGACATCCCTCCACGGAAAAGGCCCTCAGGATAAGTAGGGTATATGGTAAGGCCAATACTTGGCATGCCCGAAAGCTTTACGTTTTCAACCATTTGTTTGTTAACGATTGCAATTTCATCTTTTGATAATAATCCTGCCTCAATAGCAACCGCAGTACCTCCGTGATAGTGAATATTATTCTCGTCAAAGCCTGCGGGGACAGGAGATTTTCCCGGATAAATATGAGGAATGAATTTCTTCCTTTTTTCGTCCCACAGGTGTTTTCTCACGTTTGCTTTAACTGATTTCTGTAATTCTTTCCATTGGGTGATCTGGTTTTTATCAGTGGTCATTTCCTGAAGATAGTTGAGTGCAATAATTAGCATTGCATTATCATATACATCTATTGCTTCATCAGATAGGTTGTTCCAGTCGCAGCCAAAGTCATCATTAGGCTGTACATCGCCCCAATCAGCCGTCATTGCTCCGTAAAGCAAGCCATAACTTTTGTTGTATCTTTCCTTAAGTAAATACCTGATCATGCGTTCCATTCTTGTTAATACGGTTACACCGGCAATTTGTTCGCTTAAAATACTTGTATCTCCTGTTTTCTTAACGTATTTGCCTACAAGCTGAATTAATGAGGTTTCCTGATCTGTTTCAACAGTGTTTTTAAAGCCTACATGCTTAGGGTCGTTATCAGAATAGTAAGGTGTATCATCGTTCCATGTGAAGTCCTTTTTCAAGACATAACCATCCACCATCTCGTCATTTTTTTGCTGAAGCGCGAAGAAGACTAAAATGGCCCCTTTAACTTCTTCTTTGGAAGTCTCCTCGAGCGCGGTTACAATAAAGGTATTCATATCGCGTGCCCAGATCTGCGAGTAACCACTTCCTGCATTAAACCCTTCTTTTATGGCAGTTCTGGCCATGCTGTCTACTATTTGCATGGAGGTGTCTGCCAGAATAGATTTTGCGAGTTGTTGTTCTTCACTTTGTTTAGTGGATGAGCAGGAGCAAATAAGAAAGGTAAGGGCCAATAGATATGCCGAATAAATCTTCATGAGTTTGTGGTTTTTAATGTATGTACATACGAAGATAATAAAAATGTAATAATTCATTTGATTCATTGAATTATTTGAGTTTTAATAGTTTTTTTATATTTTTATGTGCGGGGTTTAAAAAATATCTGTATATATGTATATACAATATAAATAGCCTTAACCAAATAGCACAAAGTATTATGATGGATTTTTTTCAAGCAATTTATGATTGGGTTATCGGTTTCTTTGGTATTGGAAATTTTATCAAGATCGTTAACTCTGGGGATTACAGCTCCTTTTTAACTTACGACGGATTTACCTCTATTATTGGGCCTCTTTTTCCAATAGTTTTGGTAATTGAGATATTAACGGCTTTAATATTAAGGAAATTTAAAGCCATTGATTATAAAATATCTTTCTTTTCGTACGTTTTTAATGCTTTTGTAGGACGATTTATCTCCATAGCTGCAATTGTATTTTGTATAGGGCTTTTTGAGAAGTATGCTATCTTTAAAACTAGTTTTACCTGGTATTGGTTTATTTATGGCTATATAGTATGGGAATTCGGGCATTTCATTTATCATTATCTTGGTCATAAAGTTCGCTTGTTCTGGTGCCTGCATTCTACTCATCATGCACCACAGGCTATGAATCTGTCTGTATCTTATGCACACTTTTTTCTGGAGGGGCCTTATGCGGATGTGATTAGAACTACGGTATGCATTTTATTAGGCGTAAATCCGCCGATGTTGTTTGTAATTATGTTTATTGATGGGTTTTACGGTGGTTTTATACATATAGGTGAACAACTGATGAAGGATGGTAAATTGGGCTTTTTGTATAAATACATTCTGACACCTTCGCACCATAGGGTACATCATGCTAAAAATCCATTGTATATGGATACAAATTTTTGTAACCTGCTGAATATCTGGGATCGAGTTTTTGGCACTTATCAGCCTGAGGAGAAGAATCTTCCAATCGAATACGGTATTACCAGAGAAATGAAACCTAATAGTTTTCTGGATAGTTATTTTGGGGAGTTCGCCTGTTTGATAAAGGATGTTTACAAAGCCCCAGGACTTAAAAATAAATTCCTGTATATTTTTATGCCACCAGGATGGAGCCATACAGGTGATCATAAGACGGCAAGTAAAGCCAGAAATGAGTTTAAGGAAATTCAACGCCAACCGATACAAAATGAGTTAGCGTCTGACTTTAGTGCGGATCCAAAGCAAATAGTGATTCAGGAATCTATTTAAGTTCTGTGTGGTTTTTTATTGCATTAAGGTAATTTCTGATATCTTTTTCCAGCAAAACAGGATACTGATAAGTTAGTTTTTCTGCCAGTTCTGTGCCCAACTCATGGGCAATGTCTGCATAGGCAAATAAAGCCCGCCAGTTGTCCTGGATTTCGGCAGAGGCAAAAGTTGCTTCAATTTTTTTCCATAATTCAGATGACAAGTATTTCTTAAAAAAGCGGCCGTGTTTATTGGTGGTAATTTTCCAGTCATGCGAAAGAGAGATGTACCATTCAATCATTGGTACAAGATAATCATTCCTCATCATGTTTTCCGTCATGAACTTAGCATAGAAAAGCTCATCCCGGGCAAGGCACTTGGCCACGTATGTCATGTCCCACCAGAAGTCGTTCATCACTTGTGCGAATTTTTCAGCTCCTGGTTTTTTTATGATAACAGACTGATATGTTGGCGGCTTTAAGTTTTTACAGAGCCGATCTTTATCTATTAAAACTTTATAGCCTACATCCCAATCTTCCGGCAATTCAGATTTAGCGGCTTCTTTTTGAAATTCCAGTATGCTATAGAGTTTGAAATCAACCTTTACATAATCTTCATAAAGCACCATTCTCATGGCATGCTTCCCATCAAAGGCTTCTTCACTTTCAGCTACTTTGGCAATAACTCTTCCGAACTCACTGAGCCAGCTGTCATCTTTAAGGGCTGCAGTTAAATCTTCAAAAACCAGTTCAATATCAAGGTCGCTGAATTTATCTACGGGTGCAATGGCGCTGGCCAATGAACTGGTGAGCAGTACAGCCCTAATCTCATGGTTTGAATTAGCCCAGTTTATGATGTGTTTTAGCTTTTCGTTTCTGGCTTTAACCATAGTGATTGGGTAGTTGTTTTGGAAATTGAGTTCATAGCAGGTTAAAAATAGCAATTTCAGCCCTTGCTCCAAATCTTGCAGGTAAAATACTCGTTCCAACACCTTTGGAAACATACATTTTAGGAACATTATGATTATACCATCCTTTAACATATTTTCCGCTTCCCGGTGGCAAAAATGGAGCATAGCCAAATAAATTTATCTGGCCTCCATGTGTATGTCCCGAAAGGATAAAATCAATATTCGTGTCCTTATCCGTTTGACTTGAAATATAGTCGCTGTACTGAGGGCAATGATTCAGAACAATATGGTAGTCGCTTTTTTTATAGCCTTTTATTGCAGTGCCATAATCAGCCTTGCCTCCAATAAAATCATCTACACCTGTTATTGAAATGGACTTATTCTTGAACGAATACTGTGTTGTTTCATTAATTAGCAGAGTGCAATTATTGCCTGCATAAATTTTATTTAACTCATCTAAATCGATATTACCCCAATATTCCCAATTACCTAAAATGGCCACCTTTTTTATTTCCTTATCAATTAGTTTTAAAAACTCATTGAGTAGAGGAGTGTTTTCCGATTTATCTATCGCATCACCGGTAATTAAGATTAGTTGAGGTTGTAATTTGTTAAGCTTATTTGCCAGATGCTTTAACTGATAATTTACAGATTGAAGATGCAAATCAGAGATTTGAACAACTTTGATATGGGTTGTTTCTTTAGTTGCCTTGCCAATGTAAAATTCATTAGTTTCGATAAAAAACTTCTCAATCCAAAACATATCTGCCAGGATGGTTCCGAATGTAGCCAGAAGACCTGCCCTTATGAATTTTCGCCTGGTTAGTTTCATTGTCAACTTTAAATATTAAGGGCCGTATTCCAAAGAAACGATTTTTTTCGATTTTTACACGATGGGATTATACTATCTTTAGCATCAACGTATATATTCATGAAAGTCGCTTCACTACCTGAAAATGAATCTGCCAGGCTATCGGCCCTTGCTTCCTACCAGCTTATGGATAGTGAACAGGAGCAGGAGTACGATGACCTTGCTATGCTGGCCGCAGAAATTTGTCAGACACCAGTTGCTTTGATTACCTTAATTGGAGAGCAGCGTCAATGGTTTAAATCCAGATATGGGACTGAATTAACAGAAAATCACCGTGATTATACTTTTTGTAGCCATGCAATAATAGATGATCAGGAGATCATGATCGTCAGCGATGCTACTGAAGATTCTCGTTTTTTTGATAACCCGATGGTAACCCAGCATAAAGTGGTTTTCTACGCAGGTGTTCCTCTGGTAAATCCTGATGGATATGCACTTGGGAGTATCTGTGTTATTGGTAATGAAAAGAAACAGCTCAATGACAGCCAGATAAGGGCATTGAAAATTCTGGGGCGACAGGCGCTTCAATTGATCGAGCTACGTAAGAAAGTATACGAATATGAAGAAGTGAATAAAGCGCTGGAAGAGTCAAATGGTTTGGTTCAGAAATTTGCCGAGCGCGTAGCCCACGATATCAAAAATCCATTGGGTAATATCATGCTTACGGCACAAGCTTTAAGAAGTAAAGCAGAGAAGGCGGGGCATGATGGCTATTATCGTTTTATTGACATTTCGCTAAATTCAGCAAAGAAACTAGTGGACTACGTTAATGAACTGCTCAGGGACACAAAAACTTCTACAGGGGTAGGAGAAGAGAAGGAAGTTTTTTCCCTTACCCATTTACTGGAAGAAGTAATCAGTATGCTTACTGTACCAGAAAATTGCAAACTCCAACTTCCGCTGGACGCGGAAATTTGTTCCTCCAGAATTGCATTGGAGCAGATATTGCTGAACCTATTAAGTAATGCCATAAGATATAACGATAAAATTCATCCTGAGATTAAAATAAAGTTTGAACAAACTGCAGAAGGATATACTTTCGTAGTAGGCGACAATGGCATTGGTATGTCGAAAGAGGTTCTAAGCAGTATTTTTGAGCACGGCTATTGTTCCGGCGTTTTGGATCGCTTCAGTAATATCGGAAATGGTATTGGGCTTGGTACTGTGAAATCGCAGGTAGAGAGATTACGTGGACGTATTGAGGTAGAATCTACAATGGATGTAGGGTCTACCTTTTTTCTTTACTTGCCTAAGTGATCCAATCATTCCTGTCTTAATTGGCGTTTATGGGTTTATTGTTTACTTGAAGCCAATCAAATGAGTTCTCCAAGCGGGCATTATAATGTAACTGCTTATTTATCCCCTGATGGAAATGAGGATGTATTGAAATCTCATATCGAAACCGCTGCTGTAGTTGGCCAGCAATATTTTGTGGTTCCGGCGACGCCTACAGATATCAGGACACCTGGCACTATCAATGACTATAAACGAATGGCACAAAAGTTTAACGGGGCAGGCGAATTATGTAAAGATCACCAACTTAAACTTGGATATCACAATCATGCATTTGAGTTCAAGGATTTGCGTAATGGGCTAACAGGCTATGACGTATTTTTAAAAGAGACTGATCCTGGACTAGTTAGTTTTGAGCTGGACATTTTTTGGCTTATTAATGCAGGTTATGATCCTTTGGTTTTATTTAAAGAAAATCCGGGCCGTTTTAAAATGTGGCACGTGAAGGATATGGATAAAACAGACAAGTCTGTTTATACTGAAGTAGGAACGGGCAGAATTGATTATAAGGGTATTCTGGCCGAGGCTAAATTATCGGGACTTGAAAATCTCTTTGTGGAGCAGGATGTTATTAAAATTGATCCTTACAAGAGTATTACTCAAAGTTTAAATTATGTAAAAACTTTAGTCGGTTGATCTGGTTGGTTAAATAACCAGATCGCTCGTCATCTCGAAAGAAGAGCGCCGTACGTTGACGGTAGTATGATTGTCAACGATAGCATGATTGTCATTACCACTTCTTTGTATTTTTAATACTTTAGCAATTTCTGTAAAATCAATTGGCCTTCCTCCCAAAATCCTAGGTTTGAGTCGGAATTAATATGGCCTTTCTCACCGATATTTATGAATTCACTGCCCCACTGTTCTGCAAAATATTTGGCTCTGTTTAAGCTTAGGTAAGGATCATTAAGACTTGCCACTACTATTGATGGAAAAGCGAGCTTTATTATTGGTATTGGTGCAAACCCTCTTACAACATCGGGGGTGTGTTCAGGAGAATCAACGTCTGCAGGAGCTACAAGCAATGCTCCTTTGATTTTAGATTTATCATATTTAACCGCCCAATGAAGCACTAGTGAAACCGCAAGACTATGGGCAACTAAAATAACCGGCGAGTCCAATTTTTCTATAGCCTCATTTAGTTTTTCTAACCATTTTTCCAATTCAGGTTCATCCCAATTTTCCTGCTCGATCCTTACGACGTTGTCAAAGCTCCTCGACCAAAAGCTTTGCCAATGGTCATCTCCAGAACCGCCTAGTCCAGGTATAATCACAATTTTTGCTTCCATTTTTCTAAATGCAGTTGTTTATTCTTTTATTCTAATAGGGCTTAGGTATAGATTTTAGCTCCTAATATTGCGCACAATTTAGTAAACTGTAATGAACTTATTGAGCCATTTTAAAAATGATATTTGCTAAATTACAAGGGTATTTTAATTGTAAGACATGTTACAAAACAGAGTTGATCCATATGGCAACCTTATCAAATCTCCTGCGAGGGGTACATTTATGGGGAATAGGGGATTGCTGCACAATGAAAAGCAGGAGATTCGACGCCTTTTTAAGCTCACTGCCTGGATAACCTGCGTGTTGGAATTTAAAGATAGGAAGCGGCCGGTAATGGCTCCGGGACAATATACTGAGTTGTTTTTTCTTGATGAACCCACCTCATTTGCTGCTGGTCACCGACCGTGTTTTGAGTGTCGCAGAGCTGAGGCGACTGCTTTCAAAACGTTTTGGTTAAAAGGAAATCCTGAATATGGATTTAACGCTAAAACACCAATAAAAGCGATAGATGATATTCTTCAACAGGAAAGGATTGATCAAAATAACAAAAAGGTTACCTTTCTGGAATACCCGGATGCACTACCAGACGGCACATTTATTATCTTTAAAAATGAACCTTATTTAATAAGGAATGGAATGATGTATCTCTGGTCGGTAGAAGGGTATGGGATAGCAAAGTTGTTGCCGAAAGAAAAATTATCTGTTTTAACTCCAAAATCTGTTGTAAAGACATTTAGAACTGGGTACCTTCCTTCATTTATAGAATAGAAAAGAATATGAAGTTTGCCATAGGAATCTGTTTATTACTTTCTTTGATCCAATCTGTGGGTGTATGCCAGAATTCGAAACAGCATTCATTCGCTGCCAACTATAAACTGATAGCCCATCGCGGTGGTGTGGTGGATAGCCTTTCTGCGGAGAATAGTCTTTTAGCATTAGAAAAGGCAGTAAATAGAGGTTACTGGATGGTAGAAGTGGATTTAAGGTTAACCAGAGATGGAGTATTAATTACAAATCACGATAAGAATTTGAAACGATCTTTTGGTCTGGATGCGGATGTTTCGTCCATGACCTGGGAGCAGATCAGTAAGCTTAGAGATAAAAGAGGCAATAAAATATTAAAATTTGAGGAGGTACTCAATTACTGCGAAGGTAAACTGCAGGTTATGATTGATAATAAAATAGATGGAAACGATACCTTACTATTTGCAAAAGTGATAGACATGCTGAAAAGACACCATCTATACGAGAATGCGCTAATGATTGGTACAGATGAGTCTACTGATTTTTTTACTGGAAAGATAAAGCTCAGCTGTACCAGAAAGCAGCTTGAAGAAAATATGCTTAAAACCAATTACCTTTCATCTAACTATTTTCTTTTCTCTGATAGTATTTCAGAATCAGATGTTGAATGGGCTGGTAAGTATAATATTTTAGCCGTAGGTGTGATTAACTCCTGGGCGCTAAAATCGTCTGATGTTATGGGCAAGGCCAAAGAACAGGCTGATAAATTAAAGTCAACTGGGCTGCTCTATTTTCAAATTGATTCCGTATTCGATCATTTATTTAGCTATTAAAAAATAAGATGAAAAAATTACTAATCCCCGGACTTATAATGACCGTCTTGATGTCTGCATTCACCCTTAAGCAGCACAAGAAAGAAACTGTAACATTCACAAAAGAGAAATTACGTGATAAAATAAAAGGAGGCTGGGCAGGCCAAACTATTGGGGTGAGCTTTGGAAGTTATACAGAGTTCCGGCACAATGGTACTTTTATACAAGATTATCAGGTAATCCCATGGGGAGAAGGATATGTTAAAAAACTGATGCTGGAATGGCCGGATTTATATGATGACATATATATGGACCTTACTTTTGTCGAAGTATTGGATAGAGCTGGCTTTGATGCTCCTGTTGATTCATTTGCAAATGCCTTTGCAAATGCTTCCTATAATTTATGGCATGCAAACCAGGCTGCTCGTTATAATATTCTTAATGGAATAAAAGCACCAAAAAGCGGACATTGGCTAAATAATCCACACGCTGATGATATTGACTATCAGATAGAGGCAGATTTTGCAGGATTAATGCATCCGGGAATGCCAAATTCGGCAAGCACTTTAAGTGATAAAGTTGGCCATATTATGAATTATGGTGATGGATGGTATGGCGGAGTTTATGTTGGGGCAATGTACAGTCTGGCCTTTTTATCTGACGATGTGAACTACGTGGTGAATGAGGCTCTGAAAACCATACCAAAAGAAAGTGATTTTTATAAATGTATTGCCGATGTAATCAAATGGCATAAAAAATATCCAAACGATTGGAAGCAGACCTGGTACGAGGTTCAGAAGAAATGGTCAGAAGAAGCAGGGTGTCCTGAGGGTATATTCAGTCCGTTTGACATTGATGCGAAAGTTAATTCTGCTTATGTGGTAATGGGGCTGCTTTACGGAAAAGGAGACTACACAAGGACGTTGGAAATAGCTACACGTTCCGGACAGGATTCTGATTGTAACCCATCTACCGTTGGAGGGATTTTGGGAACAATACTAGGCTACAGTAAAATTCCGGATTACTGGAAAAAAGGATTAAATGGTAGTGAGGATCTGAACTTCAAATACACAAATATGTCTTTAAATAAAGTGTATGAAACAAGTTATCAGCATGCTTTGAAAGCAATTGCTGCAAATAATGGCAAAGTAGGTGATGCCGAAGTAATTATTAAGGTGCAAAAACCAGAGGTGGTGCGCTTGGAGAAAGGTTTTGAGGGAATTTATCCTGTAGCAAAAGAGCCACTTAATCGTAATATTGATGATGTTTATGAGTTTGACTTTGAAGGAACCGGATTTGTTTTGCGCGGCAATGCCGGAAAAAATGATCAGAATCTGGATGATTATGAACTTAAAGCCAAAGTATATGTTGATGGGCAGATCGTCGAAACTGCTCATTTACCTACCGCTTACAGAACCAGAAGACATGAAATTTGCTGGCGCTATCAGTTAGCCAGTGGCAATCATCATATAAAAATTGAGGTTTTGAATCCTAAAAAGGGATATTATTTAAGGGCATGGGATTACATAACCCATGGCGATAAAGCCATTGATGGGATAATGGCTCATAAATAGAATCAGTTTATAGATTAAGATAGCGTGTTATCATATGCTGTAGTTCATCAGAAATGGCTAATCCTGTTTTATTTTCAAGCTGATGCTGTGCAGAATTAAATTTCTCAATATAAGTGCCCGTTTGGTCGTTAAATTTTAAGTATCCCTGGTCGAAGAAACGTTCCTGTACTTCGCCAGATGAATCCATTGAACGGAAAACCAGGGGTGAAATTTCAAATGTCTGTTTGTTTATGTACAGCCATCTGAATATGTCAGCAATGTCTGCATTTGCAGGCAGGTCATTGCGTTTCACTTCCAGTAAGCAATCGGAATCATTTTCCAGGTAATATAAGCAGGTAAAAGGAGGTTTCATGTATTTCTAAAAAGCAGATGTGGGCCGAAAATAAAAAAAGTTATCTGTCTTTCTTCCATTTTTGTAATCCTTTTTCAAAAAAATGATCAAAGAGATGCGCTTACTATAGTGATCTTCTGGTAAAGAAATATTATAATCCATAACCATAACCATAAGCGATCCGATGTTTTTTTAAACATTAATTCCAACGCTTCAAAGACTGTGGTGTTTAGGCTTACATAAATTGTAGAACTGTTTTTTTCTTGTAAGATGTTTCTAACTTTTCCCATAATTGAACTCCTTTCTGTAGCAGATTTGGGTAGTAATATATCAATAGGCTGGTCATATTAAAGTTACCTTTAATATTGCTTAAAAAAGAATAATAAGTGGTTGATTTTCAGTATATTTATATATTACACGAGTAATGAATTCAACCGTATGAAAAATAAGATATTCTTCTTGGTTTTTCTAGCTTGTTTCCCGTTGATGTTAAGTGCACAAAGGGTTGTGATGATAAAGATTGATGGTGCAATTAATCCGGTTTCAGCGTCCTTTGTACATAACGGAATTGAAAAGGCAACGAAGGAAAAGGCAGTATGTCTGGTTATTCACCTCAATACACCGGGAGGCTTACTACAATCTACCCGTACTATTGTTAGCGATATTTTAACCTCACCAGTTCCGGTAGTGGTTTACGTTTCACCATCCGGCTCACATGCAGGTTCTGCCGGAGTTTTCATTACCCTTGCAGCTCATGTTGCCGCGATGGCACCCGGAACCAATATTGGTGCTGCGCACCCTGTGAACCTGGTAGGTAAGACAGATTCAGTAATGAATGTAAAAGCCACCAATGATGCCGTAGCATTTATCAGAAGTATAGCTGAAAAACGAAAACGCAATCTTGAATGGTCCGAGGATGCAGTCAGAAATAGTTTGTCGATTACTGAAAATGAGGCACTCAATAAGAAGGTAATCGACTATATCGCTGCAAATGAAAATGAATTACTTAATCAAATAGATGGACGAAATGTAGAACTAGGCTCCGGAAATGTTACTTTACATACCAAAGGAGCTAAAATTCAATATGTAGAGATGAGTGCTTCCGAGAAGTTACTTGACTTTATCAGTAACCCCGATGTTGCTTATGTTTTACTCATGCTGGGCATGGCAGGGATATACTTTGAATTGTTTAACCCCGGAGCAGTGTTGCCAGGAGTGGTTGGGGTAATTAGTTTGATTCTTGCCTTTTATGCTATGAATACTTTACCTGTTAATTACGCCGGATTAATGTTGATCGTCTTTTCTCTGGTTCTTTTTCTGCTCGAAATTAAGGTGGTTAGCCATGGGGTGCTGGCAATTGGAGGTGTGGTTTCGTTGTTTCTGGGTTCGGTAATGCTGTTCAAGTCAAGTTCTTCATTAGATATGATTAAAATATCTACGGGAGTGGTTATTTCAGTTACTGTTTTAAGTGCCACTTTCTTTCTCTGTGTAATAGTTTTAGGCTTGCGGGCACAGCGACTCAAAACGGTAACAGGGATTAATATCTTACTGGGCCAGACCGGAGAAGCGCTGAGTCTGCTTAACCCACAGGGTCAGCTACAGGTAAATGGAGAAGTGTGGACTGCGGAATCAACTAAAGGAAAAATTAATAAGGGTGAGCTTGTAAAAGTAATAAAGGTTAAAGGGCTTACTTTATTTGTTGAGCCACTAGGGCGTACTGTATAATTCTATTTTTAACTAAAAGGAGGTGTTTATGTATTACAATGTTTTTATTATAGTGCTCATTTTTTTTGCTGTCATCGTACTTTCCAGCGCGATTCGTATACTTCGTGAATATGAACGGGGAGTTGTTTTTCGCTTGGGCAGGGTGCTAGACAAAGGTGCAAAAGGACCTGGATTGATTCTTTTGATTCCTTTTATAGATAAAATGGTAAGAATATCACTGCGTATTATTGTTATGGACGTGCCTCCTCAGGATGTGATTACAAGAGATAACGTATCTATAAAGGTTAATGCTGTGATTTATTTTAGGGTAATAGACCCTCAAAAAGCTGTGGTGGAGGTTGAGAATTTTTTAACTGCTACCTCTCAGTTTTCGCAAACAACATTACGTAGCGTGCTGGGGCAATCGGAGCTTGACGACCTGCTTTCGCAACGCGATAAAATAAACCTGCACCTGCAACAGATCATTGATCTGAAAACGGAACCATGGGGCATAAAGGTAACGGCGGTTGAGGTAAAGCAGATAGACCTTCCTCAGGAAATGCAAAGAGCAATGGCTAAACAGGCCGAGGCAGAACGTGAAAGGCGTTCAAAAGTGATTTCTGCCGAGGGAGAGTACCAGGCCTCGCAACGTTTATCGGATGCTGCAAAGATCTTAAGCGAACAGCCAAGCGCACTTACCCTGCGCTATCTGCAAACACTTCGTGAAATTGCAACAGAAAATAATTCAACAACGATTTTCCCGGTACCAATTGATCTGTTGAAACCTTTTATGCAACCATCCGTAGAACTGCATCCAAAGGAAGATAAGCCAGTTAAGGATGCAGGTGGTGATGACCCTACTTAATGATATCTCTAATGTAATGGTAACTAGAGAGCTTGCTGTAACGACATTTTAATCTAAAAATCCAGCGAAATATCTTCCTGATTTGCATACTTTATTGATTAGTATATGAAATTCTATTTCAAAATTAGGAGGCAATAGTTTATTTTTGTTATGGGTTAACTAAAGGTAACCGGTTACCTTTAGTTAACCCATTTAAGTATGGCAACAATAAATATCAACGGAAATATAAAGGAGGCAACCTGCGAACAGGAACTATCAGCAATTCGTGATAGCCTCGAAATACTTGGTGGAAAATGGAAACTAAGGATCATGCGATACCTCAACAATAGAAAGGATGGCCAGAATACTTTCAAAAAAATCCAGCGTGAAATAGAAGGCATTTCGGCCAAAATGTTATCAAAAGAGCTGCATGATCTTGAGATTAATCTGCTTGTTTCCCGGACCGTGCTGGATACCCGACCCATTACCGTAAAATATGCGATCACTGAATACGGTAGCAGTGTGCTGCCGGTAACAGAGAGTTTAGTGATATGGGGGCTTAATCACCGAGAAAAGATAAAAGCATAGAAAGGAAGCTAATCCTTTAAGGGATCGTTTTTGGCGATATTCTCAATTTCTTTATTTAGGAAAAAAGACAGGCCCGTTCTGATAAGTACAGTACCGGCTAATATTCCTAAATCTTCAAATGAAGGATTAAGTATGGTATCAATGATGTCGGAGGCGATTAAGAATTCCAGACCAAGCAATAGATAATACCCCACCTCGATTTTTATCTGAACAGTTTTTTCTAACGAAAAGGATCGGTTGAATCTACCAAATTCATTATTGATAAATTTAAATAAGCCTATTACAGCACCATAACAGATAATTGCGATACTGACGTAGCTAATGATATTAGATATAGTTTGGAGTAGCTGCGACATGGTTATTGCTGAATAGGGTTTGAATTAAATATACGATTTAGGATGCAATTATAAAATTCACCAATATTGCACAAAGACAATTATTTAAAAAATGTAAGTATTTTTTTACTAAAATTTATATAGATTGAAGTAATGCTTAGATTTGAATTATAGAAAGAGAATATGCAAAAGATTTATATGGGAGATGCAGGGCCTAAAGTGTCACCTGCAGTATACGGTTTTTACAGATGGGATGATGTTAAGGATGCTGATGCTACTTTAAAAAAGATTTTTTATTTGTGCATGGAGCTGGGTATTAACACCTTTGAACATGGCGACAGTTACGGTTCCGAGAAATGCGAACAATTATTTGGAGAGTTGCTAAAAGAAGGCGCTTTTAAAAGAGAAGAGGTTGTTTTATTTAGTAAATGCGGACTAAGGCTTCCAAATGCACAGCGCCCTGATATCAGAGTTAAACATTATAATACCTCAGCAACTCATATTATTGCCAGTGTAGAGCAATCATTAAAGAATTTGAGAACTGATTATATCGATATCTTTTTATTAGATAAACTAGATCCAATCTCTAATCTTGAAGAAACAGCATTAACCCTTGAGCGACTGAAAGAATCAGGTAAGATCAAAAACATTGGTGTAGCAAATTTCTCCGTTTTTCAGCACCAGTTATTGGCTTCTTATTTGACTAAGCCAATTGTAACCAATCATATTGAGCTGAATCTTCTGAATATGCAGGCATTGGATAACGGACAGATTGATTATATCAAACAACGTTACATGCGCCCGCTGGCTTACGCTCCTCTTGCAGAAGGCAGAATTGCTGCAGGAACAGATAAACAAGCCGTTAAGGTGCGCGAAAAGTTAGAGGAATTAAGTGCAAAATATAATGTACATATTGAATCATTGGCCGTAGCGTGGTTAGTTAAATTGGGCGCTTTACCACTTATTGGTACCACAAACGAACAAAGAATAAGAAACGCAGTAAATGCCTTTACTATAGAACTAGATCATCAGGACTGGTATGAATTGTATAACGTTTCGGTTGAAAACAGCAATCTAAAAAACACTTTGTAGCTCTAAGAAGAAACCTACATTTTTTTTAAAAAATTAGTAGGTAATCCAATTTACAGTCGTATATTTGCGGTGAGAGCGTTAATTTAAGCGGGAGTGGCCAATCTGGTTTATTCCCGCTTTCTTTTTTTTAGCATTTTTTTCTAAGCAAAAAGACCACCCACAATTCCCTCTGATTCTATTCAAATACTCACTGCTAAGGGGAGAATACTGATGCTGAAACCCAAATATGCCTATGCTACTTAAAAAACTTTAAATTTTTATGTTTTTTAAGTGGTTGATATAGAGTTAAAACCCGATTAATGTATCGTAAAAGGATGTTTTTTAGCTCTAATTAGTGTTTAAATATTTGCACGCAAATGAATTATTTCTATCTTTGCAGCCTTAGCTGATGAAGCTAGAAATAAAAAAAGTAAAGTTAGCTTTTATAAAAATAAAGTTGTTACTTTGCAATCCCTTCGAAAAAGGGAAAAAGAAGATACCAGTTCGGGGTGTAGCGTAGCCCGGTATCGCGCCTGCTTTGGGAGCAGGAGGTCGTAGGTTCGAATCCTGCCACCCCGACACAACTACTTAGATGAGTAGTTTAATATTGACCAGTAAAAACAGATACCAGTTCGGGGTGTAGCGTAGCCCGGTATCGCGCCTGCTTTGGGAGCAGGAGGTCGTAGGTTCGAATCCTGCCACCCCGACACAATTATTAGATCCTGTAAGCTATTAGCTTACAGGATTTTTTTATTCTCTATGGATTAAAATAATTTTATATCTTTGCATCCAATTCCTGATTTGTTAACCTTTAAAATATCAAGGAATCATGACAGAGCATATCTACATATCGCCCCTTTCGCTCATTGCCTAATAAGGCAGTCAAACCGCCGTTTTATTAAACAATTAACAATTGCATAAGTAATTTCTGCAATGTTTGTCTCCACCAATTCATTGGGTTTTTCTGAGCACTTTTAAATGGGTATATCCTTACACAAGGACGAACTGAGATTAGAAATCCAATTCAATAAAAAATTAAAATGAAAGTGTGATGAACACACAGGAATGGTCGTACCGTATTAAATCGGTACGTCAGAAAAGACGACTCGTTAAAACAGATCGTGATAAGCAGCTGATACAGTTTGACAAACGACGCGCAGAACTTTGGCAACAAAAGAGGCTTTTGCCACTGGTACCATTAGAACATCCCTACCAACGTGGCTGGAAACGTTTTTTTGTACTTCGAGAAGATTTAAAACATAGTCCAAGGACAGCGTTTTATGAAACACTGCTTGCGAAGATAAACACCGTTGAATACCATTACGATAAGACGTTCAAACGGAAGAAGCGACCTAAAAAGCGCTATGGGTACGAAGTGAAGCAACAATTATTGCGTGAGTTTTCCATTTATAGCTGGGATGCTAAAAAGGTGAATTTAACCGACGACGAAAAGGCTTGCTTTACATGCGTTGAAACCTTTGATGTTAAAACCAGACGCGTAGGTATAAAATACGTATTTACTCAGCCTTGGCGATATAAGTTAAAAGTTACACCCCATATGATTACGCATATAAAGTTGATGGATCTGGATATTGAAAGAGAGCTATCATATATAGCCGATCATATTGATAATCATAACCTAGAACCACGCATTAACTTGCTAACGCGAGGCAGAGGGTACCGTTGGAGCGGATGGTTTTACGAGCAGAATAAATACATTAACAAAATTAAAAACATACCCAGATACAGCCCAAAAGAAGCTTATCTGGAATTAGAAACATAAACCCACATGGGCAATTTAAGAACAAAAGATTTAAGTAAAATAGGTTATCATAATGATCAGCTGCGAAGCCTGGTTATTGGCATAGCCTCCAAAAATTTCAAACACTATAGTAAACAACAATTGCTGGATCTGTTGGTGAATATTAACAATGATCCGCAAGCATTTTTGGATAATGAATTAACAAGTAAGATAGCTGAGAAGATAATAGGCAAAGTAGAAGGGGCATCGTTTAAAACTTACGAGTTACGCGATGAACCGGTATTCTGTAAGACATACGGAGGTAAGGGTATTGAACAATCAGCCAAAAAGCAAATGGAACTTGCAGGTCTGTTGCCGGTAAGCGTACAAAGTGCTTTAATGCCAGATGCGCACATGGGATTTGGGCTACCAATTGGTGGTGTGTTGGCTACAGATAATGCAGTGATCCCATATGCAGTGGGCATGGATATTGGTTGCCGAATGGCGCTTTCTATTATTGATGAAAGTGATAGTTTTATAAAAAGATTTGAATATCAAATCAAGGAGGCATTAAAAAATCACACTCATTTTGGAATGGAAGGTGGGTTGGATATGAGGCAAGAACATGAGGTTTTAGATAGTTTGGTGTTCAATGAAGTATCTTTTTTGAAACCATTAAGAGGTAAAGCTGTAAGGCAATTAGGGACATCCGGCAATGGTAACCATTTTGTAGAGTTTGGCGAAATTGAATTGTTGGCCGATAATACCTTAGGATTACCCGCTAAGAAGTATACTGCATTATTAACACATTCGGGAAGCCGTGGTTTAGGTGCAGCTATAGCTAAACACTACACAAAAATAGCTATGGATAGCTGTAAACTACCACGGTACGCACAACAACTAGCTTGGCTAGATATTAATAGCGAAGCCGGGCAGGAATATTGGCTTACTATGACATTGGCCGGTGATTATGCTAAAGCTTGTCATGACCGCATTCATGCAAACCTTTTAAAAGCATTAGGGTTAAAGGCGCTCCATGTGGTGGAAAACCATCACAATTTTGCCTGGAAGGATAAATTAATTGATGGTAAAGATGTGATCATACACCGTAAGGGGGCGACCCCAGCGCATAAAGGTGAACTGGGTATCATTCCTGGCAGCATGACAACACCGGCTTATCTGGTGTCTGGCAAAGGAAACTATGATGCATTATACTCTGCATCACATGGCGCTGGCCGTGCTATGAGCAGGCAAAAGGCTAAGGATAGTATGACTGTGTCTGCCATGAAAAAGTTGCTTGCTAATGCCCGTGTTAGCTTGATTGGAGGGACGGTTGAAGAGAACCCTTTAGCTTATAAGGATATTGAAACCGTTATAACTGCACAACATGATTTAGTGGAAATACAAGGTAAATTTTATCCACGTATTGTTAGAATGAATAAAGAGTAGTGATGAAGGAAATTATGATACAGATTACATCAGGTAAGGGCCCGGCACAATGCTGCCGGGTATAATAACATAAAATAATTCAGAAAGCATTCAGGCTCCATCTAATGAGAAACCCATATTTTCCGATAAGTTGAGGTTATTTCCCTTCTTTGGAATCCTTTGGCGAATTCCTGAAGTCGGAGGGCGACAAACCCATATTCTTTTTGAAAAAATTGGAGAAATAGGCCATGTCCTCAAAACCAAGTTCAAAAGTGATGTGTTTTACAGATTTATCAGTATAATATAAAAGCCGTTTGGCTTCTACGATAATCCTTTCCTGGATAAGTTGCGAAGGGGTCTTCTGGTTGAAGATCGCAAAAAGATTAGACAATGTCTTGGGCGATTTGCAAAGCTGTCCGGCATAAAAACTAACGGAATGTTCCGATTTGAAGTTTGCCTCAACCAGCAGATTGAACTTTCGGATAATATGGAACCGTTCGTCCGGCAGTTTCTTTACTGGAACATGCCCCGCTTTAGCCAAATGCGTCACATAGCTGATCAGACGCTTTAATAATACCAGCAGCATTTCATTCTGGATATTGTCGGAAATCTTAAACTCATCAATGAACACATCGCAGAGCAGTTTCAGCTTTAGCTTTGCCTCGTCGCCTAGCTGGATGAACAAATGGTCTGTACTGCTGAATAGGAATCCCACACAGCTTACTTCGCTATCGTGATCAATAATGCAATAGAATTCGCGGTTAAACTGCCAGGCAACGATGCCCTCAGAATTTTCGAAGCTGAAGGATTGGTTGAACAGCAAAGTTACCAATGAATCCTTTGGAAAAACATATTCAGCTCCGTCGATAGTGATGGCTTGGCTTTCTCCTGGATTCCAGGCAATGGTAAAATACTTGTCGAATCGATCTTTGGTATAAAACAACCTGCTGAAACTTGGTTCATCCTTAAAAATCAGCAATTCGCCATTTGTATCTTCCTCTCGTAGTTTGAGCTTCATCTATGATGACGTTTAATCTTTAGCAAGATATCAAATCTGGTTTCAAAATGCAAGATTTCGGGAATGCCAGCTTAAGATTTTAGTTACTATCGTTAACAAAAAATGGCAGGAAATCATTTGATCTGCCTACCACCGGTCACTGCTATTTATAGCCTGAATCCCAATTCCAGTTTCTCATTTTCACCGAGAAAGGATGATGAAGTTGCTGTATTTGTCACTGCTTCGGAATAGATGTAAATGGTATTGTGTTAGGCAACAGCAAAATGTTGCTGATGGAGGAAGGTATCAAGGAATCGTTTTTCAGAACGATAAGATCAATGCAGCAGATATTCTCATTTTCGGAGGCAAGCCGTATAACGAACCAATCGTGGCAGAAGGTCCGTTTGTTATGAACAGTTATGCTGATATAGCAACTGCCTACCGGGACTTTTTTGCCGGAGCCTACGGAAGTATTAATCTATCATCGCTGCGATAAATTGTAAAATGTAAGACAAAGAATGAACAGGCGAAACAATTTCTGCAACTTATCGGTTATAGCTAGGCGCCTTGGAGATTGAGATGGCCGTTTAGGTGAGTTAACAATTACATTATGAAAAACAACGATCAATTTGCTGCACAGGAAGCCCAGGTACTCTGGACAATAAATAAACGTCTTGAGGCGATAAGACAAAAGAACCTGGAATTGACTTTATCATTTTATTCTCACCGGATTGTTTCTTTTGATGTGGTTGATCCGCTTCAGCTTTCAGGTCTGGATGACATCAGAATGCGCCTGAAAAATTGGTTCTCCACTTTTGGTGAAGGCCCGATTGGTTTTGAGATTGCTGAGCCTTTTCTTTTGGTGCGCGAGGATGTAGCTTTCTGCTATAATTTAAACCATGTATTTGCCGCAAAGAAGGATGGGGGAATCCTGGATATGTTCTGGAGGGAAACTACCTGTTATCAGAAAATGAATGGGAAATGGTTAATTGTTCATTCGCACAATTCAGTCCCATTTGACATTCAAACAGGAAAGGCCTCGGTAGGTTTAAAGCCGACGACTGAAGGCTAGGAACTGTCGTGCTGTATTAAATCGGTATGTCGGAAGTTAATAAAAAGACCTTGGCTTTTTAAACAGTGCCAATTATGTGAGTAGATTTTTCTTAGATTTACTGCTTTTAAAATTGGCAAATATTTGATGATCAAATCTATTAAAGGGCTGCATGCCAAATTGATCGGTAACAGTGCTGACACGCCACTCCAGGCCAGAATTTTTCATGAAGTTAGCCTGATCGCTATGATCGGTCTTCCTTTGGCAGTGCTGGTAAATATTGTGATAAAGGTGCCATTAGCCAATATAGCACTCTCAGCTGGCTGGATGGTAACTGCAGCGATGTACATCAATTCCAGATATTTTGGAAGACTGCAGCTTAGCTTTATCATATTTAGTGCAGGTACGAGCTTATTGATGGCATTTAACTATTTCATCAATTCAGGTATACATGGACCTACATTGATACTTTATCTTCTTTCGCTGGTTTTTACTTTGTCTGTAATGCCGACCAGGCAGTATGTATTTTGGATGCTGATTAACGTGGGTATTGTTGGTGGGTTATTGTTGGTTGAGTATTATAACAGAGGATTTGTAAAAGTCACCTATGCAAAGCGAAGTGATCTGTTTTTGGACACAGCTACAACTTATATCTGTGTAGTTGTTTGTATGGGTGCGGTATTTTCTTACCTGATCAACAGTTATCAACGGGAAAAGAATAATGCCCTGGCTGCTTCCCTTGCTTTAAAAGACGCCAATGATTCCAAAACCCGGTTATTATCTATTTTATCGCACGACCTGCGTTCTCCGTTAAATTCAATTGCCAGTTTTCTTGAAATGCTCCATGAATATGAATTATCGCCGGATGAACGCCGATTTCTGGAAAAGAACCTGCTTAATGAAACAAAAAACACGCAAGTGCTGCTGCATAATTTATTGAACTGGACAAAATCGCAGATGGACGGTGGTACCAGCGTAAATATGGTGAGACTGAACCTGTTTGAAATAGTATCAACCTGTTTGGCTGTACAACAAGCAGCAGCAGATATAAAAACGGTCACAATCGGTGTGAATATTGATCCCTCTGCCGAGCTTACGGCGGATCTGGATATGCTTAAACTGGTGATCCGCAACCTGATTAATAATGCGATTAAGTTTACGCTGCCAGGTGGGAATATTCAAATATATAGTTCCAGAGATTCTGGTCGTGTGAGGTTACATATTATGGATAACGGCGTGGGCATTCCGGTGGCAAGGCAGGGAAATCTCTTTGAGCTGAATGCCGCATCTACTTACGGCACAAGCAACGAAAAAGGTGTTGGGCTTGGCCTGAACTTATGCAAGGAGTACACTGAGATGCAGAAAGGTAAGATCAGTTTTCATAGCGTACCGGGTAATGGAACAACCTTCACATTAGAATTCCCTGAAGCGAATGATGAAGGCATTGTGGGTTCACACACTGGTAATTACTTAACTACAGACTCAAGTAAAGAATTGGCTTCCCAAACTCCTCAGATTTAGGAATACCCCAATATTTCGTCAATCATACCGAATTCTTTGGCTTCTGTAGCTGTCATCCAATAATCGCGAGCTGCAACTTCATTTATTTTATCATAGCTCTGACCACTACGCTCAGCAATGATCTGGTACAATTCGTTTTGAATCTTAAGTACCTCTCTGATACTGATGTCCATGTCTGCAGCAGTTCCTTGCGTTCCGCCAGAGGCTTGATGGATCATTACCCTTGAGTGTTTTAGGGCGGAGCGTTTCCCATCTGTACCTGCACAAAGCAATACTGAAGCCATAGAGAGTGCAATACCTGTACAGATTGTGGCAACATCAGGCCTTATATATTGCATGGTGTCATAAATACCAAGCCCGGCGTAGACTGATCCACCTGGAGAATTGATATATAGCTGGATGTCTTTTTCAGCATCGGCAGACTGTAAAAAGAGTAATTGTGCCTGTATCACATTGGCATTTCTATCGTCTATAGGCTCACCAATAAATATAATCCTATCCATCATCAAACGTGAAAATACATCCATCTGCGCTACGTTTAATTGCCGTTCTTCTATGATGTAGGGGGTCATAGCAAATGGACCAACATTGGCTGATGTTTGGGAGATGTGACGATCTACATGTAGACTGTTGATCCGATGGTGTTTTATTGCATAATTGCGAAATTCGTTGTTCTTCATGTCTGTTGTTATTAGTTAAATTTTTAGGCATAGATTGCCCATGCCTCTGGTTTGGAGGGGTATAATTGTTAGTGCTAAATTAAATGCGGAAGTTATTTGCCGAAAAGCTGCATGATCTTTTGCCTGAAAGAATGATGCTCTGGAGCAGTAAACAACTTTTCATGTACCTGATCTATTTCTTTTCTCAGCTGCAGTCTTCCGAATTTATGGACCAGACTATATGTTTTTTGCTGCCAAAAAACACTTTCCTTTAAATTTGGTTGAAGCAGAAGATTAGCTTCAAAAAGGAGTATGTCTTCTGTATCTGTATCAGATAAAAGAAAATCCTCTATTAATCGCAGCTCATTCCATGATGTCTTCATATTCCAATGATTTTTCTTTTACAGTTTCTTTTATTTTTTCGAGGCATTTAAATTTCTGAACAGTTGCTGACCGGGCGCTTGAAAATCCAAATCGTTCAGCCAGTGTTTCCATATTCAGCTTTTCATAATAAAAAGCGCTTAGGAGCTGCATACATTTCTGACCTGCCGTTTGCATCAAATGAAGTAATCTGGAAGAAGATACCTCTTCATAGACAGAATCAGCCGGGGCTGCGTCTTCATCTAGTTCAATATTCAATTGATCAAGAGGCAGCTGCTTGCTGGTTTCTTTGTACCGTTTATTCCAAAGATATTTGGTAATGCCAAAAAGGTATGCTTTTTCGCTATGTTTAAGCACTATCTTAGCATGCTTTACTTTTTCATAATAAATGATCAGCGCATCCTGAAAAATATCTTTGGCTTCATCAAATGATCCGCCCATTCTACTCACATGGCTTGCTACAAGAGGAAAAGTATCCTGGTACAGCGACATCAGCAAAGCTTCATTATCTGTGCTTACTTTATCTTTATTGAGTTTTGTAACCATTGCAACTATGTTTTAATAGTATGTGCCAGTTTGGACATAAATATCACCCAAATCTGGTAATTATTTTTTACTATTTTTTTTCTACATAGAAAGCAATACGGCTACATAATGGCAAATTGCTGCGGCAAGTACCATTGCGTGCCATAAGGAATGCGTATATGATCGTTTACCAAATAGGTAGACAATAGTTCCGGCCGAATATAATGCCGCACCGATAAAAAGCATAATGACCACAGATTCCGGAAGCACTGAAAAGAATCTATTGCCTCCAATAACCATCATCCAGCCCATAAGCAAGTAAATAATTGTTGACACTATATTAAACTTGCCCGTAAACCATATTTTAAAAAATACACCTAAAAGCGTTAGTCCCCATAATACCGAAAGCAGGGTGATACCGAAATGGTTGTTCATATAGATGAGTAGGAAAGGAGTGTAGGTTCCGGCAATCAGGAAATAAATACTAATGTGATCAAAGATTTCGAATAATCTTTTTACTGCCGGTTCCAGGGCCAGGTGGTATACCATTGAGCAAGTAAATAAAAGCATAAAGCAAAAGCCGTATATTCCGGCGCCGACAATTGCCGGGACATTGTTGTGAGCGGTTGCAATTCCTACTAATACCGGGAGGCCACTAACGCCAAATACGACTCCAATACCATGTATCAGTCCATGAACCAGTTCTTGTTTTCTGGTATACTTGTATTTAAGTTCCCCCATCAAATAAGTAACAATTGAACTTTGTAAAAGTTACCTATATACCAATGTTTATTGTAATGTAAATAATTATCTTAGTTGTCCAAACCTTTAAATTATGAAGGCTTACCTAATCCACTAAATATGAATTTCAGATACTTGAGGATAGCAATATTTACGCTTTGCATGCTATTCTCCATAAATATATTTGCCGTAGAAGGTGTTCCGGCCCTAATTCCGCAGCCAGTAAAGTTTCAAAGGCTTCCAGGTAGCTTCAAAATAAGCAAGACTACTAAACTGATTGCAGCTCCTGCAAATAAAGAAATAGCAGAATTATTCGCTGCTATGATCAAAGTGCCAACAGGCTTTACATTAAGTCACGCATCGGGGGGAGTTTCAACCATTCAGTTAGCTATGAACAAAGCTTACAATAAGCAGATAGGCGAAGAAGGGTATACTTTAGATGTTAAGCCAGCCAAGATTACTATCCAGGCAAACAAGCCTGCAGGTCTTTTTTATGGCATGCAAACTTTAATGCAACTGTTGCCAAAAGAAATAGAAAGTGCAGAGATTATTAAAAATAAAGTATGGTCTATACCCTGCGTTAAAATAACAGACTATCCAAGATTTGGATGGAGGGGTTTAATGCTTGATGTAAGCAGGCATTATTTCCCAAAAGAAGTGGTTAAAAAATACATCAACCAGCTTGCTAAATACAAAATGAATGTATTTCATTGGCATTTAACTGATGATCAGGGATGGAGGATAGAAATTAAAAGCTTACCACAACTTATTGAAGTAGGGGCCTGGCGTGCTCCAAGAATGGGCTTATGGTGGAAACGTGATCCACAAGGGGCAAATGAGGTTGCAGATTATGGAGGGTATTATACCCAGGAAGATGTTAAGGAAATTGTTAAATATGCTCAGCAACGTTTTGTAACCATCCTGCCCGAAATTGATGTTCCCGGACACAGTTTAGCTGCACTTGCTGCTTATCCGAACTTGTCATGCACAGGCGGGCCCTTTAAGGTAAATGTTGGCAATACCTTTTATGGTGTTGATGACAATGCATTATGTCCGGGTAACGAGGAAAGTTTCGTGTTTATGGAAAAAGTATTGGGAGAAGTGGCAGCGCTTTTCCCCGGTCAGTATATCCATATTGGTGGTGACGAATGTTTTAAGGGATTTTGGAAAGACTGCAAAAAATGCAAGAAAAGAATGAAGGACGAAAACCTGAAAACCCCGGAAGAACTGCAAAGTTATTTCATCAGGCGTATGGAAAACATCGTTAAGTCTAAAGGCAAAAAAATGATGGGGTGGGACGAAATTCTGGAAGGTGGATTGGCACCCGAAGCTACGGTAATGAGCTGGAGAGGAATGAAAGGAGGCATCGAAGCAGCAAAAATGAATCACCATGTGATAATGACTCCTGCCGATAATTGTTATCTTGATCTTTATCAGGGAGACCCAGCTGCAGAACCACCAACTTATTCTATGCTTACCTTATCAAGTTGTTATAATTTTGAACCCATTCCGGCTGAAATACCTGATCCTTCACTGATATTAGGAGGTCAGGGCAATTTGTGGACAGAATCTGTTCCGAATTACCGCCATGTAGAATACATGACCTGGCCCCGTGCCTTTGCCTTGGCTGAAGTTTTCTGGTCGCAAAAAGAAAACAAGGGATGGGATAGCTTTATCTCCCGTATGGAGCATAATCTTGAAAGGTATGATGTAGCAAATATCAACTATGCAAGAAGTGTGTATGATGCCACAATAAAACCTTTAAAAGACACTGTTAATAAAACGCTGCGTATTGCATTAGCTACCGAGATAAAGAAATTAGACATCTATTATACGTTTGATAATACTTATCCGGATAACTTCTCTCCAAAGTATACCGATACCCTTACAGTACCAAAAGGAGCAGATCATTTAAGGGTTTTAACTTACCTCGATAGCAAACCAATGGGTAAAATGATTACTGTTAGTATAAAAGATCTGGAAAAGCGTACGGAAGAGTAAGCAAATCTTACTAATTTTGGCCTAAAGAAGATATTTATTACCATGCTTGGATTAAAATTATTGACGGACCCGCGGTGGGCAAACATTGCTGAATCGAATTTAGAAGAGATTTTGACTGACCATGCCTGGTGTGAACAAAAAGCAGCAACGAATGCCATTACCCTGATCGCCAATAATTCAGAACATATGGATTTGGTGCAGGAATTAACAGCTATTGCTATTGAAGAAATGCAACACTTTAAGATGGTGGTTGATATAATTGAGAAACGTGGGTATACACTTGGTCGTGAGCGTAAAGACGACTATGTTGGTCAATTGGTTAAATTCAGTCGAAGGGATGGAAGCAGAAACTCGGCTTTTATTGACCGTCTTTTATTTGCGGCGATGATTGAAGCCAGAAGTTGTGAGCGCTTCCGCGTACTGTCGCAAAACATCAAAGATGAAGAACTTGCAAAATTCTATTATGACCTGATGGTGTCAGAAGCTGGCCACTATACTACTTTTCTGAACTTCGCCCGCAAATATACCATTGATATTGATGTGGATAAAAGATGGAAAGAATGGCTTGAATTTGAAGGTGAGCTTATACAAAGTTTCGGCAATAAGGAAGCCATTCACGGCTAATTGTTTACTTCATCTTTTCAAACACAAACTTTGCGTCTTGATAATTGATTGGAACGTTTTTTTTGAAGTAACGTATGTTCATATAAATTTCCATTGAACCTTCGCCCATAATTAACTTTCCGTCTTTTTTTAACAATGCTATGGGAGCCTTGTGCCATGTCTCAACTCCATAATGCTGAAAGCGATAAGTTCCCTTTAGTTCGTCTCCTTTTACAATTCCGGTTACATCACCGGAATCTTTATAGAGACCATGGTAATTTATTTCAAGCTGCCCGAAGAACTCCTTGTCAGTAATGTTTATTTTAAAAGTAGCAGTATCATCTTTACTTATAGCGCGATATAATGTTTTGGTGTTATCTTGTTCTACGCTAGTACTTGAACAACCGTATGTCGCGAAAGCGACAATTAAACATAGAATTTCTGCAAATTTCTTCATATAATGATGAGTACCTTCAAATATATGCTAATTTTTATCTCCACATAAATTGATAAAGATTTTCTGATTAATGGATTATTAAGTAAATATTAACCAGATTTAGTTTTTTTGCTTACAAGACCATAACCAAATAAAACCACGGATGCGAAAAATTATTGCACTTATTTTTGTACTGTTTATCTGTACATCAATTTTTAACATAACTCAGGCTCAGTTAACTACAACCGGTTTTTCAGGCGATAAAACTACCTGGAGGGGATTTGACCGATATGATTTTCTAATGGATACACTCAGCTTGGAAATAACTCCATTTAAAGCTGTTGAAAGTGAGGGTTTCGGGATTAATGTTGAGGTAAAAGGGAAGGTGCGCTGTCTGGTTGTTGTACCAAAAACTGCAGCCGCAGGAAATCCCTGGTCATGGAGAGGATTCTATTGGGATCATGAACCCCAGTCGGAAATCGAGTTGTTAAAAAAAGGTTTTTTTATAGGATACATTAACTGCGATGCTGGCAGACAATGGGATGCATGGTATGCCTTTTTAACCAAGGAACATGGGTTTTCAAAAAAACCGGCCTTTGGTGGAATGAGTAGAGGAGCTATTAATGCCTATGCCTGGTCTGTAAATCACCCTGATCAGGTATCTTGTATTTATGGAGACAACGCTGCAATCATGCCAGAAAGTCTGGCAAAAATAGCAGAGCTTGCTAGACACGATGTTCCTTTATTAAGTATCTGCGGTTCCGAAGATTTTCTGTATGAAAAAAATACGCTGTCTATTGAAAATATTTATTTACAAATGGGTGGGAGAATGACTGTTCTGGTTAAAGACGGGACAGCTCATCATCCGCACAGTCTGCGCAACCCAGGTCCTATTGTAGACTGGGTTGTTAAAAATGTTGCTAAAGCAGCGCCATTGCCAGATTTTATTGATGATGACTTCATCAAGTCTTATTACTATAATACTCAAAGCAGCTACCTGTATTTAAAAGAAGAAAATACATGGATGACCGCCAGAGGCCCCGGTTATACACCTTATTATGAGCAATATGAAGTTAAAGGAAAGAGCCGCTATGGGGTGTCTTCAATGATTATTATAGCACCTAATAAAGCCGCTGAAGGCAAACCATGGGTTTTTAGAAGTGATCGGATGGACAGAAATGCCCTGGTAGATCAGGCTTTGCTGGCTCAAGGATATCATATTGTTATTACCCCGCTTACCGCACAATCAGGTGCAGTAATGGAACAGTGGGATGGGGTTTATAAAATGCTAACTGATCATGGATTCTCCAAGAAACCAATATTAGAAGGATCAGGAGTTAATGCAGGGGAATGTTTTGCATGGGCAATGGAAAATCCGGAAAAAGTTTCTGCCATTTATGCTGTAAATCCGGTGATGCGCAGTTTGATGACCAAAAAGAATCTGTTCGATGGACTTAGTCTGATTGCAAAGGAAGCTGTGCCCTTGTTAATTGTTTCTGGAAGTCAGGACCCTTGGTTTAAGGAGCATACTAAGGTAATAGAACAACATTACAAGAAGCTTGGTGGGAAATTAAAAATTGTAATAAAAGAGGGGCAGGGGCATTTTATTACAATAGCGCCTGAGGTTATTGTGGCACAGATTACTAAATATTAGTAATCTGTGTATAATTATTGATTTAGTTTTGCAATTGCGTCTTCCGAGCTGCCTACAAAATTTACTTGTTTGCCTTTGTTGCTTTCGTAAATAAAGTCTTTCATACTTTTGCTTTGGTATTTACTGAAGTCACCAACAATAGCAAGGCGAACCCTGTAATTTGAGAATTTTTGAAGAATTTCTCCTGCAATACCTGTTTTCAGATCAAAGAACTCAGTACATATATTTTGTTCCTGAAGGATAATTCTATCAACATCCTGGTAGTATAAATCTGCCAGTAACTGTAATCCTTCTTCCGGATTCTTAATCAGGACTTTATCAGAGACGACCTCTGCAATTCTTATTTCTCCTGTTTGATGTATTTCTATATTCATTTGGATCTCTTTTGACTCAAACATAAGAATATATACGGGTTTTTATTATAATGCTTTTGCTTTAATGATCTCAAGAAGCTGGTTTAACCGGTAAGCAATTGGCTTCTTTATAACCTGTTTTTCACAAAAACTTCTCCAGGTAATTGTCCAAATTGATTTTTGTAGATCGCAGCAAAGTATCCCGGTTTTAAATATCCAAGTTCATTGCCTACCTCATTTATTGTATTAAAATTTCCACTTTTCAAGAGCTCTTGTGCAAGGTTTAATTTTTCGCGAATAAAGAAACTGTTGGGGCTTTCCTTAAATATTCTCTTAAACAGCTTCTTATATTTAGAAATAGACATGCCGGCCATGTAAGCCAAAAAATCTATTCCGGGAAATGCTCCCAAAAGTTGCTCCATCAGATAAGTTTGAGTTTTGATGATCTGCGCAGTATCTAATTCAGAAAGTTTCCCTAATACCAGGTCATTTTCATTTATACGTTCTACCAGGTATGCAAAAACCTGCAATGAGGTTCCACGCAAAGAAAGTTCAAATGATGGGTCGTTATAATTTCGCGTTCTGAGTTTAAGAATACAAAGACGGGTGCGACTGTCCATGTGGCTTGTAAAAACGATTGTGTTATTTTGCCCCATTTTAGGACCACCTATAGATCCTAACAGATACTTTTGAAGCAGGGGTTTAGCTATGAGCAACCAGAATGAATACATTTTAAAAGAAGGGGTATAGCTGCTTTTTAATGTGGCATCGACCACAATCATTCCCAATTTCGAATGATAATTAACTTTGCTGTGGTTAATTTTTTGAATATCAATTTCATCGCTTAGATCATAATAGGCAATGTAAAAGTCTTCCGCATTTACTACTTGGTTTAGTTCAACACTTCTTTGCAAAGTAAAATCAACAACAAGGGCCATTAATCCGGGCATTACCTCCATAAAATAAGAACAGCCTTGAGCTATATCATGAGGAATTGATATTTGTTTTCCTGTTGCCATTACAATGATGCTGCATATTCTTTAGGCGACATCCCAAAGTAGCTTTTAAATTGCTCTGATAAATGAGAGGTGCTTGTGAAATTTAATTTTTCGGCCAATTCTCTAATGGTATACTGTCCGGATCCAAGTAAATCTCTTGCAAGTTCAAGCTTGTTGTTTAGGAAGAAGGCATTAGGAGTTTGGCCGGTGATTTTTTTATATAGTTTCTTGTATTTTGTTGCCGACATATTTGCCTCAGCAGCTAACGAAGTTATTCCGGGGAAAATGCCCTCTTGTTTTTTAATCAGGCTTGTTTGTGAGTTTAATATCATTGCAAGATCTGTACGAAGAACTTTGCTAATCATTATTTCTCTTTTCATGATGTTATCCAGGCAATCTGCCAGCAAGTTGTAAGCCAAACCACTTAATAGGAGGTTGAAAGATATGCTTCCTGGAGTGCTTTTCCTGAACTCATTGATGATATGCCAACTGTTGCTACTCATATGGGCATAATGCAGAAGGGTATTTTGCTTCTGATCAAAAACTCTGTTTAGTACCTCATCAAGGATACCTGTTTTGGATAGATATTCTCTTAGAATATGCTTCTTTAAGAAAAGTGAAATGCCGTACGATTTACTTCCGGACTTTATTACAAAATCTATATCAAGTTGACTATCTGTAATCGCCAGATTGTAATTCCATCGCCCCACCGACCGTGAAATATCATCCATAACGTGAACCAGATCTCCTTCAGTAAGATTGAAATATATTCCTGCAAAATCATTTTTAATATTCCTGACTTTGTACAACACATCCTGATGATAAATCACATCTACCAGCATAACCGTAATGTTTTCGCTTATTTGAAGCGTATAATAAGTGCCCGTTAATATATCATCAGGAACAATGATAAAATTGCCGCGTACAAATCCGCCAAGGTTAACGGCCAATTCTTCAACCCAATCTGTCTCAACTCCAAAGCGATAAATTACTTCTTTCATACTAAAATGAACAAGTATGGGGAGCTATCTCGTTAATTATTGTGCATTTTTTTCTTAATTTCATAAAAAATGTCCTCATCGGGTATTTTTAAACCTTATTTTGGCTCTTATTTGTTGTTGGTGGCGCTAATTTTGCGAAATAATTTGATATCCTTATCAAATTTATCAAAGTAATGGGGGTTAATGTACAGGGTAAAGAAGTATTTTTGTTAGAATGTGGGTCCGATAGGCATGTCGGGCTGCATTCTGAGCAATTGGTGATTGAGGTAATAGATATAATGCTTAAGCAGGAGCTATATACAATGCCTGTTTTTTATAATAAAAAATACATTGGAGTTGTTCGGTTTAAAGATCTTATCAGTTTTCTTACCCACGAAGAGCGAGAAGAAAACCTTATTTTTCATAAATTGAATTACAGCATAGAAAGTGTTATGATCATGCTGACAGAAAGAGGCGAACTGGCATACACAGCTTAAGTTCAGAATTCAAACAGAATTCCAATCTACCTTTGCTTTTTATATAAAATTTTATATGATAAGTAAACTATTTAAGGGCAGATATAGCGTCTTATTTTCTTTTTTAGCCATTTTTGTTTTTATCTCCTTCCTGATCCGTACTGTTTTGTTTATTGATTCGATTGGCAAAACGGACTTTTCATTCTTAGGTGTATTAAGAATTTACCTGCTCGGTTTTGTTTATGATTTTGGAGTAGGTCTCTTTTTAACCACTTTGTACAGCTTATATTTACTTATACTTCCAGATAGATGGTCGGCTTCAATTGCAAATAAGATCATTACTTATGTGGCTCTTTTTATAATCCTTCTTATCTCTTTCTTTTCATTTTTTGCTGAACTTACTTTCTGGCAAGAGTTTGAAAGCAGGTTCAACTTCATTGCTGTGGATTATCTTGTTTATACTTATGAAGTCATCAACAACATAAATGAATCATATCCGCTGCCATTATTAATTGGTGGAGTATTGGTAATGGTGTTATTGGTAATGTGGCTTTTTGCAAAGAAGAGGATTTTTAAAAATGTTTTCCAATCTGTTGTCGCATTTAAGAGTAGGGCAGTTATAACCGGGATTTTGCTTGTTATTACGTCATTATATGCCTTTTTCCTAACAAATTCCTTTGCCGAATCAAGTACCAACCGATACGAAAATGAACTATCAAAAGCAGGTATTTATTCCATTTTTGCAGCGTTTAAAAACAACGAGTTAAATTATAACCATTTTTATGCTTTACTCCCTTTAAATGAGGCGTTTGGTATAATGAGAAGTGAGCTAAAGGATCAGCAGAGCACTTTTGTAAATGATGGAAACTCAATTAAAAGGAATATCCAAAACGGTGGTCAGGTTTATAAACCAAACGTAATCATGATTACTGTTGAAAGCCTAAGTGCCAGTTTTCTTGCGCATTTTGGCAATACACAGAAACTAACACCCGTACTTGATTCTCTTGCCGATAAGAATCTAATGTTTACAAATATGTATGCAACAGGTACCCGTACAGTTAGAGGTATGGAAGCGCTAAGCTTATCCATACCTCCAACGCCTGGTAGCAGTATTGTAAGAAGACAGGGAAATGAAAACCTGACAACCGTGGGCCATATCTTTGAAAAAGAGGGATACACCAGGACATTCTATTATGGCGGGGATGGCTACTTCGACAATATGAACGAATATTTTGGCAGTAACGGCTTTAACATTACAGACAGGGGAAGAAATATCAAAATTGGAGATAGTTATTTGACAAAAAGAACGATCATTCAGGATGATCAGATTCATTTTGAAAATGCCTGGGGAGTTTCGGACGGAGATCTTTTTGATGCAGTTATAAGGGGCTCAGATGCCGATGATAAGGCAGGGAAGCCATTTTACAGTTTTGTAATGACAACCTCAAATCATAGGCCTTTTACCTTTCCAGCGGGAAAAGTAGATATGAAACAAGGCAATAGGGAAGGTGCAGTTCGTTACACAGATTATGCCATTGCAACATTCCTTAAAAATATTGAAAAGAAAGCATGGTATAAGAATACGATTGTGATAATAGTGGCGGATCACTGTGCCGCCAGTGCCGGAAAGAATGAAATTGATATCGACAAATACCACATTCCGTGCATCGTTTTAAATTTACCTGTAAAGGGCAAAATGGTAATAGATAAGCTTTGTTCACAAATTGATCTTTATCCAACATTGTTTAGCCTTTTGGGATGGAATTATGAAAGCAACCTGTATGGTCAGAATGTATTAAATCCGACCTATCAGCCCCGAGCAGTTTTAGGTACTTATCAGAAACTAGCTTATTTAAAGAAGGATAGTTTGGTCATATTAGGTCCTCATAAGGTTACAGAAACCTTTTTGTATCGCAAATCAAGTAATGAGCAAATCCCTGATAAGCTGTCTAAAACCGTAATAGATCAGGCAATAGCAAATTACCAAACTGCTTACGACTTGTTTAAAAACGGCGGATTGCATCAGTAACAGGGGCTTTAAAAAAAAATAGTAATCTAACATTTTTATGGCAAAACCTTTTGGTTAAGCTTTTAATTTTGTAGAAAATCATTGTAGTATGTTTAAAAAGAGCATTTCTCATTTAGGGACGTTTTTTTTAGCTGTATTATCCCTGCTGCCATTATCGTTTCTATACATTTGGGCAGATGCAGCTTACTTCCTGCTCTATTATGTTTTTGGCTATCGCAGGCAGGTAGTAAGAGAAAATCTCTGTAATTCGTTTCCCGAAAAGGAACTGAAAGAAATTATCGTAATTGAAAAGAAGTACTACAGATATTTATCCAGCCTGATATTTGAAGTGATTAAGATGATTAACATCTCTGAAGCGCAAATAAGAAAACGGTTTGTTTTTAAAAACAAAGAGCTGGTAAATGAATATCTAAATAAAGGAGAAAGTGTATTAGTTTGTTCAGCACATTATGGTAATTGGGAATGGGGAACTTTAGGGATAGGCTTAAACTTTTCTGCTGATCATTACCCAATTTATAAGCCCTTAAATAATTCAATATTTGATAAATGGTTTCGCGAAACCCGCAGTAAGTTTGGGAACAAACTCATCCCAATGCGACAAACCCTAAGGGCTATTCAAGCCAGCAAAAATACACCAAGTATTTTTAGTTTTGGTAATGATCAATCACCATCAATAAGGGAACTGCATTACTGCAGAACATTCTTAAACCAACCGGCATACATTCAACTTGGGATAGAGAAAATTGCAAAAAAAACCAATCGCCCTATTTTTTATTTAAGAGTTAAGGTTCTAAAGCGCGGGCATTATGAGGTTGATTGTGTGCCCCTCTGTTTGAATCCAATGGATACTGAAGAATTTGAGATCACCAGATTGCATACGCAGTTTCTTGAAGAGATTATTAAAGATGAACCTGCTTACTGGTTATGGAGCCATCGCAGATGGAAACATAAACCGGTACAAATGCCGGAGCCTTATCTTAAAACAGACATTCTTTATTCCGATGTTTAACATTTGGAACCCCATTTTTTAGCATTAAGGAATATTCAGTACAATACTTTTACTAATTCATAGTAAATAGTACGCTATTGTAAATTACAATTTTATGAACCTGAAGTACTTCTTTATCATTCTCCCGATGTTGCTTGTAGGCCAGGCAATAGCCCAGCAACGTAACCTCATTGATCCTTTGGCAACAAAAGAGACGAAGGCTCTTTTCGATAACCTATACAAATTATCCGAAAAGCATACTTTATTCGGGCATCAGCATGCTACTGAATATGGCCATGGCTGGTCTGGTGATGCTGATCGTTCAGATGTTAAATCAGTTGTTGGATCTCATCCAGCTGTTATTGGAATCGATCTGTCTGGATTAACCGGACAATCGGAGGCTCAGATTGGGAAAACAAAAGAACACCTAAGAAAGAATGTTATAGATACCTATAACAGAGGCGGGGTTACCACTATAGCCTGGCATTTCTCTAACCCGGTTTCAGAAGGAGACTTTTACTGGAAAGACTCGGTTTCTTTACCTGCTGTCGGGTACATTATTCCAGGAGGCAAAGCGCACGATAAGTATATCAAAATCCTTAACGATATTGCTGATTGGGCAAAAAGTCTTAAAGCTCCGGATGGCAACCTAGTACCCGTAATTTTCAGACCTTATCATGAGTTTGATGGCGACTGGTTCTGGTGGGGAAAATCACATTGTACAGTTGATGAATTTAAATCCCTATGGAAATTTACTGTTTCTTATTTACGTGATACGGCCGGTGTGCACAACTTTATTTATGCATTTTCTCCCGATAATCTATTCAATTCTGAACAGCAATATTTGGAACGTTTTCCTGGTAAAGAATGGGTAGATATGCTTGGAACGGATAATTATGGTGATATGGGACGCGATGGCAAATACAATCTGGATGCTGCCATAAAGAAACTCCGCATCGTTTCGGCATACGCTCAAAAGAACGGTAAGCTCGCTGCCTTTACCGAAACCGGATTGGAATCGCTTACCAATCCAAACTGGTGGAACGATGTGCTGCTTAAAGTAATGAAAAATGATAAAATAAGAATGAGCTATGTGTTGGTATGGCGTAACGATACCAAAAGCGCTACACATTTTTATGCGCCTTACCCTGGTCATCCAAACATTCCTGATTTTCAGAAATTCTATAATGACCCCTATACCCTTTTTGAAAAGGACCTTAAAGACATTTATAAATAAGTATTTGTATATTGACAATCAGCTTTAAAATAGCGATAACGGCCGAATAGAACGAATGGGACACAAATTGAAAATACTGCTTTTGGTAGGGGTATGCCTGCTGTTTACCAGCATACATTCCTCTGCACAGTATAACCAGTATCAGTTTTCCCATCTGGATATTAATAATGGTTTGCCGCATAACGATGTAAATTGCTTTTACAAGGATGATAAAGGATTTATCTGGTTGGGAACACTTGCTGGCCTTGCCCGGTTTGATGGATATAGCTTTAAAGTATACCGGCACAGGATAAAAAACAAATCTACCATAAGCGATAGTGATGTTCGTTCTATAACGCAAGGCCCCGATCATAAGTTGTGGATAGAAACAAGGGCCGGAATGGATGTTTATGATCCTGTAACCGAATTATTTGATCACAATATACAACCGGAGCTTTCAAAATATGGGGTTCCGGGAACCACCATCAGAGCGCTAAAAAAGGGTGTTTCAGGCGCATTCTGGTTTATTTCTCCCGCATCCGGATTATATAAATACGATCCGGTAACAAAGAAAACTAACTATATAGCACATAAAATCAGAAGAGAGAGCAGTCTTTCGGCAAGCCCAATTATTGATATTGCAGAGGATAAAAGCGGAAATGCATGGCTTATTCATTCCGACGGAAAATTGGAGATGCTGAAAAAGAACACGGATATTGTTGTGCAAAGAATAGATCTGTCGAGCAAGTTCTCAAACAAAGAAAGCGATACCTATAAGATCTTTATAGATAAACAAGGATTGATATGGATCTACGATATATCCACTTCCACAGGTATTTATTACTTTGATCCTGTAAAAAATGTACTGAATAAGATCAGTAAAAGCTCACCTGTACTTAAACTGAACTCTGATATTGTAACGGGTATTGTTCAAGACAATAGCGACAACATATGGATTGGCACCGATCATGGAGGTATTAACCTTATCGATAAGAAAAACTTCAGCATCAGGTATATCCTTAACAATGAAAATGACAGCAAAAGTTTAAGCCAGAACAGTATTTCCAGTATCTATTACGATAATATGGGTATGATTTGGATAGGTACTTTCAGAAAAGGGATCAATTTTTACCACCCAAATATCATTAAGTTTAACCTCATTAAGCACTCTTCTGATCCCAATAGCTTAATACATAGTGATATTAACAGGATGGCCGAAGATAAGCTGGGTAATATCTGGATTGGTACCAATGGCAAAGGGCTGGTTTATTATAATAGGAGTACCCATAAATTCACTTCCTACAGGCACGATCCTTCAAACAACAATAGCCTGTCTCACGATGCCATTGTTGCTATTTATATAGACCGTTTTGAAAAATTATGGATTGGAACCTATACCGGAGGTTTCGATTACATGGATAATGGTAAGTTTATCCATTACAAATACAACGCCTCAGATCCTGAAAGTTTAAGCGATAATAAGGTTTCTGATTTTCTGGAAGATTCATCAAATCGGTTTTGGATAAGCACCATGGGAGGTGGAATAAACCTTTTCAACAGAACCACAAAGAAATTTAAAAGATATACGCAGAACCTGAGTCTAATTAGTTCCGATTATGTATTTAAGGTACTGGAAGATTCGCATCAAAACATTTGGGCAGGTACATCCTATGGGATGAATGTATTGCCAAAAGGAGGGACAAAGTTTATCAAGATAGTAAACGATCCAAAAAACGATAACAGCCTGATCAACGACAACATTAACAGCTTTATTGAAGACAGCAGGGGCTACCTCTGGATAGGAACAAGAGATGGTTTGAGCCTTTATAATCCCAAAACCAAAACCTTTTACAATTATACCATCGAAAATGGATTGCCTGATAATAACATCATGGACATTCAGGAAGATAATCAAGGTGACTTTTGGGTAAGCACATCAAACGGCTTATCAAAGATATCGGTTACTTATAACAAAAAACTTAACCTCATTTTCAAGAATTTTGATGAGAATGATGGCCTGCAGGGTAAGGAATTTAACCGAATTGCCTCCGTAAAACTAAGAACCGGAGAACTTGCATTTGGAGGTCCTGATGGGATCAATATTTTCCAACCTTCTTTAATTAAATCTTATAATCAAACCTTTAAACTCTTTATAACCGACTTTCAACTGTTCAATAAGAGTGTAACAGCAAACACTGCAATTGATGGCCGGGTAATACTTAAAAAATCAATTTTTGATACTAAAGAGCTTACCTTAAACCACGATCAAAATGTATTTACCATAGAGTTTGCATCATTAAATTACATTGGCCCTCATAAAGTGAAACATCAGTACATGCTGGAGGGATTTGATAAGACATGGATTTCTGCAGATAATACTTTACGCAAGGCCACCTATACAAACCTTGATCCGGGCGATTATGTTTTTAAGGTACGGGCATCAAGTACCGAAAACATTTCTGATGCTAAACCGGTAACCTTAAGGATCAGGATACTGAACCCATGGTATACTTCTACATTGGCGTATATTCTTTATTTTCTGGCCATAGGCGGCGCATTGTACTATTTCAGATACCGCGGTATCCAGCAACTAAAGCAGCAATTTGCTGCTGAGCAGGAAAAACAAAAAGTTCAGAGACTGATTGAACAAGAGAAAGTAGAATCACAACGCTTGCTTGATAATGAACGTTTAGAAGCAATGAGGTACAGAGAGCTGGATGCTATGAAAATCAAATTCCTAACCAATGTAAGTCATGAATTTAGAACGCCATTATCTTTAATTCTAGCACCAATAGACAAAATCCTGAAAGGATCATCAGATAATCTGATTAAAGAGCAGGTCTCCCTGATACAGAAAAACGCAAAGCGTCTGCTCAACCTGGTAAACCAGCTGCTCGATTTCAGAAAGATGGAGCTTAAAGAGATCAAACTTCAAAAAAGACCTGGCGATATCATTTCGTTCATCAGAGACATTACTTATTCCTTTAAGGATCTCGCTGAACAGAAAAACATCCAGTTAACCTTTAATGCTACTTACGAGAAGCTCGATGTAAATTTTGACCATGATAAAATAGAGCGGATTCTCTTTAACCTGCTTTCTAACAGCTTTAAATTTACATTGGATAACGGCAAGGTAAATGTGTCTGTAGACTGTATTATGATCGACCAATACATGGTTGAGATTAAAGTTCGCGATACCGGAATAGGTATACCAAAAGAGAAACAGGAGAAGATATTTGAAAGCTTTTTTCAGAATGATATTCCAGAGTCTATCATTAATCAGGGTAGTGGAATAGGTTTGGCAATAACCAAAGAGTTTGTAAAACTTCACGGTGGCGAGATCTTTTTAGAGAGCGATGAAAACATTGGCAGTTGCTTTACCATTTTGCTGCCATTCGAGGAACTTAGACATCAAAGCAATCCAACGGATAACTTTGTAGATAATCTAATTGCTAATGAGGATACGTTAAACAATCAGCAAGCAAACGTTACGATCTCTTCTAAAAAAGCAACTGTATTACTTGTTGAGGATGATGCCGATCTGCGTTTTTATCTTAAAGATAATTTAAAGGAAGACTTTAATGTAATAGAAGCCGGTAATGGAAAAGATGGCTGGCAAAAGGCATTATTCTACCATCCGAATATCATTGTCAGCGATATTTCTATGCCCGAAATGACTGGTATAGAACTTTGCAAAAAGATCAAAGGCGATTCCAGAACAACCCAGATTCCAGTAGTGCTGTTAACCGCTTTAACTGGCGAGGAGCAGGAGCTGACGGGTCTGGAAACAGGGGCCAATGACTACATGACCAAACCATTCAGTTTTGAAATCCTAAACTCCAAAATCCGCAACATATTAATTCAGCAGGAATCCTTCAGAAAGCTTTATCAGAAGCAGGTAGAAGTACAACCGGCAACCATAGAAATGGAGAGCCCTGATGAACAGTTCCTGCAGCAAATTCTTCAGGAGATAGAAAAGAATATAGGGAATAGCAATTTCTCTGTAGATATGCTTAGCAACCTGATGCTGATAAGCCGTGTAACCTTGTACAAAAGAATTGTAGCACTTACCGGCAAAACCCCGCTCGAGTTTATCAAGTCTTATCGTTTAAAACGGGCAGCGCAGCTGCTGGAGCAAGGAAAATTAACCGTTTCACAGATCTGTTATAAGGTAGGTTTTAAAACCACCAAGAATTTTGTCAAATCTTTTAAAGAAGAATTTGATGTGCTCCCTTCAAAATATGCTGGGAACACGGATATTACCGCTTCGTAGCCTTTTTTGTGAAAGGTTAACATTTGCGTACCCCTTTTTTAGCAATACAGGATTCAGTTGTATCTAGTTTTAACAAATAGAAACCCATCCCCTGGGGATCTTAACTAAACCAAATATGACGACCAAACATGAAAACGACAAGAACGAGTTGTAATGAATGGATTTTTATCCTGTTCATGATCTTTACACTTACCGGAATCACCAAATCCGGTTACGCCCAAAGTACTTCAAATAGAATAGTTACGGGTGTTGTTGCTGATGAAAGCGGAACAACTTTACCCGGTGCATCTGTAGTGGTAAAGGGAACCAAAACCACCGCTTTAACTAATAATGAAGGTAAGTATTCCATCATGGTTACCTCAAATGCAAGTGTACTTGTATTTTCCTATGTAGGGATGACCACAAAAGAACTTACCGTAGGTTCAGGCTCAGTAATTAACGCTAACCTTGAATCCTCTACTTCAACCTTATCCGACGTAGTAGTTATCGGTTACGGTACATTGCGTAAATCAGAAGTAACCTCAGCAATTTCTTCTGTATCCCAAAAGGACATTAAAAATTTACCTGTTGCCGGCGTAGATCAGGCCTTGCAAGGTAAGGTAGCGGGTGTTACCATAAATAACAATGGCGGTCAGCCAGGAGGTGGTGTTTCCGTAAGGATCAGAGGGCTTACCTCAACGGGCGAGAATAACGAACCGTTATATGTAATAGATGGAGTTCCTATGAACTCAAAAAGCAGCTCCCTGGAACAAAACTTTTTAGGGGGTGGTTCCGGACAAACCGGGCAAAGTGTGCTGGCAACCTTAAACTCTGCCGATATTGAAACCATCGATATCCTGAAAGATGCATCAGCACAGGCCATTTATGGAGCCAGAGGTGCAAATGGAGTAGTGCTCATCAATACCAAAAGAGGCAGGGCCAACCAAAGTAAAATTACCTACGATTCTTATGTTGGTATTTCAGAAGTTCCAAAAAAGCTTTCTGTAATGAACCTGCGCCAAAATGCAGAATACATGAACTCGCTGGTTTTAGAAGTAAGAGGAGTTCCGGGAAGTGGAATGGATAGTATTGCAGAGTTTAAAAACCCTTCCTTATTAGGTGTGGGTACCGACTGGCAGGACGAGATCTACAGAAGAGGATTTACTCAAAGCCATCAACTTGGTTTTTCAGGAGGAACAGAAAAAACACAGTTCTATTTCTCTGGCGGCTATCTTAATCAGGAAGGAACTCTAATCAAAACAGGGTTTAAAAGAATAACCCTAAGAGCTAATATAGACCATCAGGCTACTAAATGGTTAAAAACAGGTATCACTGCAAACCTGTCCAGAACCAATCAGCAGATCGGCCTTTCAGATGGTTTCGATGCCGTTACCAGTACAGTGCTTTATAATAGTCCTGTAACTCCCGTTAAAGATGTTTTTGGTAATTATATCTCTACCAATGTAATAGGAGGCAGCACATTTGGAAATCCAAATAATCCGGTTGCGTTAGCAATGTTGCGTGATGTAAGCAATCAATCTTCAAAAGCTTTCGGAACAGTATATGCAGATCTGATTATCATAGATGGTCTCACCATCAGATCAGAGGGTAACTTTGATTTTAATCTGAGCAGCGATAGGGCATTTCAGCCATATGTACAAAATGCTGAAACCAAAGCCGTCATCCTTTCTCCGGCAAGGCTTAGAGAGCAAAGAAATAACAGCCTTTACTGGGCAATTAAAAACTATGCTAATTATAACAAAGCCTTTGGTAAGCATAATATAGCTGCTACGGTAGGCCATGAGGCACAAAGATCCAAATACGACTTTATCAATGCCAACAGAGATAACCTGGTTCTTAATATCCCAAATTTAAATGCAGGTGATGCAGGCGATACCCAAGGCATAGGAGCAGGAGCTGCAACATGGAGTATGGAGTCGGTATTTGCACGTTTAAACTATAATTACGACAACAGGTATGCTATCAGTGGAACAATAAGAAGAGACGGATCTTCTAACTTTGGCCCGGGCCACAAATGGGGTACATTCCCGGCTGTTTCGGCATCGTGGACAGCAAGTAACGAATCTTTCTTAAAAGACAACAAATATGTTAATTATCTGAAGCTAAGATTCGGATATGGAGAAGTGGGTGGGCAGGATGCCGGCTCAGGTAACCTATACTCTGCAAATATCAGACTATTTCCTATTGCACCATTTGGTCCAGGTGGATTGCCTGATAACGTAGATAACCTGTTAATTACCTGGCAGTCTACCAATACCTACAATGCAGGTTTAGACCTTACCACCTGGAATAAAAGATTAGAGTTCAGCTTTGATGCCTATAAAAAAGTAACCTCAGATATGTTACTGGCTACTCAGCTTGGTGCTTATTCTGGTTTAGGAACGGCATGGAACGATATCAAAACGCCAACAACAAACGATGGCCGCATGACCAACACTGGTTTCGATATCGGACTAACATCTTATAACATTCAGAATAATAACTTTACATGGAAAACCAATATCATATTCAGTAAGTATAAAAATATCCTTAACAGGATGAACGAGCCTAATGCAACTTTACCTGGTACTTTTGATGAATATGGTACCAAATCATTGGTTACCTTATCTCAACAGGGCCGTCCGCTTGGTGCATTCTATGGCTATGTTACCGATGGATTATTCAGATCGCAGGCAGAGCTAAACAATGGGATAGATTACGGACTCTCAATTGCTCCGGGTAGCTTATGGCTGGGCGATGTAAGGTTTAAAGATCTAAACGGCGATAAGGTGGTTGATGATAAGGATGTTACCGTTATAGGCGATCCTAATCCAGACTTCACCTACGGCTTTACAAATACCTTTAGCTATAAAGGAATTGACCTTTCGATATTCATTTATGGTAGCCAGGGAGGTGACATTTTCAACTATAGTCGTCGCCAAACCGAAGCCTTAAGCTCTCCTTACAACAATCAGCTTACTACTGTATTGAACAGATACTCTGCAAACAATCCTAATGGAGATTTGCCAAGGTATAATCAATGGCACAACAATAACAACAGAATTTCTGATCGGTACATTGAGGATGGATCTTACCTAAGGATACAGAACGTAGCGCTAGGCTATAACCTGCCAAAATCTTTAATAAGCAAAATAAAGGTGAGCAATGCCAGGTTCTACGTTTCTGTTCAAAACCTGTACACATTTACCAATTATTCGGGTTACGATCCCGAACTGGGAGCGCTTAATAACAACATCAGGTTCATGAATATCGACAATGGTCATTATCCGGTTCCTAGAACATTTACTCTGGGCACCAACATTGAATTCTAACCTCTAAAAATTAAAGTAATGAAAACAAATCTCATCATCATATTTTTTGCAGTAGCTTTAATTGGAGTTTCCTGTAAAAAGAGTTTCCTGGATAATCCCTCAGAAACGGGACCAACCACCGAAAGTTATTATACCACAGCAGCCGAAGTAAATGGTGCCACAGGACTTTTGTACAATTCTGTATGGAATGACTGGTCTGACAAAGCCTTTATATCTGTAGGTGATGTGCTGGGTGGTACCGTAACCGGAGTGCAGGGCAATGCACAATACAACTCATTTTATAATTTTAATATCCAAAGTACAGATGGTTTAGTAATGGACACCTGGAAGTCTTGCTATAAGGCAGCCGGACAGGCATCTGTACTGATTCATACTTTTATGAATAAAAAAACTCAGGTGGCCGATCCTTCCTACCTGGATGTAGGTATAGCCGAAGCCAAGTTTATCCGTGGGTTTGCGTACTTCTATATCGGCCGTGCTTTTGGTGATGCGCCAATAGTAGAAAACCCGGTAGATCTAACCAAAGCCGGGGCGCCTGCAACACCAAGATACCTGCAAAAAGATGTATTAAAGTTTGCACTTGAGGACCTTAAGTTTGCAGAAGAAAACCTGCCCGAAATAGCAACTCAGGATGGTCGGGTTAATAAATATTCAGCAAAAGGGATGATGGCCAAAATCTACCTTTACTTAAAGGACTATGAAAACGCAAGGTTAAAAGCCAAAGAGGTTATAGACTATGCAACATCAACCAAAAGAATAGGCCTGAATCCTGATTTTCAGGGCATGTTTACCTCCTCAGACATCGCCAACAAAAACAACAAAGAAATGTTGTTTTCATTAAGATGGTTAGCTGCTATGGGATGGAACGGAGGAAACAGGTACATGCTTTACGTAGGTCCGCAACCTTTGTTAAAACCAAAACCAACAGGAGGAAATGGTTATTCAGCAGTGGTTCCGTCGTTCGACATGTTAAATGCTTCAACAGGTTATGCTACCGGCGACCGTAGAAAAGGATGGTCGGTAATGCAGCAGGGCTTTCATAAAGCCGATTGGATCAACGACAATTTCCCTAACGGATTTACTTATGATACTACAGGGATAACAAGCGATTTTAAAATTCAAACAGGCACCCGCTCCAATATTCAGAAATATGTTGTAGGACCAAACAGAAGCGCTGAAGTAGTAACTTCCGACAGTCATAACAGCATTTCTACTTATATTCTTCGCTATGCTGACGTATTGCTGATTTATGCAGAGGCAGTAATGGCCGGAGGAGGATCTACCAGCGATGCTACCGCTTTAAGTGCCTTTAACGAAGTACATAACCGTGCTGGTCTGGTAAGTTTAACCAACATCACGCTTGATGATATCTTACACGAGCGTAAAGTAGAGTTCGCATTTGAAGGCGACTACTGGTTTGACATCCAAAGACAAGGATTTGCTAAGGCACAGCAGATGATAGCCGCACAGGAGCGTGGTACATTAGGTGGTAACGGCCAGTTAACCAGCTTTAAGGCCACACTTACTTCGGCAAAGCAGTTGTACCTTCCGGTACCACAACCAGAAACAGTTATTAATCCTTTACTGCTTGAACCTGCAGTAGCTTATTATAAATAGATATGAAAACTATTAAAAATCTAAAGATATTCCTGCTGGCATGTATGGCAGGAGCATTAACCATAACAGGCTGCACAAAAGAAGAGCAGTCGAGCAGCAAAGCGTCCAATAGTCCGGTGGCCAATAAGCTTGATCCGGAAAGGGCAAGCGGAAATACTGTACTCACCTTAACCGGAAGCGGCCTGGGCGATATGACCAGTATTGTTTTTGAAAAAGGGAATGTACCTGCTTCATTTAACCCGACGCTAAATACAGATAATGCATTGATATTTAGAGTGCCTGATACTGCAAATGGTGGTGCCCAAAACATCATTTTAACAAACAGACTTGGAGTTCAGCTAAAAGTGCCATTTAATGTTGTTGCTTTGCCTTTGGTAAATACAGCCTCTAACTATAATTTTATTGAAGGCACAGAAATTACCCTGGTTGGAAACAACCTTGAGGATGTAACCAGCATAACGCTGGATGGCGCAGCGGCCGAGGCCAGTATCGTATCTCAATCCAAAAAAGAACTGGTAATTAAAATGCCTGCAACTACGGTAAACAGCGCAAAACTAATACTTACCAACTCTACCGGGCCAATTACCACAAATCAGGTATTTGTGAATCTGGATAAAGCCTATAAGATCTTTACAGATGATTATGGTAATGGTTTCGAAAACGGATCATGGGGCCCCGCTTCAATATCAACCGATTTTGCCAAAAGTGGAACCAAATCCTTTAAAGCAGGATATAACAAAGGAAACTGGAGTGCAGATGGTTTTGCAAACTGGAATGGTGTAGCCAGTATGCCAGAGTATAATTATTTGTCGTTCTGGGTTAAGGGAGCTTCGGCCGACTATACGCTTTATGTAACAGGCGATGCAAGGGCAGGGGGGTATGGAAATTCAGATAGAAGCGTTCCAATAATAGTACCTGCTAATGTATGGACTTACTTTAAAATCCCGATGACAACACTTGAACTTTGGAAAAAAGGTCCGATGAAACAATTAGGCTTCTGGATAGAAGGCCCTGAAAAACAAGATGAAAGTTTCTACTTCGATGATGTGATCCTTGTAAAATAAAAACACACTTAAACCAATTATAATTTAAAAAGCCAGGTCATCCGACCTGGCTTTAAATTTTAAACAAAACTCAGACGAGCTAACAAATTTCGATTAGAAATTGTGTATGATTTGACTAAGGTATAACTATTTTATTAAATAGTCTACTAATTCCGTAGAATTAATATATAAATTATATATTTAGGGAAGGATTATTTAAAGTAATAGATCTATTTATACATAATTAATTAAACAAATCATGGCAGAAAAATTAAATCCAACACAAACCGCATTAGGTGATGTTGCCGCAAGGCCGCTGGCTATTGCAACCCGTACCGTGCCGCAGGCATCATTTATTACTCCAAGATGGTTGCCTCATCTTTTAAGCTGGACGCCCGTAGAGTCAGGGATTTACAGAGTGAACAAAGTAAAAGAAGGAGAATCAGTGGATGTAGATTGCTCTAACAGAGACGAACGTGTATTGCCTAACACATTTGTAGATTATGTAGCACAGCCACGTGAGTATCTGCTTAGTGCAGTAAATACCGTGCTTGATGTACATACCAGGGTTTCCGATTTGTATAGCAAACCTTACAACCAGATCAGTGAGCAATTGCGCCTTACTATTGAAGCCATTAAAGAACGTCAGGAAAGCGAACTGATCAATAATAAAGAATACGGTTTGTTGCACAGTATTGTACCTTCTCAGCGTATTTCTACACGTTCAGGAGCACCCACACCAGATGATCTGGATGAGTTGATCACTAAAGTATGGAAAGAACCCGGATTCTTCCTCCTTCATCCACTAGCGGTAGCTGCCTTTGGCAGGGAGTGTACACGCAGAGGCGTACCACCACCAACGGTATCTTTGTTTGGTTCTCAGTTCATCACCTGGAGAGGAATTCCTTTAATCCCTTCCGATAAAGTGCCTATAGAAAATAATAAAAGTAAAATATTGCTCATCAGAACAGGAGAGAGCCGTCAGGGTGTAGTGGGTTTATATCAGCCCGATCTTCCCGGTGAGCAATCTCCTGGTTTATCAGTTCGCTTTATGGGGATCAATGAAAAAGCAATTGCTTCTTATCTGGTATCTCTTTACTGTTCGCTGGCAGTTTTGGTAGATGATGCTATTGCTGTACTCGACGATGTTGAAATTAATAAATATCATGAATATAAATACTAGGTTATGAGTGGTACAATTAATGGTCCGAATGGACTGCCAGATGTACATCTCTTAGAGAAACTGGCAAATGAACTTTTTTTCTCGGCTCCCGGAACATTGGATAAAACTCAATCTTCACCTTTGGCAATTAATCAGGGAAATTCTGTCGATCTTCTGGATCCGCAAACAAGTTTGCCGGATGCAAATAATCTGGGGCTGGGGCATGTGCCTGCCTCCACACATGGAAGTGGGGGTATCTCACCCGGCACCAAATCAGTGAATGCCCTGCCGTTTGAAAACGACAGACCCTTTGAGAAAGAATTGAGCAAAGCCCTGGCTGCAGTTAATGTTTACAGTCCTTCTTCTCAATTGCCATTTACACCTTCGGCAGTTTTGGGAGAACATTCATATTACTTCTCTTCTGCAGAAAAGCTTGCCAAAGGAGACTACCGCGAAATAACTGGCCAATCTTACCCTGCATTTAACGTAAACATTGTTCGTAACGATTTCCCAATCCTTTCAGAGTATGTAAACGGAAAACCCCTGGTTTGGCTGGATAACGCTGCAACCACCCAAAAACCGCGACAGGTAATAGAAAGGTTAAGCTATTTTTATACACATGAAAATTCCAACATACATCGTGCTGCCCATGAATTAGCTGCCCGTTCTACCGATGCTTATGAAGCAGCAAGACAGAAGACACAGCACTTTATAAATGCCAGATCAGCAAATGAAGTGGTATTTGTACGCGGAACAACCGAGGCTATAAACCTGGTTGCAGATAGCTGGGGTGCCCAATATCTTCAGGAAGGAGACGAAATCATCATCAGCCATTTGGAACATCATGCCAATATAGTTCCCTGGCAGTTATTGGCCAAAAAGAAGAACTTAAAATTAAGAGTGATCCCGGTTGATGATGATGGACAAGTTATTCTTGATGAATATGCAAAATTGCTGAATCCAAGAACAAAGCTGGTTTCTTTCACCTTGGTATCTAATGCATTAGGAACGGTAACCCCGGCAAAAACAATTGTAGATATGGCTCATGCTGCGGGAGCAAAAGTGCTTGTCGATGGTGCACAGTCTGTTTCACACATTCGTACGGATGTACAATCACTTAATGCAGATTGGTTTGTGTTTTCTGGGCATAAAATTTTTGGGCCTACAGGTATTGGTGTATTATATGGTAAAGAGGAGTTGTTAAACAGTGCACAGCCTTATCAGGGTGGTGGCAATATGATTAAAGATGTAACGTTTGAACATACCCAGTTTAATCCCGCGCCATCACTTTTTGAGGCAGGAACAGGTAACATTGCGGATGCAGTTGGTTTAGGCGCGGCAATAGACTATGTTCAAAAGATTGGGATTGACAACATTTACAACTATGAGCATTTTTTGTTAGGCTACGCAACAAAGCAGTTACAGCAAATTCCAGGATTGCGCTTAATTGGAACGGCAGCTAATAAAACGAGTGTGCTTTCATTTGTATTAGATGGATTTACAACTACTGAAGTTGGCGAGGCATTAAGCAAAGAAGGTATTGCCGTAAGATCCGGCCATCATTGTGCTCAGCCCATACTGAGAAGGTTTGGATTGGAAGCAACGGTGCGACCATCTTTGGCATTCTATAACACTTGTGCAGAGATTGATAAATTGGCTGATACAGTTAGCAGCTTAAAAAACGGAAATCAATTTCGTGTAAGGTAGCAGATCTTATTAAGGCTGGTATATAGAAAGTATGCCAGCCCCAACTATTATTAAGCCAAAACTGCTATATTAGCGGAAGCAAGCAAACTATTAAATGGACCATCCTTATAAATCAGAACTTTTAGTAAACCTAAAAGCACATTATCTTGGCCGCAACTGGCGCTCAATTAGCTATTTTGATGCTAAAAGAGATGAGATTTTATTTGTTTTACCTGAAACGGATGATGTTAGCCATGCACTTAACAATTTGTATGAGGTTTTAGGAACATTGCCAGAGATCGATCATCCTAAGGAACGTGTAGTAATCAGTTTCTGCTATGAAAACGGCGATTCATACTGTTCGCGTTTAATTAATCCCAACAAACAGGACGAAATCAACCTTGCTTTGATTGGCTACCGTCCGGAACGCAAAATCCGTCCTGAAGAACTTCAGGAGATGGAATAGTAAAGCTTTCTCGCTCAAAATGTTACGATAGTAACGGATTATATTTCATAAATTAGAGTACACACAAATAAAACACGCTATGAAATCTAATTTATGTTTTTTCATACTGCTCTTCTATGGGCTGTATGTTCAGGCCCAGGAACAGCCTGATTTTGAGAAAAAGGTAAGGTTTGGGATTAAAACAGGCATTAACGGCTCTCTTTTTACACGCAACGTAACGCCCACAGCCAACTCAAAAAGAACTGACCTCAGTTATTTTAACCGCTATTTCCGTGCATCTGCACTTGTTGGATTAACTGCCGATGGGCGATTAACAGAACGAATTACACTGGGTGCCGAGTTGCTCTTTAATTCCAGAGGGATGGTTTACAGAGAAAAGAATAATTATGTAATTATTGTTGACGATGACGGACAGGAGCAGCAGGCCTATAATAACTATAATTTCAATATTGATTATGTAGAACTCCCAATCCTGATCAGTTACAATTTTAAACCAAGTGCATACAGACTCTTCTTATCGGCTTATGCCGGCATGGCACCGGGTATTGCTGTTAATTCGAAAACAAAATTAAGATATGAAGATGGGGTAGACGGCGATGGCGGCAGGGGCCGAAACGAAACGCTGCCTTTAAAATATGTAAATCATTTTAACAACAGCTTGCTTGCGGGTATTAAGGTGGGCGACAATAAACCATTTAGAATAAATCTCTATGGTGATTTTAGGATCAGTTATACCCTGCTGCCGGTTTTTAATCGCACTGTATCAGACCAAGGCGATAACCTGGATACCCGAATGCTTACCTTTTCCGCAAGCCTTGGTGTAAGGTTTTAATTAGTAAACCAGTCGTTATCGTAGTTTTACTGAGGTGTTGTTAGGGCTTTGCTAAGGCATTCCCAGGGCTTTTTGCCCTATCAAGGCCCTAGCAAAGCCCTATCAACGCCCTGTTAAAGCCCCACAGCCAAAAGTTTGATATAAAATGTATATTTTGCTGTTCTAACCAAATACATGTTTAACCCTATTACTAATAAAATGTTATATAAAACGATACTTACTTCCATTTTTATTATATTTTCCAATTTTGGTCTGCAGGCTGCAGATAAAAAACCATATGAAGCAGATCTTATAATTTACGGTGGCACCTCAGCAGCGGTAACAGCAGCAGTAACTGCTATAAAATTGGGTAAAACTGTTATTGTTGTTTCTCCCGATATTCATCTCGGAGGCTTGTCATCCAGTGGATTGGGTTTTACAGATACCGGAAATAAAGAGGTGATAGGAGGCTTATCCCGAGATTTTTATCATCGGGTTTATTTACATTATCAGCAAGATACTGCATGGAAATGGCAAAAAAAGGAAGAATATGGGAACAAGGGGCAAGGAACACCTGCTATTGATGGTAAAGACCGCACAATGTGGATATTTGAACCACACGTTGCCGAAAAAATAATGGAAGATTTTATCAAAGAAAGTAATATTAAAGTTTACCGCAATGAATGGTTAAACCGTAAAGATGGTGTAGAGATGAAGGATGGTAAAATTACATCAATCACTACATTAAGTGGTAAGCAATTTAGTGGTAAAATGTTTATTGATGCCACCTATGAGGGAGATTTGATGGCTGCGGCAAAGGTTAGCTACCACATAGGCCGTGAAGCAAACAGTGTATACGGAGAAACCTGGAATGGCGTGCAAACAGAAGTGTTTCAGCATGGCCATCATTTTAAAACAAATATAGATCCATATAAAGTTACCGGCGATAAAAGCAGCGGTCTACTGGTAGGCATATCCGACCAGGATCCGGGGATAAAAGGAGAGGGCGATAACAAGTTGCAGGCATATTGCTTTAGAATGTGTCTCACCAATAAGGCAGAGAACAGAATTACATTTCCAAAACCTGATAATTACAACCCAGCAAATTACGAATTGCTGGCTAGGGTGTTTCAGAGTGGATGGAAAGAGTTGTTTGATAAATTTGATGACATACCCAATCATAAAACGGATACCAATAATCATGGTCCGTTCAGTACCGATTATATTGGCATGAACTACGATTATCCGGAGGCTTCATACGAAAAGCGAAAGCAGATCATTAAACAGCATGAAGATTATCAGAAAGGATTAATGTATTTCATGATCACAGACCCACGTGTTCCGGCTGATCTGCAAAAAAGACTGCAAACATGGGGTTTATCTAAAGACGAATTTAAAGATAATGGAAACTGGCCCCACCAAATTTATGTAAGAGAGGCCAGAAGGATGATAAGTGATCAGGTACTTACAGAAAACGAAACTTTAGGACGGAAGGAAGTGCCTCAACCTATTGGGATGGGTTCTTATGCTTTAGATTCGCATAATACACAACGATATGTAACCGATAAGGGATTTGTGCAGAATGAGGGCGATATAGGTGTGCATGCCCCTAAACCTTATAGCATCTCTTATGGATCAATAGTTCCTAAAAAAGGAGAATGTGGCAATTTGCTGGTGCCGGTTTGTGTTTCCAGCTCCCATATTGCTTATGGTTCCGTTAGAATGGAACCTGTTTTTATGATCCTTGGTGAATCGGCAGCAACTGCAGCTGTTATAGCCATAGATGACCAGGTAGATGTTCAGCAGGTTGTCTATAAAAAACTGGAAACCCAGCTGCTAAAGCAAAAGCAGAGATTAAGGTTGAATTAATAAAATCAACTATTGTATTTTTATGGCAAATCTATTTGTTTTACTTTCGTTGAACTAAAGAATAGGGTTAACACCAAATATGAGCCGTAATAAATTATTGTATCACTTAATTAACAGTGTATTATTGTTAGTGCCGCTTCTTTGCGGTGTAGATGCCAGTGCTCAAAAAAACAATATAAGCTTTAATCACCTAACGGTAGAAGATGGTTTGTCGCAAAGCAGTGTACTCTCTATAGCTCAGGACAGTATGGGGTTTATGTGGTTCGGAACTAAAGATGGACTTAACAAGTTCAATACTCAAAGATTCGAAGTATTTAAGCACGATAAAAACAACAATGCCTCTTTAAGCAGCAGTCAGAATATTAATTATTTGCTTACAGACAGAAAGGGCAATTTATGGGTAGGTACACAAAAAGGATTAAATCTTTATTTGCCTAAAAGTAATTCTTTTAAGAGATTTCTTCACGATCCGAAAGACAAAACCAGTATCAGTCACAATATTATCAGGAATCTTTTTGAAGACAATAAGGGAAATATTTGGGTCGGAACAGACAACGGGCTAAACAAGATGATAGCGCCTGATAAATTTCAGCGTTTTTTATAGCAGCAGTACCAAGGGTCAAGGGTTGGCGCATTCATTAATAAAAGCTATTCATCAGGACCATAATAATGTACTGTGGATTGCTACTATGCAAGGCCTTACCAGCATGAAAGAAAAAAAAGGAAAGTATGTTTTTCAATCTTATTTTCATGACCCCAGCAATCCAGCTAGTTTAATTGATGACGACCTTAGTGCTGTTTTTGAAGACCAGTACCATAATTTATGGATAGGTACGCATAATAATGGACTGGAATTAATGGACAGGGCTACCGGCACTTTTAAGCATTACTCGGCAAAAGGCGGACCCAGTAGTGGACTTAGCAGTAATGTAATTCGCAAAATCAAGGCAGACAAAGATGGAAAATTATGGATCTCCACCTTAAATGGTATAGATATATTTGATGTTAAAACAGGGAAGTTCACGGTTCTGAACCACGTCCCTAATGATCCATTAACCTTAAACCAAAATTCTACTTATGATATTCTGAAAGATGCGGCAGGTTCCATGTGGGTAGGTACTTACTATGGAGGGGTTAATGTGTACCATGCCAACTCTACCCCGTTCAGAGAATACAAGACCAGTCTGGGCGGTAATGGCATCAGCAGCAATGTAGTTAGTGCTATTGTTGAAGACGAAAACCATAATCTGTGGATTGGGACAGAAGCCGAAGGGTTAAATTATTATAACAGAACAACCGGGAAATTCAAAGCTATAAAAAATGAAATAGGCAACCCTAATTCATTAAGTTCAAACCTGGTAAAAGCCATTTCAATTGATAAGAAAGGAAGTGTTTGGGTAGCTACTTATGAGGGGAATCTGGATAGATATTTGCCTTTTTCGGGTACTTTTAAGCATTATAAACCAAATACTGCAGATCCACATGCCTTAAACTCTAACAGGATCGTTTGTTTGCTACACGACAGCAGGGGCAGATTGTGGGTGGGAACACGCGCACAAGGCGTTTTTCTTTATAATGAGGCTAAGGATAATTTTACGCTGCTCAATAGCGCTGCCTATAACCAGGAGTTAAAGTTTGTAAGAACTTTTTTTGAGGATTCTGCAAAAAATATATGGATAGCTACAAATTCTGGTATTTATATAGCTTCAGCAAGTTCTAATCAGATTAAAGAGTTCAAGAGTAATAGCATTGATTTTAAATTCGACGACATCAATTTTATTAAAGAAGATTCGAAAGGCAATATCTGGATAGGTAGCTATGAATCAGGGTTGATTAAGTATGATAAAAACCGAGAAATAAGTAGGTTTACGATTAATGATGGTTTACCTAGTAATAACGCAGTAGGTTTTTTGGAAGACAGTAAGGGGAATTTGTGGGTAAGTACTTCCAACGGTTTATCGAAATTTGATGGACGGGTTTTTAAAAACTATACTGTTGATGACGGGTTGCCGGGAAATGTTTTTAATTACAACTCCTTTTTTAAAGACAGTAAGAACGAAATGTTCTTTGGTGGCTATACCGGTATGGTGAGTTTCTTCCCGGATCAGATAAGAGATAATAAAAAGGTGCCCAAAGCTATATTTACCAGGTTAAGGTTGTTTAATAAACCCGTAAATATTAATGATAAAACAGGCTTGCTTACTCAAAATATAGGCTTAACAAAGGAATTAACTTTTTCTTATCATCAGAATATCTTTACTATTGATTTTGCCATTCTAAACTATGTAAAATCCGAAAAAAACAGATACGCTTATCAACTTAAGGGTTTCGAAAAAGAGTGGAATTATGTAACTAATCCACAGGCCGCGTTTACCAATTTGCCGGCGGGCAGGTATGTTCTTTTAATTAAAGGAGCAAATAACGATGGGGTGTGGACCAGCAAGCCCGAGGAGATGATCATTAATGTAAATCCACCTTATTGGAAAACATGGTGGGCATATCTTATCTATATACTTTTGCTTTCGGGGCTTATATTCCTTGTTTTAAGGTTCCTGTGGATAAGAACATTGCTAAGGAAAGAGCACGAGATTTATCAGATGAAGCTCGATTTCTTTACAAATGTATCCCACGAGATCAGAACACCACTAACCCTTATTGTAGGCCCGTTGGAGCATTTGGTAAACGAAACAAAGGAATCGCCTGCCTTAAACAGAAGATTACTTACGGTAAAGAAAAATGCTGGCCGGCTAACCAGATTGGTGAATGAGCTGATGGATTTTAGAAAAGCCGAATCGGGTAATATGGAACTTAATGTGGCACCGGGGAATATTGTAAGCTTTGTTAAAGAGATTTATATTTCATTTACCTACGTAGCCCTTAAAAATCATATTGATTATCGCTTTAACTGCGATGAGGACATCATAGAAGTGTATTTTGATAGTGAACAACTGGAGAAGGTATTGTTTAACCTGCTCTCTAATGCGTTTAAGTTCACACCTGATCATGGAATTATCCGCCTGGATATTCTTAAGACCAGCGACAACCAGGTCGAAATAAGGGTAGCTGATAATGGAAAAGGGATTCCCGAAGAAAGCAGGAATAAGATATTTACAAACTTTTATCAGGTTAGAGACCATCGCTCGGGAACTACGGGTACAGGAATTGGTCTGGCCTTAGCCGAAAAGATAAGCAGGTTGCATCATGGTCGTTTATCATTGGTAAATAATGAGGAGCTTAAAGACGAAGACGTTCATACTTGTTTTAGCCTGAGGCTTAAATTAGGGAAAGAACATTTTAAAAAGGATGAACTTATTGAACAGTATATCAGCAGTGAAAACCCTATTCTTTATCAGCAGGTATCGGAAATTGAACCGGTAAAGAATTATGAGCCGGCAGAGAAAACAGAAGACGGGATAACTGTTTTAATAGTAGAAGATAATGTTGAGGTAAGGAGCTTTATTGCGCAATCTTTAAAGCAGTCGTACCAGGTAATAGAAGCCAATAATGGCGAAGAGGGTGTAGAAATGGCGATAGAGAAGATTCCTGATATTATTGTGAGTGATGTGATGATGCCGGTTATGGATGGATTGGAGCTTTGTCGTACACTTAAAACAGACCCACGCACAAGCCATATTCCTATTATATTGCTTACTGCGCGTTCCGGCAATATCCATGAGGTAAACGGACTGAAAACAGGAGCAGAGACCTACATTACAAAGCCATTTAGCATTAACAGCTTGCAACTTAATATTTATAATCTGCTAACCTTGCAGGCTAATATGCGTAGAAAGTTTAGTCAGCAGATAACACTTCAGCCAACCAATATTTTAATAGAATCGGCCGACGAGGAATTCCTGAATAAAATAATGGGATATATCGAAGCCAATTTTAACAATGAAGATTTTAGTGTAAATACACTTGCTGCGGAGGTAGGGATGAGCACACCAATTTTGTACAAGAAAATTAAGGCGCTTACAGATCTTACGGTAAATAACTTCATCAAATCTGTTCGTTTAAAGCGAGCCGCTCAGTTACTAAAGCAGGATGTTTATACCGTTTATGAGGTTGCCTATATGGTGGGCTTTAGTGATAGTAAATATTTCAGTAAAGAATTTGCAAAGCAATTCGGACAAACCCCCTCAGAGTACAGTTTAAAGTAACCTTTTTTCTGAATTTAAGAAAATCACCCTCTTTCTTTAAGATTTTAACCCCTCTTGCATTTTATTGGCGCTTACATTAGCTAAACCAAATATGTAAATCACCGGTGTATGAACGAGGTATCTCAAGCAGTGTTCTCTTGTGCGCCCGCATCTTATGGTTTTAACTTAATAAATTAAACTATGAAAGCACAACTACTAAAAGTTTCAATGTCGCCTGCTCAGTCATTTAGTGTTAGGCAGGATGTGGTTCCATCTGTTAATAACAAATGGCATTATCACCCAGAATTTGAATTAGTTTATTTCAGTAAAGGAAAAGGCACCCAATTTATCGGAGACAATATTAGCAGGTTTAATCAAGGTGATATTGTTCTTGTTGGCCCTCAGTTGCCACACTACTGGCGATTTGATGATATGTACTTTAGAAATAATAATCCTGCCTCTAACCCTGACGTAAGAGTGGTTCATTTCTCTGAAAATATGTGGGGTGAATCTTTTTTGAATTTACCCGAGAATAAGCTGTTAAAGTCTGTTCTGGAAAAGTCGAGAAGAGGACTAAAGATTAAGGGTAAAAACAAACAGCATATTGCTGATTTGATTTCTGAAATGCCCAATGCAGAAGGCATAGACAGGATAATTATTTTAATGCAAGTGCTCGCTGAAATCACTAAGTGTGAAAAATTGGAAACGTTTTCATCAATTGGTTTTCAGCATGAAATGGAGCCTCATGAAAAGGATCGCATTAACGATATCTACGATTATTCTTATGCTAATTTTAAGAACAAGATCACTTTAGAAGAAATAGCTGATGTAGCTAAGATCAGTCCTAATTCATTTTGCAGGTACTTTAAATCTCGCACCAGGAAAACCTATTCGCAGTTTTTGATAGAGATTAAAGTGGGCAGGGCCTGCGAACTATTAATTGAACACAGCCTTAACCTAAAACAGGTATGCTATGATTGTGGCTTTAATAACTTCGCGAGCTTTTACAAATGCTTTAAAAAGATCACAGGAAAAAGTCCGCTATGTTATCAAAAAGAATTTGTTACCAATTTCAGTTAAATATTAAACATACAATCAATAAACTAACCAACCAACCTAACAAACTACGGGTTTGAGCAACTCGTGAATTAACCAACCAAATATTTTAAACGCTATGAAGAAAAATGATACTCAAACAGTTTCATGTTATGGCTATTCTGTATGTAAATTATTCAGTTTCCTATCCTTACGGATGGTGATAATTGGGTTTTTACTTACCGGTTCAGCAGCCTTTGGGCAAACCATTAATATTACGGGAACAGTAAAGGACGGCGGAGGGGGAGCAATACCCGGTGTAGGCGTCAGGGTAAAAAATGCCAAAGTATCCACACAGACTGATGCAAATGGTAAATACAGCATTACAGTTCCCGATGCAAATTCAACACTTGTGTTTTCTTACATCGGCCTTGTTTCGCAGGAAGCAGTTGTGGGCAATAAAAAGGTAATTGATATTACCCTGAAAGAAGATGAGTCTGCATTGGACGAGGTTGTAGTAACCGGATACGGCGAAAAAGTTAAAAAACGTGACCTCACCGGTTCAATATCATCAGTAACTGCTAAAGACATTGCAGAACGCCAGCCACTTACTTTATTTGATGCATTACAAGGGCAAGCCTCTGGCGTATTGGTTACCAATGATAACGGCGATCCGGCCGGACAGGGAACCATCCAGATCCGTGGAGCTTCTTCAATAAATGCATCGGGTACTGGCCCTTTGTATGTAATCGATGGAATCATTAGTGAGAACGGGAATTATATAAACCCTTCAGACATTGAGTCATTTGAAATTCTTAAGGATGTAGCGTCTGCGGCCATTTATGGTGCAAGAGGTGCAAATGGTGTAATCATCATAACTACTAAACGAGGTAAAGAAGGTAAGCCGCTTATTGGCGTTCAGTATACTTATAACAGAGGTGAGCTGGCAAATAAAATAAGAACTATTTCTGCTGATGAACTTAGGTTTTACAGAATGATAAGAGGTGGTGGTGCCGGAATTGGCGGAAATGTCGATTCTATTAACCCTTATCTGAATGCTGACAATGATTATCAGGAATTATTGTTCAGAACATCGGAAAAGCATACTGTTAACTTGAGCTTAAGTGGAGGCTCAAAAGGAATAACTTATTACGGGGGCTTAAATTATGTAGATAATCAAGCCATCGCATTGAACAGCTGGATTAAAAGAATACAATCGAAATTAAATGTAGAATATGCCATATCAGATAAGCTGACCATCAGCAACAACCTTGCTTTTGCTTATCAGACAGGAAATATCCTGAACATTCAGAATACAGCAAGGCAGATCTTTGAACGTAATCCGTGGACAAGTCTTTATAGGCCCGATGGAACGCTTGCAGGTTTTACAGAATCGAAAAGAAACCCTGTTGCTTTTGCCTTGTTGGATAAGAACATCGATAATGATTACCTGGCTCAGTTTAACACCCAGGCCAAGTATAAGATTTATAAAGATTTGAGCATTACTACCATGTTCAATGCTCAACTCGATAATCAAAACAGTAGAAATGTAACTCCGGCTATTATAAACAATGCTGCATTTTCTACAGGAACAGGATCAACAGAAAGAAAGGTTTATTGGGAAAGTCAGACCTATATGAACTACAACAAAACTTTTGGCAAAGACCATACAGTAACTGGTGTAGCTGGTTTTACTGCCGATAGAAGACGTAGGGATGAGTATAGAATCAGGGTAGAGGAGTTGTTGAGTGACGATATTTTTACTTCGAATGTGGGGATAATTGACCCTACAAATACGGGAACATTTGCGACAGCAAATTCAAATGTATCATTGCTGGCAAGGGGATCATATAGCTATAAAGGAAGATATATTGTTCAGGGAACTATCCGCAGAGACGGATCTTCAAGATTTGGAGAAAATAACAAATGGGGAAATTTTATATCTATGTCGGCCGCATGGCGATTCTCTGATGAGAAATTTATGGATTGGAGCAAAAGTTTTCTGGATGATGCAAAGTTAAGATATAGTTATGGGTCAGCGGGAAATGATGCTATCGGCGATTATCAATCGTATACTACCATAAATTTTGGCGGTAACTATTATAACGGGTTAAGCGGAGCAGCAGAGAATGTGGTTTTAGGAAATTCGCTTATCCAATGGGAAACAGCTACATCTGCCAATTATGGAATAGACCTTACCATGATCAAAGGAAGGTTAACTTTTACAGCAGAGTACTATAACAAAACCACGAAAGACCTGCTTTATCAGAGCGAGCTGGCTAAAGAAACAGGAAAAACTCAGGTTGCAGTAAATTTAGGTACCATAGAAAATACAGGTCTGGAATTTACCGTTGTGGGCACTCCAATTAAAACCGAGAAGTTTGGCTGGGACGTAAATGCAAACATTACATTCCCTAAAGCAAGAGTGAAGAAACTTGCTGATGGTACTGCATTTTTATCGGGTAATAAATGGCTGATACAGGAAGGTGGTAAAATCGGTGACTTCTTTATTTTTAAGAATCTTGGTGTTTACCAATACGATGTGTCAAATGCATATACACCCGAAGGTAAAAGACTTACTCCTATAAACGTGGTGGTTAGTGAAGATGGTAGCACAGTGACCAGTTTTGGAGGATATACTTTAGATGGGCAACCATACACCGGAACTGTTAAAAGTAAATATTATAACAATGTAAAACTGCAAGGTGGTGACACTGAGTGGTTTGATGCTAATAATGACGGAAATATTGACGACAATGATAAGATCATTGCCGGAAATGGTTTGCCAACTTATTATTTCGGACTAAGTAATACCTTTAGATACAAGAGATTTTCATTGAGCTTCTTGTTTAATGGTCAGTTCGGTAATAAAATCTATAACAGGGTAGCTGCTGACCAGAACCGATTTAACTCTACTTATTCTCCGCCAACACCGGATGCTGCACTTACTTCATGGTATAAGCAAGGTGATGTAACCAAATATCCTATGGCATCACGCAAGGATACAAGAGGAAACATGCGTTATGAACAAAACAGTCTTTATCTGGAAGATGGCGCATTTATCAGGTTAAGCAGTGCCAGATTGGCCTTTACGCTTGATCCTAAAATAGCCGCAAAGGCTAAAATGAAATCGGCAACGGTTTATGTTTTTGGACAGAACCTTTTAACCTGGACAAATTACAGCTTGTTTGATCCCGAGTTCAGTACCTCAAATCAGCTACAACCGGGTAATGATTCTGGTCGATACCCTAAAATAAGAGAATTCGGTTTGGGCGTTAACCTTACATTTTAAAATCAGAAATCATGAAGAAAATATTATATATAAGTGCGGTATTTAGTGTAGTTCTTTTTTTAGGCAGCTGCAAAAAGTTCCTTACCGAAGAACCATTAACACAGGTGTCTGCCAAGAATTATTTTAAATCATTAAAAGATGTAAATGCTGCTATGGCCGGTGTTTACGGATCCTTTCAGCAGGTAATGACAGGTACGGGGGCAAATTTTAGCGGTAAGTACCATTATTGGGGAGAGGCCCGATCAGATAATTTTGATTTGCATCCTGGTTATAACAACATTACCATGCAGGAGCTTTCATTAAACAACCTTACCTCGGGAAATGCACAGTCATCGTGGGCCGAGCTGTACAGAACTATTGGAAGAGCAAACACCGCAATCAAATACATTCCACAAGCGGCTTCTTTAGATAACCAGATTACTCCGGCAATAAGGGATAAGAATTTGGCAGAATGTTATGCAATGAGGGCAATGTGCTATTTCTATATCATCAGGCTCTGGGGAGATGCACCAATATGGACTGAACCATATGATGATTTTTCACAGGAAGATGAGAGGCCAAGAGAATCTAAGGATAAGATCATGAAGGAGATTATTCTTGCTGATCTGGAAAAAGCATATTCATTAACGCAGAAACTTCAAACGCCTAATGTATGGTTAATCGGTGAGGCTGGTATAGCTGCAATTGCAGCAGATGCTTACATGTGGAACGCAGGTGCAAATAACCAGCCTCAGGATTATGAGAATGCAATAATGTGGATCAAAAGAGTTTTTGCAGCAAAAGCACCTTCGGGCAAGGTGTATGGTGGTAATGAGATCACAGATCTTGAGAGCCAGGCAGATTGGAAACCGAAATTGTTTCTTGATCCAACAGGTTCTAAAGAGGCGATCTGGAGCATTTACTGGGATAACTTAAATAACGGTTGCGCGTGCATTCCAGTTTCAATAGGAGAGTCTAACACTACCATTCGACTGGATTCAGTAATTCACAACGATTGGAAACTGAATAAAGCTGATACCAGAGTGACTAAAACACTTGATACTTTGAAAACGCTGGCACATTTCGATAGGTTACTTAAATATTATGATGTTCCGGGTTCTGGTTTCCCGGGAGGTGGCAAGCCTGCTAAAGAGTACAATGTTTACCTGGTGATGTACCGTTTAGGTGATGTTTATCTTTCTTATGCTGAAGCGCTAAATAAAACGGGCGACCGTGCAGGAGCCTTGAAATACCTGAATTTTATTAGGGTGCGTGCTGGTTTGGCCGCGCTGTCTGCTGATGATCCTTCGGTTGCAAATGAAACTGCTATGGAAGATACCATCCTTCAGGAAAGAAGATATGAGCTTTTTGGAGAAGGTAAAAGATGGTTTGACCTGGTTCGTACTAACCATGTGAACAAAATAATGGATCCTGTAATTAACAGAAGACTTACCAGGCTGCAAGGTGGAGTGCCTGCAACCGGTGGTTTTGGGCCGTTGAAAGAAAAACTGTTGTGGCCGATAAACCGCTTTGTTCTGGAAGACAACAGGCAATTAGTTCAAAATCCAACTTACAATTAATGATCAGGAAAATGAAGAATTTATTTAGAAATATATTAACGGTAGCCACTGTTGCTACTTTAATTTCGGGATGTTCTCTTGCAGGGCTGGACTTGCAGGAAAACTACGACAGGGTTCCGCATACTGTAGACCCAAAGATCTATAAGAGTACATGGCAATACCTAAAGGACAGATCCAGAGGGGCTAATAGCGAGGCAAGGATATTTGACAGGATGATGGAAGCTATTGAGTATTCCGGGATAGATACAAATGAATACAAAAAGCCGAACAGAACATTTATACTGCTAAATAACGGTGCTGTTACTGGTACCAACTTTTGGGGTACCTATAAAATAAATAATAAAGTTGCGACAAAATGGGACGATTATCCTAAAGAGTTTGTTAAAAACTACCTCTTGTATCTTATTGTGGAGGGACAGCATGATCACTTTACCATTCCTGCGCTTCAAACAATAGAAGGCAATACACTGGCACCAAAAGGCTACTGGAATCAGTTACCGGTGGGTATTACATCAACCAGTGTTTTTTTGCCTAACCCTAATTCAATTATGACCATTAAGGTGCTTAATTCATCGCCATCTAATACCTCTGATTATCCGATTGTGTTAAATGAGGTATTGAATGTTAGAACCAGCAGCATACAGGCAACAAATGGCTCCATACATGTAATTGGGGGAGTATTAACCACAAGTATTCCTGAATAGTCCTTAGAAACCGATTATACCTATAAATTATATTGATAAAAGTGAAAAAATACAGACTGATACTCTTTTTAGGATTGCTGATTTGCAACCAATACTTATTTGCACAACAAAAACAACGTTTATCCGGAAACTGGGAATATTTAAAAGGCGATCTGGGAGGTGTTTGGGAAGCGGTAAGGCCAGTTAAGGAAGGCAATCCGGAAAGTGTTCCGTTTTGGCAGAAGGTTACGCTACCGCATTGCTTTAATGCTACCGATGCGGTAGATCCTGATGTGAATTACTATCAGGGGCCAGGCTGGTATCGTACACAGCTAACAATTGCCAACCCATACCAAAAGGGAAGAACTTTGCTTCACTTTGAGGGTGCCGGACAAAAAACACAGGTTTACATCTACAACAAAAAGGTAGGTGAACATGTTGGCGGCTACGATGAATTCACTATTGATATAACAGATGAGGTGGAGGCCTTCAAAAAAAATGAAGTCTTTCAAAAGGAATTTAAGGGCAAAATTCCTGTAGAAATACGCTGCGACAATTCAAGGGATCTGGAAATGATCCCTTCCAGCTTATCCGATTTTAATGTATATGGTGGTTTGTACCGCTATGTAAATTTGGTTTATACTCCACAGGTATCTTTAGATAAAGTATTTGCCGATGCAAGCGTTGATGCAAAAGGCGGTTCAGGTAGATTAACGGTGGCGGCCAGATTATTAAACCCGGATGGGATTGATACAATTTCTGTAAAGATTAATCTTAAAGATCCGCAGGGTAATGTAATCTCGAGCTGGAAAAAGGAAATCAGGGCTTTTACAGGCGATAAGGTGCTTTGGGATACCGTGGTTAAAAACCCAAAACTCTGGTCTACCGATCAACCCAATCTTTACACCGTTGAAACTATTGTGAACGTTAAAAGCGAAACAAGTGTTCACCAGGAAAAGATCGGGTTCAGAAATTTCGAGTTCGTAAAAAAGGGCCCTTTCATGCTGAATGGCAAAAGAATGCTGTTAAGAGGAACGCACAGGCACGAAGATCATGCCGGAGTAGCGCAGGCAATGACCGAGGACATGATAAAGCAGGAAATGATGATGATGAAAGATATGGGCGTAAACTTTATCCGCCTGGGCCATTATCAGCAATCGAGAATAGTGCTTGATCTGTGCGACAGCCTGGGAATATTGGTATGGGAGGAAATTCCATGGTGCCGTGGCGGTTTAGGTGGCGATATTTATAAAGATCAGGCACGCAGGATGCTGACCAATATGATTGAGCAGCATTACAATCATGCCTCAATAATTATCTGGGGGCTTGGCAATGAAAATGACTGGCCAGGGGATTTTGCTGAATTTGAGAAGGACAAGATCAGGGCTTTTATGAAAGAGTTAAACGACCTTTCGCATAAGCTGGATCCATCAAGGAAAACAGCGATTAGAAGATGTGATTTCTGCAAAGACATTGTTGATGTTTATTCGCCTTCTATATGGGCAGGTTGGTACCGTGGTATTTATACGGAGTATAAGGAAGCCTCTAAAAAGGAATTTGAAAGTGTAGACCATTTTCTGCATGTAGAATGGGGTGGCGATAGTCATGCCGGCCGCCATTCTGAGAGTCCGGATAAAGCATTAAGCCTGGTTAAAACAGGCGTAGGGGCAGATGAAAGAGAAGGTGATGCATCATTATATGGAGGTAGTGCAAGGGTATCTAAGGATGGCGACTGGAGCGAAAGCTATATTGTGAACCTGATAGACTGGCATTTAAAAGAGCAGGAATCTATGCCTTGGTTAACAGGTACAGCGTACTGGCCATTTAAAGATTTCTCTACACCAATTCGTCCGGATAATCCTGTTCCTTATGTGAATCAAAAAGGGGTTGTAGAGCGAGACTTTACCAAAAAAGAATCTTACTATGTTTTTCAGGCCTATTGGACAAAAATGCCGATGGTACATATTTACGGACATTCATGGCCGGTAAGATGGGGAGATGCAGGAGAGGAAAAAATGGTTAAAGTATATTCTAATTGCGATGAAGCTGAGCTTTTTGTGAACGGTAAAAGTTTGGGCAAGAAAAAACGAAACATTAAAAGCTTCCCGGCGCTGGGTTTAAGGTGGATGGTGAAACTAAATGAAGGAACCAATAACTTTAAAGTAGTGGCTACTAAGGATGGTAAGACTATAACGGATGAGATCAGTCAACAGTACCAGACTGCAAAATGGACTAAACCGGCTAAAATGGTATTAGAAAAAGTTTCAGAAAAAGAAGGAGTTGCAACAATTCAGGTAAAATTGACTGATGATAAAGGTATATTGTGTCTGGATGCCGCAAATTACATCACATTTGGCTTAATTGGAGATGGAAGTCTGGTAGACGATCAGGGGACTTCCAGCGGATCGAGAAAAGTGCAGCTAAGTAACGGGCATGCAATTATTAGTGTAAAACTAAATGGCGGAAAAAGCGTAGCCAGTGTTAAGGCAACTGGAATACCTTCTGCATTTATAGAACTTTAAATGAGTACAATGAAATTAAAGCAGGCTTTATTATCAGGCGCTATCCTAATGAGTATCGGCGCAGAGGCACAAACAAATAACCTTAAATTGTGGTATAATAAACCGGCAAAGGCCTGGGAAGAGGCATTGCCTTTAGGCAATGGTAAAACCGGCGCAATGGTTTATGGTCGCGTAAACCGCGAGCGCATCCAGTTAAACGACAATACACTTTGGTCTGGCTTTCCAGATGCTGGCAACAATGTTAACGGTCCGCAGGTTTTGCCTCAGGTTCGTAAAGCAATTTTTGAAGGCAATTACGATCAGGCTGCCCTACTTTGGAAAAAGATGCAGGGTCCATATTCGGCAAGGTATTTACCATTGGGCGAGCTTTATATTCTGGATAACCGCAAGGATAGTGTAACCACATCATACAAAAGAGAACTGGATATCAATACCGCCATTTCTGCAGTGAATTATACTATTGATGGGGTAACTTACAAAAGAGAAGTTTTTACCAGTTATCCGGATAAAGCATTACTGGTGAGGATAACCTCCAGCAAGCCGGGTGCTTTAAACTTTAAAGCCGGGTTAGCAAGTAAGCTGCGGTTTAATGTTAATGGTGCAGATCAGAACGGGCTTATCCTTACAGGGAAGGCACCAAAATATGTAGCAAACAGAGATTACGATCCGAAACAAATAGAATACGATGAGCAATCGGGAGAGGGGATGAACTTCGAGATTCGTATTAAAGTAAAAAATGAAGGGGGTACCGTAAAAATCAATAACCAGCAGGTAGAAGTAGCCAATGCAAATGCAGTGACGATATACTTGTCAGAGGCCACGAGTTTTAACGGCTTTGATAAATCTCCCGGTTTAAACGGCAAAGACCCTTCCGTTGAAACTAAAGCAAATCTGGACAAGGTTTATGCAAAAGCATATAATGATTTAAAAGCTAAGCATGTTGCCGATTATCAGCAGTTGTTTAAAAGAGTAGGGTTTCAGCTAAAAGCAAACCCTGCGGCAGAACAGCAACCCACAAATGAGCGTTTGCTGCAATATGCAAAGAACAAAAACGATCAGGGATTGCAAACATTGTATTATCAGTTTGGCAGGTATTTAATGATTGCAGCATCCAGACCAGGTTCACGACCTTCCAATTTGCAGGGAATCTGGAATGATATGGTACAACCACCTTGGGGCAGTAATTATACCACAAACATTAATACCGAGATGAATTACTGGCTGGCAGAAAACACAAACCTTTCTGAATGTCACGAGCCGCTGTTTAATTTTATGAAGGAGTTGGCGGTAAATGGCGCTAAAACAGCCAAGGTTAATTATAATATAAACAAGGGCTGGGTGGTACACCACAACTCTGATCTTTGGGCTAAGAGCTCCCCTCCAGGTGGTTACGATTCAGACCCTAAGGGGATGCCAAGATGGTCTGCATGGCCTATGAGTGGTGCCTGGTTTAGCACCCATTTATATGAGCATTACCAATTTACTGGCGACAAAGTTTTCTTAAAAAATACCGCTTATCCATTAATGAAAGGAGCTGCCGAGTTTATGCTGCAATGGCTCATTAAGGACCCTAACAGCAATTATTTAATCACAAATCCGTCTACCTCTCCTGAAAATACGGTAAAAATAAAAGGTAAAGAATATCAGCTCTCTATGGCCTCAACCATGGATATGTCTATTCTGCGACAGCTTTTTACAGATATTATTGCTTCCTCGGAAGCCTTAAATGAGGATGCAGATTTTAGAGCAGAGCTGATCGCTGCACGCGAGAAGCTGTATCCGTTTCATATTGGTCAGTATGGTCAGTTACAGGAATGGTTTCAGGATTGGGATGATCCAAAAGATACCCATCGACACATCTCTCATTTGTTTAGCTTATATCCCGGGAATCAGATTTCTGTATTTGAAACACCTGAACTGGCGAGCGCTGCAAAACAATCTATGATATACAGAGGAGATGTAAGCACAGGATGGTCTATGGCCTGGAAAATAAACTGGTGGGCCAGGTTACAGGATGGCAATCATGCCTATAAAATACTGGAAGATGCTTTTGCCTATATAGACCCCACAAAAGAAAAGGAACAAATGAGCGGAGGTGGAACTTATCCCAATCTCTTTGATGCACATCCTCCATTTCAGATTGATGGAAACTTTGGTGCAACGGCAGGCATGACCGAAATGCTTTTACAAAGTCAGGACGGGATGCTAAGCTTATTGCCAGCCTTACCAGATGCCTGGAAAGAAGGGAGCATAAAAGGAATTAAAGCCAGGGGCAATTTTGTTGTAAACCTTGATTGGAAGAACGGAAAGCTTGCACAAGCACTTATAAAGTCGGAAATTGGTGGTAACTGCCGCCTAAGAACCTTGCAAAAAGTAAAGGTGGTGGAAGCAGATGCACAGCATGTGAACGGATCAAACCCAAATCTACTTACACAACTACCGTACAAACCGCAATATAAGAACAATGCTAAATCTGCTTTGCAATCTGTTCCGGTACAGCAAGGCTATATAGTTGATTTTAAAACAGAAAAAGGAAAAACCTATAAAATAATTACCCTATAAAATTGCCTTCATGAACAAAATATTTAAATACCCGATGTATCTGTTGCTCTTACTTTTAACTACTGATCTTGCCGCACAGGATATTAAATGGGAAGTAGTGGCTCCAGGTGTATGGAAAGGCAGTGTCGGGAAACCAGAGGCTTATAACCTATTAACTGCTTCAGGTGCTACACCATCTGCTGATGGACTAAAAAACATGGGTGATGCACCATTCCCATTTGAAAAAAGCGAAATCACCGGAAAACTATCAGATGGTAAAACCTATCTGCGCTTTCCATTAGATAAAAAAGAGCAGCTTTATGGCTTTGGATTAAACTTCCAAACGGTGCACCAGCGCGGTAAAATCCTTGAACTCCATGTAGATCATTATGGAGGTAAAGACAATGGACGCACCCATGCACCAACGCCATTTTACGTTTCATCTAATGGATACGGCGTTTTTGTAAATTCAGCACGTTATTTAAAAGTATTTGCAGGTTCCTCGGTTAAAAGAGATGGTGCCAACGTGCCTGAAGCCAAAGATCGTAATACAGATAAAAGCTGGTCGGCCCGCCCTTATTCTGATGGTGTAGAGATACTTGTTCCTGCAGAAGGTGTAGAGTTTTATGTTTTTGCAGGCCCAAAACCATTAGATGCCGTTCGTAGGTATAACCTGCTTAATGGAGGTGGTGTGTTGCCACCACGTTGGGGTTTAGGTTTTACACAGCGGGTTAAAACCTTGTTTACTTCTAAGGATGTGGAAGACGAAGCTAAAGCATTTCAGGACAAAGGCTTTCCGTTAGATTTTATCGGACTGGAGCCGGGATGGCAAAGCAGAGCCTACCCATGCACATTTGAGTGGGATACTAAGCGCTATCCAGAACCTGCTGCTTTTGTAAAAGAGATGCTGGGTAAAGGCATCAGACTTAACCTGTGGACTAACCCTTATGTATCGCCGGAAGCGTCGATTTATAAGACAATTAAACCCTATACTGCTGACCATACGGTTTGGGTTGGGGCAGTTCCTGATCTAACCATGCCCGAGGCCCGCGATATTTTCTTCGGACAGCTTAAAAAGAGCCAGGTAGATATTGGCATAAGCGGATATAAATTTGATGAGGTAGATGGCTATGACCATTATTTATGGCCTGATGTAACGATATTCCCATCGGGTAAAAGTGCAGAGCAATTGCGCCAAACCTATGGCCTGCTTATTCAGCGCTACAGCGCTGCCTTATATCATGAGCGTAACCAACGTACTTATGGATTGGTACGGGCTTCTAATGGTGGTGGCAGTTCATTGCCTTATGTAATTTATAACGATTACTATAACCATGAAGATTTTATTACCGCTTTAATAAACAGCAGTTTTGCTGGGGTATTGTGGACTCCCGAAGCGAGGGCATCTAAAACCGGAGAGGAATGGTTGCGTCGTATGCAGTCGGTAGTTTTCTCGCCAATGGCAATGATCAATGCGTGGTCTAGCGGTACAAAACCGTGGTCGTACCCGGAAGTAGAACAGCAAGTGAAAGACATGGCAATTTTGCGTATGCAAATGATGCCTTACTGGTACAGCGAGTTTGCGAAATACCACTTTCAGGGAATCCCTCCGTTTAGGGCAATGAACCTGGAGGAAGGTTATCAATCTGATGTTAAAAAAGAAGTAAAAAGCACCAATCTTGAAGATAATCCTTATGTAGAGGCAGTGAGTAAAGAGGTTAAAGATCAGTACATGGCAGGCGAGTATCTGTTAGTTGCTCCTATGTTTACCGGAAAGCAAACGCGCACAGTAATATTTCCTAAAGGCAAATGGTTCGATTTTTATACCGGTAAATATGCGGGTGATGGAGAGGTGATCACTGTTACACCAGGACTGGATAAAATACCTGTATATGTTAAAGACGGTGGCATTATCCCAATGGGGCCGGCCTTACTACATGCACCAAAACCTAACGAAAAAGTAAATCTGGAAATCAGGTATTATGGTAGCAAGCCTGCAAAATATCAGCTTTATGATGATGATGGTGAGACCTTTAATTATGAAAAAGGAGGGTATAGCTTTAGAGAGATCAGCATCTCTAAAACAGCAGGTGGTAAACTGAAAACAAGTATATCTAAAGCCGAAAACGGAAAGCCAAATACAATTGATAAAGTAACTTTTAAAGCAATGACCAATTAGCAGCAATGATTAGAAAATTCGTACTTATCTTCTTTACAGCCATAGTGGTAATGATGGTGCAGCAATCGTGTTCATCCATAAAAAAAGCGCCTGTTAATGTGTTAAAAACGCAGATAATGGAGCAGGCCAACTGGGCTATGCAGCAAGAACCGGTTACCGTTACAGCCGAAACTTCCTTAAGAAGTGCAGGTGGTAAGCACGACTTCTATTCGGAGGGCGACTACTGGTGGCCTGATCCTAAAGATGCAAACGCGCCTTATATTCAAAAAGATGGGATGACCAATCCGGATAATTTTGTTGCCCATCGGTTGGCGATGATCCGGTTCAGCAAAATCATTGGAGCACTTGCATCTGCTTATAAAATAACAGGAGATGATAAATATGTAAAGCAGGCAATGGTTCATTTAGAAGCCTGGTTTATAAATGCTGCTACTTTAATGAATGCAAACCTGCAATATGCACAGGCAATTAAAGGCAGGTTTACAGGCAGAGGGATAGGAATAATTGATACCATACAACTATTAGAGGTTGCACAAGGTGTTATAGTGATGCAACAGGTACTAGATCCAAAGGTTTTATCGGGAACCAGAAAATGGTTTACAGAATACCTGGGCTGGTTAATGAGCCATCCTTATGGCAAAGCAGAAATGAATGCTCAGAACAATCATGGAACCTGCTTTACCATGCAGGTCGCATCCTTTGCTAAACTTACAGGGGATGAGAAATTGCTTAACTTTTGCAAAGAAAGGTATAAAACAGTGTTGTTGCCAGATCAAATGGCGGTAGATGGAAGCTTTCCGAGAGAACTGTCGAGAACAAAACCTTATGGTTATTCCATTTTTAATTTAGATGCCATGACTACGCTTTGCCAGATACTTTCTACTAAAACCGATAATTTATGGGAGTATAAGACGGTTGACGGGAAATCTATTGAGAAGGGGATTAGCTATCTTTATCCTTACCTGGCTGATAAAAGCAAGTGGACTTTAAAACCTGATGTGATGTATTGGGAAAACTGGCCCGTTGCACAGCCAGCTTTGATATTTGGAGCACAGGCATTTCATAAAACAGAATGGTTAAACACCTGGTTAAAGCTGGAGCATGACCCAAAAGTAGAAGAAGTAATCAGAAACCTACCGGTAAGAAATCCTTTGATATGGCTAAACTAAACTATAAAAACATTTCTTTATTTCTATTACTTCTGCTATTGTGCAGCACCGCACAGAGTCAGGTTTCGGGAGATGAAGATGTAAACATGTTTAATCAGGCCTTGCAAAGAGATCAGAAAGCCATAGATGCAGCAACAGCAGGATGGTGGCGCAAATCTATGAAAACGCACGATCAGCGCATCGCGTGGTGGCGAGAGGCACGCTTTGGAATGTTCATTCATTGGGGACTTTACTCAAACCCTGCGGGAGAGTGGAAAGGCAAAAAAGTAAATGGCTATTCGGAACATTTGATGCGGAAAGAAAAGATCACAAGGGCCGCATATCTTGATCTGGCACATGAATTTAACCCATTAAAATTTAATGCCGAAGAATGGATTTTAAAAGCAAAGAATGCTGGTGTGGGGTACTTTATCATTACCGCTAAACATCACGATGGCTTTGCAATGTATGACAGTAAAGTGTTCGATTTTAATGTAATGCAACAAACACCGTTTAAGAGAGATCCAATGGCGGAACTGGCAGCAGCAGCTAAAAAGTACAACATGAAGTTTGGATTTTATTATTCTCATGCTTTTGACTGGGAACATCCCGATGCACCCGGAAACGACTGGGAATACCAAAATCCCGGAGGTGATAAATTATTGGGTGGTGCAAACTGGTTCGATAGTCACCCGGAATGGCTTCCTAAAGCTGTGAAATATGTAGATCAAAAGGCCATTCCTCAAATAAAAGAGTTAATTAACAAGTATCATCCCGATATACTTTGGTTTGATACCCCACATAAACTACCGCTTTCTGAAAATCTGAGGATACTGGAAGCCATCCGTGAAACAGATCCAAATATCGTTGTCAACGGCAGACTTGCAAGAAGTAATTACGGCAACTTTGGCGATTACCTAAACACGGGCGATAGGCCAGCCGAACTGAGAACGGTAGAAGGCGACTCAGAGGCAATTCCAACAACGAATGAGTCGTATGGTTACTCAAAACACGACAACAGTCATAAATCTCCTAAATTCTTTATACAACTTCTGGCAACCAGTGCTTCAAGGGGTGGTAATCTTTTAATGAATATTGGTCCAAAAGGCGATGGTAGTTTTGATGAAAAAGATATCAGGATATTAGATGAAATAGGAACCTGGATGAAAACCAATTCAGCCAGCATTAAAGGCACAAAACGTTCAGCCTTACCTATCCCTGCATGGGGTGTTATTACTCAGAAAGCTAACCTGCTTTACCTTCATGTATTTGACTGGCCAGCGGATGGTAATCTGCTTGTTGGAGGCTTAAAGAGCAATGTAAGTAACGCTTATCTTTTGGCGGATCCTTCGGAAAAGAAATTGATAATCAAACGCTTAACGCCTGAAGATGCTGTAGTCACTTTGCCTCAAAAAGTGCCAGATGCTATTGATGCTGTTGTTGTACTGGAAGTAAAAGGCAATATACTTGCCGATACGGTAAGACGGTTAGTAAAAAACACTACCAACAGACTGCTTGCTTTTGATGCCCAACTGCATGGTAAGAAATTTACTTTTGGCGATGGTAAAGCAGACCGCTATTATGTGGATGGGTGGAGGCTAAAGGACCAATACCTATCGTGGACCTTAAAATCACTTCAAGCAGCCAAATATAAAGTAGTAGTTAAATATATTGCAGGCTCAACTTCTGGAGCTGCTTATGAAATCCAATTGGGAACTACTAAAATTAACACATCCGTAGTTCCTCCGGCCGATGGAATGGTAACCTCACAGGATGCAGGTGTTATTTCGGCGTCGGTGGGTATACAACTGCTTACCATTAAACCAACACAAATTAAAGGAGCTGAGCTAATGAAACTGTTAGAGGTACAGCTAATTCCTATTCAATAAAACCTATAAAGCATTACCCAATCATGAATAAATATATTTCTACCGCACTTATTTTATCTGTTTTTCAATTACCATCCCTTGCGCAAAAGATCAATGTAAAAAAGGCATTTGAGCAGGCATCGCAACAAACAGAGTTGATGCTTAAAGAAGTAGATCAGGCAAAGGCAGCTTCCGGTAAATCCGAACTGGTTTCGCCCAGAACGTTAGATCATGGCAATTTAAAACTGGTAGCCTCCAAAGACTGGACAAGCGGTTTTTTCCCAGGAGAACTATGGTTTTTATACGAATATACAGGTAAAGAAAACTGGCTGACACAGGCAAAGAAATTTTCTGCTGACATAGAAAAGGAAAAGCTAAATGGCGTAACCCACGATATGGGGTTTAAAGTGTACTGCAGTATCGGAACCGGATACAGGCTTACCAAAGATCCACACTACAAAGAAGTAATTATCGAATCTGCGCAGACATTGAGTAAAAGATTTAATCCTAAAACTGGAGTGATCCGATCATGGGATCATAGTACGGATAAGTGGGTGAACCCGGTAATTATAGACAATATGATGAATCTGGAACTGCTTTTTGAAGCAACTAAGCTTACGGGTGATTCATCATTCTATAAAATTGCTGTGAGCCATGCCAACACTACGATGAAGAATCATTTCCGTGCAGATTATAGCTCTTATCATGTTATCGATTATGATCCAAACACAGGGGCGGTTTTAAAAAAGAATACCCATCAGGGATATAGTCATGAATCGGCATGGGCAAGAGGGCAGGCATGGGCGCTGTATGGTTATACTATGTGTTATCGCTATACAAAAGATCCAGCATATTTAAATCAGGCAGAGCATGTTACAGCCTTTATTCTTAATCACAAAAACATGCCAAAAGACCTGGTGCCTTACTGGGACTTTGATGCCCCTGGTATACCTAATGAGCCTCGAGATGCTTCTGCTGCTGCAGTAATTGTGTCTGGTCTTTACGAATTAAGCAAATATAGCAGCAATAAGAATTTATATAAAAGTAAAGCCAATCTCATGTTGCAGAGTTTAAGCACAAAGTATATTTCACCTGAAGGAGAGAATAAGGGCTTTATTTTATTACACAGTACAGGTTCAAAGCCATCTAACAGCGAAGTAGATGTACCGATTTCTTATGCAGATTATTATTATCTGGAAGCACTTTTAAGATACAAAGCATTAAATAAATAAGCCAATTAGGCTGAACGATAGGCAAAAAACAAAGAGTATTAACCAGTTATTACTCCCTAATTTAGGTATTGCTCAATTACATTTATCAAAATATAACATGCGTAGAATACTATTTTCAATAACGTTAGCGCTTCTCTTTCTGGGACAAACAGGCTACAGTCAGAAACAATTATCTAAAGATGAACGTATGAAATGGTGGCGAGAGGCCAAGTTTGGAATGTTCATTCACTGGGGTGTTTACGCACAGTTTGCAGGGGTTTATAAAGGTCATGAACAACTTAGGGGTGGGGCCGAATGGATCATGAACCGTTCTAAAATCCCGGTAGCCGAATATCAGGAAATGGCTAAAAGTTTTAATCCTGTAAAATACGATCCGGATGCATGGGTAAAAATGGCAAAAGACGCAGGCATGAAATATATCATCATTACTGCTAAACATCATGATGGATTTGCCTTGTTTAACTCAAAAGCCAGCAAGTGGGACATAACTGATGCCACGCCATACGGTAAAGATCTGTTAAAGCCTTTGGCTGAAGCTTGTAAAAAGCAAGGAATGAAACTTGGCTTTTACTACTCGCAGGCCCAAGATTGGAATAACGCAGGAGGATCTGCAGCAAGAAAGGTAATGACTGAAGGCTGGTTAAATCCGGACTCGGCAAAGGTCGACGCTTACACTGAAGCTCATCATGGACATTGGGATCCTGCCCAGGAAACCAAATCCTTTGCTCAGTATATTGATGAGGTATCGGTACCTCAGGTTAAAGAACTGATGACCAATTATGGCGATATAGCGGTGCTATGGTGGGATACCCCAACAAACATGACAGATGAAGCAGCGTTGAAATTACAGGATGCCTTAAAAACACAACCTCAGATTATTACCAACGACCGTTTAAAACGTCCTAATTTTCCGGGAGATACCAAAACTCCTGAACAAAAAATACCCAATCAGGCAGAGTTGGATGGAATGGACTGGGAAACCTGCATGACCATGAACGGAACCTGGGGATTTAGAACTTCAGATACCAAATGGAAATCGACAGAAACGCTGATCAGAAACCTTGCCGATATTGCCTCTAAAGGTGGTAATTACCTATTGAACATAGGGCCTAAGCCAGATGGAACTTTTCCTGAGGAAAGCATAGAACGATTAAAAGCCATTGGCAATTGGATGAAAGTAAATAGCGAAGCGATTTACGCGACCAAATCAAGTCCGATACCCCCGCTAGAATGGGGACGCTGTACCCGAAAAGAAACAGCCAAAGGTACCACGCTTTATTTCTCTGTATTTAATTGGCCATCAGATGGCAAATTGGTTATTCCTAATCTTAAAAATGAAGTGCTTTCAGCTACATTGTTAGCCACAAAAAGCAAGCTGAAAACCGCTACAGAAAATGGTGTTTTAACCATAGCACTACCTTCGGCAGCGCCAGATGCAATTGCAAGTGTAATAAAGGTTGAGTTTGAAGGTATTGTTGGAAATCAAATTCAGACGAAGCCCAAAGAAGCAATGAAAACAGGAGCACTAGATTAATTATAATGAAGAAAAATATAGTTCTGGGATTAATCCTTTTTCTGGGATTTAACTCTGCTTTAAGCGCAAAAGAATACAAAATAAAATCGGCTAAAGATCTGGAAGTTTTACATTTAAAACCAGGTGATAAGGTGATTATGCAAGTCGGAGAATGGAAAGATCAGCAATTGGTATTTAAAGGAACAGGCACCAAAAATCAGCCTGTTACTCTTACCAGCGCAACACCCGGCAGTATCACACTAAGTGGAAATTCTACGCTTAAAATTGATGGTGCATGGCTGGTCGTGGATGGTCTTTCCTTTGCAAATGGATATATCGACAAGGGTGATGTAGTACTATTCTCAACCAAATCAACATGGTGCAGACTAACGAATACTGCTATTGTTGAATATAATAACCCAGATAAAACAGCTGATTATCGATGGATATCTATGAATGGTTTTAATAACAGGGTAGATCATTGCTTTATCAAAGGTAAAAGCCATCAGGGGGTTACCCTTACGGTATGGCTGTCAGACAAGCCTAACTACCACAGAATAGACCATAACTATTTTGGAGAAAGACCGGAATTGGGAGGTAATGGCGGTGAAACTTTAAGGATAGGTAACAGCACCTGGTCCCTTCATGATTCAAAGACCATCATTGAAAACAACATATTTGAACATTGCGACGGAGAATTGGAAGCTGTATCTATTAAATCGTGCAAAAATATTATCCGCAACAACCTGTTTTATGAATGTAAAGCAACACTTACCCTGCGCCATGGCAATAACTCAGAAGTATACGGAAACTACTTTATAGGCAACAATAAACCAGGTACAGGCGGAATAAGGATAATTGCCGAAGGGCATAACGTGCACGACAATTACCTGCAAGGTATTACAGGAAAGAGTGTTAGCGCAGCAATTTCTATTATGGCCGGATTACCAAATCCGGAACTTAAAAGCCACTGGCAGGTTAAAAACGCAAGTATCATCAACAACCTGATCATTAACGCTACTGAACCCTTTTCAATAAGTGCTGGTTATAATCCAGGCAGGTATTTGCCACCATTAAACACCATTTTCTCAAAAAATGTAATTGTAACCGAACATGAACCGCTAAAATGGAATGATAACAAGGTAGAAATTGAATTTAAAGACAACCTGATTGTAGGTAATAGTGCTTTTGGTGAGCTTCCAAGAGGTTTTGCTGTTCAAAATATTAAGTTAAAAAAGGATCAAAATGGATTGTACTTAAGGCCTGATGAGTTAGCCCATGAGCCTTTTTGGAAAACCGAAGCTATTGGCCCATCTTGGGAAAAAGGCATGACCGAGGTATTTAAAATCGAATAAAGGCAAAAATAACCGTTCTTTTCGGAGTCTGGAACCTTTTGCCCGCATCGCTAAAAAGGGCAAAAGTTCCTAGGCCTCCTCTAAGAAGGTGATTTTTTAGGAAAGCAGGAGTACTAGCATGTACAAGAGTTTAACCTGTCAGGTTTATTTTGTACTTCTTGCTTTCAACTGTGCTTTAAACAAAGAAGAAGGCTCCAAATCTGATTGGTTTAGACCTTCCCATTCTCCACTTTCTTTACCATCCAAGCGACCTTTTAGTTTTTTGCCTCGTAAACCTATTGCATAGTTTTTTCCAGAAACCCATGGGTTTTGTACTGCTGCGCCTGATACCTTGCAGTTCCATAATACCTGAGTTACACCCGACCAACCATGTCCGCTGCCCCAGTTGCCACGATCCTGCACATTAATTTCTCCATCGGTATCTATATTATCGTATAATGTTCCTGAAGCCCACCTGTGGTGTGGTCCAATATCGGCATGTGTTTTTCTGGATTTGCAGTTGTAAAAAACATTCGGTCCATTAACGCGGGCGCCTGTAACATAATCATGGCGTCCTTCAGTAGTTTCGAGATTCTGAAAAAGGTTTTGCTGACCTTCATTATTAAAAGAATATCTTCTGCCACCTGTAATGATAGATTTTGCATCAAAGCACTTAGAATCAGTTACTGTTATGTTTTTAGCACCTGGTCTAAGACTCACGCAGGAGTTGCCAAAATAGTAAGAACTCACATTCCTTACCCATCCATTTTCGATATGATCAAATTCAACTGCAACCCAGGCATGGTCTTCATCAACATCACCAACAAATTCCGATTCAAAACGCATGTTTTCTATTCCGTTTTCGGCTAATCTGCCTGCATACTGATATTTGAATACCTCACCACCACCGTATTTTTTATCCATAGACATTACAATCGGGTTGTCTATAGAAATCTTATTGCCGTTAATAGCCGTTATTTGTCGCTCATAACTAAGGTTGTATTCTTGTGCTGTCCATTGCTTTGTACCATCTCTGGCAATAATCTGATCCATCTTTAAGTCATGAATCCATGCTTCCGTTCCTGGTCTGAAAACTATTATACGATCGCCTTTTTTTAAGCCTTCTGATGATGCTATATTGAAAGATTTAGCACCTGTTGGTACATAGTCATCAACAATTTCTACCCTGCTGTTTTTTACTTCAATAACCTTTCCCTTTCCACTTACTTTAATTAGAGATCTTTGTCCTTTTCCGGTTGCAATAAGCTTTGTAACACCGCCCTCTCCGCGTAAAATGATACCACTTGTTTGTATAGAAATGCTTCCGGAAATGGGATAGCTCCCTTTCTTAAGTAGGATAGCCCCTCTATATCCATTTCTATCGGGTGCTAAAGCCGCAACTTCGTCAATAGCCTGCTGAATTGCCTTTCCTGCATCACCCTGTACCGGATTAAGGTTTTTAACTACTTTTATATCAGGTATTTCTATTAATCCATGATGATAGCCAACATTACTGAAATCAGGAATGGTATTTCCATTTTCATCGGGGATATAAGTAATGCTGCCATCCTTATTTACGGTAAGAAATTTTGACTTCCAAAAAGTGCCGTCCTTTTTAAAGGAAATGATAATGGGGTAGATAAACAGACAAGAGCTTATCAGAATAAGATAGAATGCCTTTAGTATGTTTTTGTTGCTGCTCATTTTTTAATATTACTGGTGCTTATTGTCAGTTGTACACATGCAATTGAGCAATAATTGAGGGATTTTTACTCTCTGTACTTGGCACAATAATCAACCGAGTTGGCATGTTGAAACAAAAAAGGCCCTGAACCATCCGGTTCAAAGCCTTTTAACTAAAAAATGTAACTCTAATGTTTTCCATGCCCATGACCATTGCCATGACCGTTTCCGTGTCCTCTTCCACGATCACCCTTCCAGCCTCTGTCGTTGCCTTTGTATTTTTTATACTTATAAGAATCGTGTCTGTCATAACCTCTATCTACATAGCGCACCTGACGGCTGTAACGAACCGGTTGAGAACGGTATGATCTGTATCTCGCATATCTTACCCTATGGTCTCTATAATAGCGATATGGCTCAGGTGAATTAATAACCACCTTATATCCATGGTATAAATCGTAATCTCTGTATCTTGGAGGTAGGCCCGCAGAGAAAGTCCAGTTCCCATTACTCAGGTAAATAAACTGTCTGGTAGGAACATAATAGTAACTCTCAATATCAGGCATATAATAATAATCAGCATGATCATAGCCTGAAGGGCCCCATGCGGGCTGAGAACCAATGTTTACGCTAAGGCTAACCTGAGCATCTGACTTGTTAGGCAAAAGCCCAATTGCCGCAAGTAATGTTAAAAATAATAGCTTTTTCATAACCAAATGTTTTAAGTGTGTGTTAAAAAATGGTAATAATGTTTATTGTAAATTAATGGTACCAATACTGGTATTCTGACCAGCTGTGACAGAAACATTAGGAATAGTAGTTTCTGCAAAACCCTCAACAGGTAATATTTTTACAGTATAGTTTCCTGTGGCTAACCCTCCAACAGTAAACATACCTGTAGCATTTGTTACAGTTCCAACGGTATCAGTTCCGGCGATAACCAAAACTTCCGGGTGACTTGTTAGTGGTAATACTACACCAGAAATTAAACCAGATGTTGCAACGGTAACACCTCTAACAACAGGTTTAAGTATATATTTTCCATTTCCAGTTGCAACAATAGATTTAGCTGCATCAAAGTCAAGAAGCAGAGAATAAGTAACCCCTGGCAACAATTCAGGATTTTCTGTAAGTTTTACTTTCCATCCAGAGCTTTGTGCACTAGGTGTTTTTAAATCTTGTACCTGGCCATCAACAACGATGGTATTGTTGTCATAAAGCACGAGTCTGATCTCAGTGATCTCGCCAGATGGCATATCGCCAGAGGCCACTAAGATATCAGGATTACTGGTGCCAATTCGAAAATCAAGAATGTTGAATATTCCATGATCAACCTCAAAGGTGTAAGGTTTACCGCCCGAAAGCAGAATTACTTGCTTTACATTTAAATTGATAGCGTCAAAATCTCCCGGAGCATCAGTCATCCTGATCTCTACCTTAGTAGTGCCAGAAGCCTGACTGTCTTTTTTACAACCTATAAGTGATGCTATTGCAATAACCAATACCATCAGGGTTGCATAAATTGTTTTGTTTTTCATAGTAGTAGAGTTTTAAATTCTTCAATTAATAACTCAAAGCTCAACTCTGAACATGAAAACAACATGAAATTCAAAAAATAATTTAATTCTTTTGAAATTTCATCTGAATTTCATGTTAGCTAACAACCTTTGTTATAGATATTGAGTGGCGCAGATGAACATGAATATGTTTTAGGAGGGGTTGAAAGTTTGCCTCGAAAGAGGTAAACTTTCTTTATATTTACATGATGAGCATTTCGATATATTTACAAACAATGGTCAGACACTTATTAACTGTAACAATAGCCATCTGTTTACTTGTTTCGCCTGCAGTATCAAATACTTTGGGAACCTCATCTCTGAAATCTTATAATCAGAAAAAAAAAGGTAAATCTGAACAAGCAGATCGTTCTAAAGGAGACAGGCAAAAGCAAGAGGTTAAGGAAGTGCCAAAATCAAGAAGACAACCAAAACCTGAGGTTGTTAAGCCCAAGGGGAGGCCAGATGTTAAACCCATCAAAGTAAGTCGCCCCAAAATTAAAAAACACTAGCCTGTATGAAATTACTATCCCTTAGTGTAATTATTTGCTTGCTAAGTATAAAAGTTAAGGCTCAAAAAGACATCGACTCTGCCGACACAAAAAAAACTACAATAACTTTGGCCGCTATATATAGCAATAACGTGAGTTACTATGGACAAACAACGGCCGAAAAGCTGCCTTATGTATTGGCCAATGCGACAGTAAGATTGCCTGTTGGTCTATATTTTTCTGCAGGTGCATATAAACTTTTAAGTGTTGGATCTGGTATTTCTGAAACAGATTTAGGAGTTGGTTATGATCATGATTTTAACGAAAGATTTACTGCCGGCGTAGGTTATAGCAGATCATTCTACCCAAAAAGTTCTCCATTATTACAAGCATCTAATGAGAATAATCTAAATGTAACAGCCGATTACAATTGGCCATGGTTTAAGAGTTCTTTATCTGCCGACTATGCTTTTGGACAAGAAAGCGATGTGTTTGCAGGATTAACAAATTCAAAACTAATAGAACTAGGTACGCTATTTAGTAAGGAAGATCTATTATCCATAGAACCTTCGATAGAAATAGTGGCAGGTACACAGCACTTTCTTAAAACTTATACGGAGCAGAAGAATAAAAAGAATAATGGTAATGGCAACGGAAATGGCAACGGTAATAGTAATGGAAATGGAAACGGAAATGGCAATAGTACAATAACCACTACTTTGCCGGCAACAAGTTTTGAACTTTTGTCGTACAATTTTAAAATACCATTGAGTTATAGTAGGTCAAGTTATATGGCCGAGGTCAGCTATCAGTTTTCTATTTTAGGTGCAAATGCCATTACTGAAGCTAAAAG